>SYJV01000034.1 GCA_005798335.1 Planctomycetaceae bacterium | reverse complement strand
GCAAGCTCCCATCGCCATCGCCTCCGTGCATGTGTAAATTCGTCAATGGCAATAGAATAACCTCCATCTCACACACCGGAATCAGCCACAATCAAACGCAATCAATGCTAGCAATAGCCTACGCAAAACGGGAATGCACCCTGGCTACTATATCTTGTCCGACTTCTTGGAAATACCGAACATGCAGGCCAAGGGGACACATGCGCTGCGCAGCACAGTAGCCTGGCACTGCTTTGGGATTCGAGTGCCGCACAGCGCCTTTCAGCCCAAAACGTGCATGGGCGTGTTTATCAGTTACACGATTCTGGCCATGATCTATCGTTGGGTAGTGTTCCTTGGTATTCTCGGTTTCATGTACCAATTGCTGAAGCCATATCGGTTAGAAGTAACGGGCATGGGACTGGCATGCATCAGCATGTTGGCCAGCTCATATACGCAAGGCAAGCAATGGCATCAGATTTTTTCTGCGCCCCGCCGCGAGCCCATGAATAAATTCAAAATGGCGTTTTCTGGCATGGCCTTGCTGATGTTGATGGCTTGCATCGCATTTGTACCGATACCTTGGTACATCGAAGCGCCGTGCTTTGCACAGCCGGAGCGAGCCGTTAAGGTCTTTGCTACAACGCCGGGTATTTTGGAAGATATTTGGGCACAGCCGGGACAAGCTGTTGAAACTGGGCAACGGCTCTTTCAATTAAAGAACGACGAATTGATCGACCGGATGGAAATTCTAAAGGCTGAATTGGAGACGGCGCTGAAGCAGCGCGAGATTGCCAGATCGATCGACGATAGTCATGCATCGCGAATGGCGGAGGAACGTGAACTGGCGCTGCGAAAAGAGTTAGAAGAAGTGCGGGAATGGCTGGCACAAACAACCGTGATAGCACCGCTGGCGGGAAGGATTGTCGCACCGTCGGCTCGATTTGCTGAGGATGGTGCGGCATCTGGAAAACTCGTTAAGTGGACGAATACACCGTTGCATCCTTCCATTATTGGAGCATTTATTGAATCCCAAACGCATCTATGCACCATTGCCCCCGCAACTCAATTCGAAGTGGTCATGCTGGTAGAGCAGGAGGATTCCAAGCACGTCATGGCTGGAGCAACGGCAAGAGTCAAGCTCTACGGCCATGCAGATCGAGTCATTGTGACTAAAATTGCGGAAGTAGCGGAACGAGCCGCCGTGGAATGTCCGCCCGAGTTGTGCGCGCTGTATGGCGGGTCGCTTGCCGCCACTCCTACGGCAGAAGGGTCGTTCACGTTGACGCGCGGCATGGTTCAGGCTCGTGCGTGTGTGGACATTCCAGCGGACCACTTGAGAACAGGTTTACGCGGATCGGCGCGAATCCTCGTTCATCGCTATTCCGTGGGCGGATGGGCGTGGCATTGGTTGGTTACCAAGATTTGGTTTCGACTATAGCGAGAATGGCCATGCTCGATTGGCGAGTGAAAACGATTCTCAAAGAGCGGAAGCGATGTGCTGCCCTGACCGATCAACAATTGATCCAGAGGGCTGAAAGTTTAAAGTGGTTGGTGCGCGGGGGTGTGCCTCTAACGCGGACACTGATTGAAGTTTTTGCGGTGGCAAGTGAAGCCACGCGAAGGCAGACTGGGAAAACACATTATCCAGTGCAGATTCATGCGGGCATAAAGATCTTCTCGAATTGCATTGCCGAAATGCAAACGGGAGAAGGAAAGACGATAACTGCGGTGTTGCCCGTTGTATTGCGCGCGTTTCAAGGGCGAGGCTGTCATGTGATCACCGCCAACGAGTATTTGGCGAAACGCGACGCGGAACATTTGGCAAACGTCTATGGCATGATGGGGTTATCAGTCGGCTGCGTTACCACCGACATGGACGATCTGGCGCGAGCGGCAGGTTACGCAAAGGACATTACATATGCGACGGCGGGCGAAATCGGTTTCGATTTCTTGCGTGACTGCATGAAGCATGGAGCCGGCGACCTGCAGGACAATCGCAGCAGTGGAGCCAAGCCAGTCCATAGAGATTATTATTTTGCGCTGGTGGACGAAGCCGACAGCATTCTGATCGACGATGCGAGAACTCCGCTGATCATTGGCTCGGAGAGCGATGACGCACGCGAAAAGCAAGCTCTTTGCCGCTGGGCGTGCCAGTTTTGCAGCCAGCTTGTGGTAGGCGAGCATGTCATCCTCAATCCCCAGCGCAAGTCGTCGGAACTGTCGGAATACGGCTGTCAATTGGTTATGGTCACACACAAGCCGCGCGAAGTGTACCGCTTTAACAACGAAGAGATTTTCCAACATTTGGAGCAGGCGTTGGTAGCCAAGTATTTCTACTTGAAAAACCGCGATTACATCGTGATGGACGACGAATCGGTGGTCATTGTCGATGAGGGATCGGGGCGAATCATGGAGGAGCGAAAGTGGCAACGTGGATTGCATCAAGCCATTGAAGCCAAAGAAGGCGTCCCCTTTTCGCCTGCGAATTCAACGATCGCCAAGGTTACACTCCAAACACTGTTTCGCCGATACGAATACTTGTCGGGCATGACTGGCACCGCCTATATGGCTCGCCGCGAATTGAAGACTGTCTACAAACTAAGAACTCGCATTGTCCCGACACACCGCCCCTGTCGGCGCAAGCGGTTACGATCTCGCGTCTTCTTGGACTTGGTGTCAAAGTACTCGGCGATCGTCGTCAGCGTTTGGGACTTACTCCAGCACGGAAGATCCGTATTGATTGGAACTCCATCCGTGGAGGCATCGGAGGCGCTGAGCGTCAGGTTAGCCGAAGCAGGAATTGTTCATCGCGTACTGAATTGCCGCGCTCACGAGTCCGAGGCAGCGATTGTCGAGCAAGCAGGTCAGCCACGAGCGGTTACGATCGCAACTAACATGGCTGGGCGAGGGACAGATATTTTATTGCACGAGTCGGTGCGCAGCGCCGGGGGACTGCACGTGATCGCGACCGAGCGACATACGTCCGCCAGGATTGATCGGCAACTGGTCGGCCGGTGCGCTCGTCAAGGAGATCCTGGAAGTTATCAGTTCTTTCTTAGCTTGGAAGATGAATTGCTCAAGTCGATCAAATTTCGAAATCGACAGCGATTGCGAGTGAGGGCGCAAAGGAAGACCGACAAGAGCGGCGAGTTGCCGATCGCTTGGGAGCGAGTCTTCAATCGTACTCAGCGCATGGTTGAGCTGCTGCATGTGCGCACTCGCAAACAACTTCTGAAACAGGAAAAAGAGCGGCTCAAATCGTTTAATAAAATGTCACTCGACCCATTTATCGAATTGTTGCATGACTAGAACCTCCGTCGACAATCTTGTTTCGCCAAACGAATCGCAAGGGGATGTCGGTGTTACCGCGCTGGGGCAGTTCCTGCGCCTTTTGTATGAACAGCTTAGCACGAAGCGAGTTGGCATCGTAGCCGCAACAGATGGGCGTGTCCTGGTTGGTTGCGATCGCATCAGTGTGTTGCTTTACCAGGGGAGCCGTTGCAAAATTCTGGCGATCAGTCACGTCGAGACGGTACAGCGTCTAGCCGGACTTTCGCGGGCCATGCGTAAGTTGGCGCGTGCAGGAAGAAATCTTTTGGTCCCGTTGGTGCTCGATGGAGATTTTTCAAGTTGTCCGGCAAATATGAGGGATGCGATTGCCGATTTCTTGTCCGAAAGCCGGTCGCACAGCCTGATGATGGTTCCGCTGGTTTCCAGGAATGAAATGCAAAAGACGAAACACGATCTGGCGCAAAGGCGATTGAAATCCAGGCCAGCCTTAGGAATGCTCCTTATCGAGCAGTTCACGTCCAGCACCAATCACGATGAGATCTTGCAGCGTGTAAATGTCATCGCACCGCATGTGGCGAATGCATTTACCAATGCGATTGAATACGAATCCGTTTGGCTGCTGCCTTTATGGCGATCAGTGGGTACGAGCATCCGTTGGTTGCTGGGATACCCCAAGCTGGCCATTTTCTCGACGGTAGCTGCCATCGTAGCACTATGCGTAGCGTTGGCACTGATTCCTGCGCCCTATCGCGTACATGCAGATGGTCGCGCAATGCCGTCCATCCAACACGAGATTTTCGCGAAATCAGAAGGCATCGTCACTCGCATACTGGTGGTTGGCGGTCAACGCGTATCGAAGGGCGACACTCTATTGCACCTGGAAAACAAGGAACTGGAGATCGAGACGATCGCAACCAAAAACGAGATCAACGAGTCGCAGTCGCTGGCGGAGTCTTTAGGTGTCCAGAAGGAGGCCGCGCGACAAAGTGGCAACCGTGAGGCGGAGTTGCAAGCGGAAGGTGAGCAAGCGTCAGCGCTGGTCAAGTTGGAAGGAGCCAAGCGGCGATTGGAATTGCTAGAGGAGCGATCCGAGCGCCTGATTGTCGTGTCGGATTTCGATGGCGTCGTGGCCACATTTCAACCCGAAGAACTGCTGCGCGGACGTCCCGTGCAACAAGGAGATCTGGTTCTGGAAGTCATGGAGGACAAAGGAGACTGGCGGTTGGAATTGGACATCCCTGAATACAGGATGGGACATGTGCTGAAGAGTTTGCAGCAGCATGGCAGCCTTAAGGTCAAGTACATAGCCATGACTGAAGTTTTTTCGCCGAGGCATGCCGAGCTGACCGAAGTTGCAACGCGCACGGATCATCGAGAGGAACTTGGTGCCTATGTACGCGCTCATGCTCCAATAACTCAAATTGAGCTGGCAGAACATCGCATCGGAGCGGAGGTGTCTGCAAAAGTCTATTGTCCAGGCTATAGCCTATTCTATTGCATTTTCGGAGACATTGTCGAATTTCTGGAACGAAACATATGGTGGTAGTTATCTATCTAGGATCGGCGCGGGAATAACTGCGAATTTTTAGGACGGGCACTCTTGCCCGTAGCAGGAAACTTGACGGGCAAGAGTGCCCGTCCTACGATACTTGGTCTTTTGCAGCAAGCAGGAAAATCCATGGAGCCGAACATACTCATTGGACTGGGGGCAGGACATTGTGGATTTAGTGCGCTTCGTGAATTGCTCTCGCGCCAGCCACAGACCAAAGTCACTGTCGAAGATCCTCCGCTCTTGCCCTGGAAATGCCGTGACGCTGATCGCCGCGTTCGCGAAAGAATAATGCGTCTGCGAAGTTCGGCTGTGGGCATGCGTTTGCTTTCAGACATTGCGGCCTTCTATTTGCCGTATGCAACTGAGTTGTTGAATATCAGCGAAGAGATTCGATTGATCTGCTTAATGCCTCCACTTGACCAATTCGTCTCGGGATTCGTGCGGCAGATAGATAGTGTGGCGCGCGTACCTACGAATCACTGGTCGGAGCAACTGTTGGAAGGCTGGTACCACGATCCACTGTGGTCCCGCTCCTATCCCAAATACGATACGAACAACCGATCGGAGGCCATCGAATTCTATTACCGGGATTACTACCAGCAAGCAGAATTGCTCGCCAAGCAATATCCTGAGAAGTTTCTGTTGCTCGAGTCGGGATCGCTGTGCAGTGAATTGGAGGTACAACGAATTCTCGATTACGCGTTGATTCCCAAAACATTGCAGAATCTGTGGGTTTGCCCTGCGGATCGGCTGCTGGGAACGTTTGCCGCGCCGCGCGAATACAACGTGGATAGGTTAGATCCTCGCAAGTGTGTGATTTTAGTTCCGTTTGGCATGTTCATCCATCAGGAATGTGATCGGGCATTAAAGGAATTAGAAAGGCGAGGATATGAAGTGCGGAGAGTTGGAGGGTACGCGGCCATCGATCAAGGGCGTAATCAGATGGCGACAGACGCCTTGCTGGACGGATTCGAGGAGACTTTTTGGATCGATTCGGATGTTGGGTTCCATCCGGACGACATCGAGAAGATACGCCGACATAACCAACCAATAGTGTGTGGGATTTATCCACAAAAGGGAAAGCGAGCTCTGGCGTGCCATGTCATGCCGTCCGAGCCTTCGATAACGTTTGGCAAGGAAGGCGGACTGATTGAAATCCAGTACGCAGGCGCAGGATTCCTTAACATCAGACGTCAGGCGTATCAACAAATACAGAAAACGCTCGACTTACCGATGTGCAATGAGCGCTTTGGCTCGCCGATGATTCCTTTTTTCCACCCCATGATTCGCGAGATCGAAGAAGCACATTGGTACTTGGCTGAAGATTACGCGTTTTGCGAGCGAGCGAGGATGTGCGGGGTAAAGATCCTCGCCGATACCTCCGTCCGGCTATGGCACGTTGGATACTATCGGTACGGCTGGGAAGACGCAGGCATGGATCGACCACGATACGACAGTTTTTCTATGAACTTTCGAGATGTCCGGGCAACGAGATCCGAGACTTCCCAGAATGACGAGGGCAGCCTCAAGAATTTGGCTTCGCGCTTTCCCTGGCCAGAAATCAAACCTCAGACTTCTGTAATTGGAGACAGAATGTGGCTCTTGCCATCTGTACGAAGGGCATTGGCGGACACTATCAAACTGGACGATCAGTGCATTCTCGAGCTCGGTTGTTGGATTGGTCGCAGCTCGAGATACATTCTCGACTTGGCGGAGCATGCCTACCTGATTTGCCTTGACCCGTGGGAAGGATACCCGTTCTCAGAACCGGAGTTGGAAGGAAACTGTGAGCGAGAGAACTTATTTGAAGCGTTCATTGCAGAGAGCTGGGATTTTCAAAATCAGATAATCCCGCTGCGGATGGACTTTCTTAAAGGATTGCACGAGATCGCGGACAGCGGCATTCGGCCAAGCGTATTGTTCTTTAATGCCATTACGGACTGTCCCGAGATGTTGGTGGCGCTGATCGCAGCGATAGATTTGTTCCCCGGTGCGATCCTAATAGGACACTGTTACGATCGACCTCCAGTGGCCAATGAACTCGAGAGACTGCGTGCTCAGCGCAAGTTTCGTTTGGATACATTGGGAACCGCTTGGAGAATTGCCGCGCGTCGGTAGTAGACAACGGAAGGCACTTGAATTGAAAATCGTTCATCGCTTTTACGACTTGTTGATTGGCGGCGCGGAAGTTGTGATTTTGCACACAGCTCGCGCGCTGGCTGAACACGAACATGTGCTCATATTTAGTCGCTACGCCCGTAGTTGGATTTCCGACAGCTTGTCGGAGCTACCCAACGTGCGATTGCTGCGAATCGATCCTACGGAGGCCAGCACAAGCATTGCGCAGCAGAATGCCGACCTTCACTGTTTTCACTATTATCCACCGATGAGCGAAAGTGATTTTCGCAATTTGCCTTCGCGAGTCTTAAGTTCAACAGTAATTGTCAATCATTGGCATACCGAGCTGCCACTTATCTTGGGTGCAAAATACGTTTTTTTGTCCGAGGAGTCGCGCAACCAAACTGGCGTGAACATCCCGTTCAGCAGCGGTTGCGTACTTATTAATCCGGTAGACACTTCCTTTTTCGACATTCGGCGCACCCCATTGCGGCATACTGTGGGCAGACATTCGCGGGCGGTGTCCATCAAGTTTTCCGATGACTTCTTCGTGGTAGCTGAAGCGATACAGCCATCACGGTTGACCATGATGGTTTTGGGATCGCTTCCAAAGTTGGTGGACTACGTAGGCGCCAACGTGCGCCGACTTGCGAATTCGTACTGGTTCTTGCCGTTTGGTAGCTTGCGAGTCACTGAATTTTTGCGATACCCCGAAATCTACCTTTACCAAACGCGTCACGATTTTGCTGAGACATGTCCCATGAATATACTAGAGGCAATGGCTGCAGGAGTTCCCATTGTGGCCGAGAGAAAGGGCGGAATTATTGATTTGATTAAACATGGGGAAAGCGGCATGCTATGTGATGATCGTGACGACTTCGTGAATTACAGCAATCGTCTATTTGACGATGAGACCGCGCGCAAGCGAATCGCTGACTGTGCCCAACAGTGGGCGTTTGACCATGCATCCCTTTCGCGCTATGGTGCCAAGTTCCTACAGGCGATGGATACATTATTCGCAATTTCACTTTCCAAGAATATCGGACAATAGGTTGCCAAATCTAGATTTAGGTTTCCAAGTGAAAACTTTGATACTGGCCATTGTCGTTCTCAATTGCATGGTCATGACGGAGGTTGCTGCTGACGAGACGATAGAGTTGCGTCAGCCACTACTACGACATCCAGATCGCGCTGAATTGGGATTTCCAGCGTCCGGGCGACTGCGAAAGATACGATTTGAAGAAGGTAAATCTGTGGCGCTTGGTGAAGTGCTGGCCGAAATCGAGAACGATCACGAGAAGGCTCAACTCGATCTGCAAACGGCGAAATCGTTGGCTGACGAACCACTGCAAACGGCAAGAGTTCGAGTTTCTGCCGCTAAGCGAGCCAAGGAAGCTGCCGAAGATGCGAACCGAAAACACGCGCGCACGATTCCTGCACAAGAGACTCGCCGATTAGAACTGGATTTAGAGCTTGCCCAGGCGGAGCTTGCCGAAAAGGAATACGAGAAACGAATTGCAGCACTCGAGTTGGCAGTGGCCAAATCGACCTATGAGGCGACTATTTTGCGAGCACCGTTTGCGGGAATTGTAACGCGTCGTTACATGAGCGTCGGAACTACAACTGATACAACCAGACCAGTCGCGCAAATCGTCGATGTCTCCATGATGCGTGTCGAGGGCTATTTGAGCTTGGCAGATGCAAAGCAGGTTCATGTGGGTGACAAGATAATGGTGGTCCAGTCCAACGGCCGTCAAACCGCGTTTTCTGTGGGTTTCGTTGATATTGGAGCGCAACAGGTACAAAAACTGATTCGCGTTTGGGGACAAGCAACCTCGAACGTTGGGCTAATGGAAGGTGAAACTATAACTGCGCGAGTCATAACTGCTCAAGGTGAACCCAACAAGGAATCTAAGGAATAGTCGAGAAAAAAGTGTCAGGTACGAATGGCACCGTGTCAGGTGCCACGCGTACCTGACACTTATTTCTTGAGCGCTACTAAGTAATCTTCTGCTTGTGACGGATAGGTAAGGGCAAGTGGCGAACACAATACTTATGAAAATAGAGGGGGCATAGATTCGAAGTATGTTGCGATGTTCGGAATTTTCCGTGAATGCCAATTGTGTGCTAGCTAATCATCGCAAGCGTCTTCATGTTTTTCACGTCACGCCACTTGCTGCTGCCCTCTACGCTCGCATTCATTGCGTTGGCCGTCGGATGTCATTCGTTCCCTAAAATTGCCAGAGTGCCTCGGGAACATAACGAAGATCTCGCGTTCCCCCAGGCTACGACAGAATCGATTAAATCGCAACAGGAACACGCCCTAATCAACCCCCTTGCACTGGAGCAAACAAATGTCGACTTTGCAGGCCAGGTGTTGCAAGCCAGCGTGATCAATCAAGTGGACCAGGATCCGATTGATGTAAACCAGAATTTCCAAAATGAATCGACTTTGGAAATCCCCACGAATGCTCTCCACGTAACTGCCCATTTTCAGAATCTCTTGACGCTAGAGCAAGCGAAACGGTTAGCGCTTTCTAACAGCGCCATCGTTAGGCGTGACGCTGATTTTTTGTCGCCGATCAACAGTGGATTTATCGACACTACTGCCAGTCGTTTGGACCCGATGATCACCGATTCGGGATTTTTGTATGGTCAGCGAGGTACCGCAGCGGCCCTGTCCGACTTTGATTGGCGTTGGAGCAAACAAATTGGGATCGGCGAAAATGAATTGATCCAGAACAACCGATTTCTGTCGGGAGGAATTCCGCCCGGGGGAACCCTACAATCCAGAACCGGTTTGTATAACCTTGGGATGACCAAGAATTCTCTTTGGGGAGGACAGGTGCGACTATCCCATGAATGGGACTATTCGGCGAGCAATGTTCGCGACACTTTCTACCCATCGTCCTTCGCCGGGTCGTTGCGAGCGGAGCTTCGACAACCGCTGCTTGCAGGAGCAGGTCGCCAAGTGACCTCGATCGCAGGTCCCATTGGAGATTCTATCAATGGTGTCACTGGCGTCAGCCAGGGCGTATTGATCGCGAAAGTTCAGACGCAAGAAGCAAAGATCCTGCTATCGTTGGCCGTCTCGCAGTTGCTGCATGACGTTGAGATTCTGTATGACCAATTAGTTGTATCTAGCGCCATATTGAAGTTTTATGATTTTTTTCAAGGCGAGCTCGCCTCAATTCTGCAGCAGGCTACAGTTGCCGTTGACAGTAAATCCAAGGGTGGGAGTAAGGACCTGCTGGATATTCAACAAGCATATTATAACATTGCCGCTGATCGGTCGACTGAACTGAGGAATAATCAAACAATCGCTACCCGGCTTAGTAGATTAATGGGTGTGCAGGAAATATCGAGCGAACTGCACATGGCACCCATAGACTCACCAACACCCATCATTGTCGACGTCGAATCTGCTGTCGAATTCGCACTGCTGAATCGCCCAGACTTTCAATTGCTCGCCATTCGAGAACAGAGCTTACGAAATCAATTGATTGCTGCTCGAAATCTAAACCGGGCTCAGCTCGACTTTGTATCCGGTTATAACATTAATGGTTTTGGAGACAAGTTATTCGCAGAAGGAATTCCTGGCCCCGATCGCGACACCGCAAGCGCATACGAGAATCTATTTCAAAATGACCATACGGGCTGGGATTTTAGGCTGGAACTATCCTCAGTGGCTGGGCGCAGACTAGCCAGAACCAGAGAATTGAATTTGAAATTGCAACTTCAAAAGTTGGCGATGCTAAAAACGGACCACGGCAGCGAAGCGCGACGAGAAATCGAGCAGACATCTAGAGATTTGCAAATAATCTACGATACCTTCGAGATACGCAAACAACTGATGAGCATTTCTGCTCAGCGGTCGGAGGCTATCATTGCGCAGCAATTTGCCGACTTCCAAATCGAACATTCCGTGCAACTTGCGCAAGCGATCGCGGCCAACGCAACAGCCCAAGCCGACCTAATGCGATCGCAGGCAGAATACGCAAACGCACAAGCGGAGCTGAAGTTTCGACAAGGTCGAACGCTTGCCGAGAGTCACTTAGCAGTTCAGTAGTGCAGTTAGTTGGATTCAATGGCAGCGTCAACTGCGTTTCGGAATCGATTGCGGAGTTCGGCAAGCAGATTGAAGTCCTGGATTTGGGAAAAGAAAACGCCTACGACTCCATGGCTGCGGTCGGCCCAGACCAGAGTTCCGCTCGATCCCCAATGGCTGAATTGATTCTCTTTGTCGAGAATCCAGCCTAATCCATAGCCGGTGCTTTGTGGACTTAACATCATGCTGACGGTTTCGGCGCGCAGGATCGGTGAATCTTTGGCGAGAAACGAGTTGGCGAAAATCGCGATGTCCTGGGGAGTTGAAAACAGGCCACCGTCGGGCATGGTCATATGTACCCTCCAAGTCGGGTCATATCGGCAATAAATGGACAGTTCGTTTTTCTCGCGGCGGTAGACGATTGCAGTGCGACTGGCCTGGTCGGCAGCTACCGAAAATCCGGTATCGCGCATTCCTAGCGGCTGAAGAATCTCGCTGTGCACGAAATCGCCAAACGCTTGGCCCGAACACACTTCGATGATGCGTCCCAATATGTAAGGTGCGGCGTTTGAATAGTTGACGTGCGAGCCCGGTGCGAATTCGAGCGGACGAGTGGCGATTGCGTCGACCACTTCAGGCAAGCCGTGAGCAAACCAACGCTGCGTGAAGAAGTTTGGCTCCCGTAACGGGACTGACGCCGGAATGCCTGACGTGTGCGACATGAGCTGGCGAACGGTTACAGCATGCAGCTTGCCATCTCGAGTCGCCATCGTCGCGAACTGAGGAAGATAAGCCTCAATTGGAGTGTCCAACTTCAGCTTGCCTCGTTCCACCAACTTCATCGCGGCCGCAGCCGTAATTGGCTTGGTGATCGAAGCGATCCAGCAAATCGTATCGGTTTGAAATGGTCGTTTTGGCTCGATCTCACAAACACCCAAAGCACGTTGCTGGAGCACTTTACCGTGCCGCATGATGAGCACCGAAGCGCCAGGAATTTTTCCGTTGGAAATGGCTGTTTCGATGATCTGAAATGCAGGTGCGAAATTCTGCGCGGGTGCGGAATCCGCGATCAGGAGGGATAACCATATTCCACACCAGTTGAAAAGAGCAGCTCCGAGAAAACGGACAGCGCTCGGACGATTCGATGCAGTTAGTTGTTTGATGGCGATTCGTTGCATGAGTTCTCTGCCGGTACTGATTTATTGATTAGTTCAGTCGAGGTTCCCACGGTGACAATCAATGTTAAAACGTAGGTTTACGCCCAATTGCAGAACTGCCCGTCTCGAATGTTCATGGGCCGGACTCGCTATTCAGTTTATCAACAGATAATCGAGTTTGCGCAATGCGAGAGCGGCTATTACTTGCTCAACGCCATGTTCATGGAGCCGACTCAAACATACTACTGGCCCATGAACATGCGGGACGATCTGTTCTACAATTTCTATCCGGTCGCTTTGCGCACGATGATGCGATTGCCTTCTCGACGAATGATCTCGATCGGGGTGCCAGGATCGACGAAGTCTCCTTCGGTGAGCACGTCTACTAACTGAGTTTCAAAACGAGCTTTGCCGGCCGGACGAAGAACGCTCTCGGCGATTCCAATGGCGCCTGGCGCGGGTAAGCTCGCGTCGGCAGAAGCACTCGACGTGGCTAGCGATTGCGCGGCAGCGGCAGAAGAATCTTCATCAGGTGCGTTCAGTTTGAGAATGTTCAACCCTGGCAGCGAGTCGAAATACAGCAGTTGCACCAGCAGCAGTCCGGTAACGCCCGCGATCGAACCACCTACGATCAACAAGTTTCTTTGCAGTTCATTCCACTGAATATCGGAGTTTGGTACGACAAAGTCCTGGCTTGCCATCACTAACGACAGGCCCATGAGCAGCAGGCCGGTCAAGCCAAATATGCCGAAGCCGGGAAACACAAATAACTCGGTGCCCAAGCAAATGACTCCCAGCGCGAATAGGATCACCTCCAACCATCCGGAAGTTCCGCCCAGCGCATGGCTCCAAAAGAAAATGCCAAAGCTGATCAGCGACACCATCCCCGCGACGCTCATCCCGGGCACGCTGAACTCGAGATACAGTCCAATCAATCCAACCACGAGCAACAATCCGGTCAGCCAGGGTCGATTAAGAGCATAGACCAGGCGATCGATCCAGCGCATGTCGGTTTGCTCCAATACGTCGAACTTGAGATTCTTAAACAACTCTTGTTCGCTTTCGAAGGTACCTTCGGCCAACTGCAACTCCAATGCTCGCTGGCCATTGACGGTCAGAAATCGGTCGTGTCCGGCTTCAGCAATATCGTTTCCTCGATCATAGGCTTCTTGATTCTCAGGTTGCTGCAATTCGCCTTCAGATAAAAACGTCTTCGCGCCAGTTTTCTTATGAGTTGCTTCGAAGACCTTCAGCGTTCGGTCCACCATTGCTTCTGCGATCGCGGGCGGGCGCTTTTGGGACGTGGCGAGTTCGCGCACGGCACTGGCGAGATAACTCAAGATTTTCTCTTCCGCATGTTGAAACTGGCCGTTGGGATCCATGCGAACCGGTCCCGCATCACCAATCAAAGCGCGCGGTTGCATATAGATCCGATCACATCCCAAAGAAATAATCGCCGCACCGCTGATCGCCTCCTCTGAGACGAAGGCGATGGTCGTAGCCCAATCCACTCCGCGAACCGCTTGCGCCATGGCAATGGAATGTTCCAGAGATCCACCTGGACTCTTGATGCGCAGCACCACCAAATCCACTCCTGAGTTTTTTGCACGCGCCAGCCGATTCTCCAGGTACCAGCGCATCAGCCCGAAGATATCGCCTCGGAGGTCGATGACATACGCTCGTTTGTATTTCCCGTTTAATACCACATCTTCTGGTTGAGGTTCTCGATCATTTTTGGGCGGCGCTTTTGCGGCCAAATCTCTGGGCTGTGCTGCGGGCTGGTCGAACTCTTTGAGAGTGTTAACCTCAGCCTTGATCGCGGCTGGATCGCTCGCTGCCGCTGGTTTTGATAGAGCTTGCTGATGGTCAGTCGAGTCAGTTCTTGTAGGCTCTTGGGTCGATGACGATCCTTGGCCGATCGGCTCACGAGCCTTTGCGTTCTCTTGCTCGCCGACTAGGGAAAAAGGATCGATCAATTCTCCGCTGGTTTCGGCGGCAGTCGTTTCGCGCTGCGCCGGCTCAGTTGTTTCACCCTGCACTGTTTGTTGAGCCAGCGCGGAGGTGCAGCTCATCATGAGCATAACCATCAAGACAGATCTGATTCGAAAGTATGTTCGTGCGAACATGGAATCCACTCGTTCATTAAGTCAGTGATTGGCGTCGTTGACGATAGTACTTCAGTCCTGGCACAAAAAAGCAAGCCGCAGAGATTAACCCGAAAATGATATGTGCGATATTAGGCATAATTGCCATCAAGATACTCGACGCGAACAGGCACGCCGCTTGCACATAAAAAGTTCCGGCCAAAATACCCGCTTTGACAAAGAATACCATACCGCTAATTATTCCAAGCATCGGCGAAAGTGTCAGCGGGGCTAAATTCAGCCACCATTCCAGCGGCGTCAATAACGTAATAGCGATTAGGCTGGCGCCCCACAAGTGTGCGATTTGCCGTTCGACAAACGTCACCGGTCCCATGCGTCGTCGCAACGCCCAAAAAACGATCGCCCAAGCGCCCAATCCCAATGTCCACAAGGCCGCGTACCAAATCCTGTGTTCGACGTGACACCAGTGTAGCACTTCAGTCAATAGGCAGGCCACCAACAGCACTAAACTGTGCCACATCCAAAGCACACCCCAGTTCTCCAATACGACCGCATGGTGCGTTTCACGGAACCAGCGCGCCACGACCTGAGTGATCCTGCCGCTGCGCGCTTGAACGGGTTCATCGTTCAGAAACGCACGTAAATCGCGCGCCAGATCACCGGCGGTCGCATAGCGCAAGTCGGGCGGCTTTTGCAAACAACGGATGACGATCATTTCCAGATCCCGATCAATTCTTGGATCCAGCAGGCGCGGGGCAGGAGGTTCGATCTCCATGATTTTGAGCGCAAGCTGTACCGGCGAGTCGCCCAGAAACGGTGGCCGGCCAGTCAGCATGTGATACAAGACCGATCCGAGGCTATAAATATCCGCTGCCGGTCCCACCAACCAATTTCGACCGGAGGCTTGTTCGGGTGACATATATAGCGGCGTGCCAACCACAGCGCCAGTGCGCGTCAAACTATCGCTGCTGCTGTCGTTGACTTTGGCCAAGCCAAAATCGGAAACGCGCGCTTGACCTTGAGCATCCAGCAGGATGTTGGAGGGTTTGAGATCTCGATGCAACACGCCGCGCTGATGCGCGAAATCGATCGCTTCACTGATCTGCACCATAATACGCGCTGCCGCGCGACCTTCTAACGGGCCTCGATGTAGACGCTCGGCCAGTGTCTCGCCGCTGACATACAGCATGCTGAAAAATGGATGGCCATCGATTTGTCCGACTTCATAAACCGGAACGATTCCGGGATGATCCAGCCTGGCGGTCGCTTCCGCTTCCACAAAAAATCGCTGCCGATCTTGAGCAGTGATCAGGCGGTCCTGCCGAATCATCTTAATAGCGACGTCGCGATGCAAACTGGGTTGCCTGGCTCGATAGACAATTCCCATGCCTCCGCCACCGATTTGCTCAAGCAACTGGTATTGGCCAAAGTTAGCGCGAACGAGTTCGTTGCCTGGCGCTGGCGGTAAGACAACACCATGAGTGTTCGAACTGGCAAGTTTCGCTTGCGAACCAACGTTTTGAGCAACAACCATCGTGCCCCACAGCATTCGCAGGTCGGCAGCAAACTGCGGGTACATCGCGCATAATTCTGCCAATTCAAGTTGCTCGCCCTGTCGCAAGCGATCAGCCACATCGCTGATTACGCGAGCGAGCGCCGCTTCGCGATCGTTTTCTGTTTCCGCACCGTCTACCGGCGTGGTCATCGCTGGGATTCCTGGGGACCGATGGAATCGTCTTCGTCGACTAGCAACCTGCGCAACCGTTTCAAAGCGCGCAAGTACCGCATGCTGGCGGCCGGTTCGCTCAACCCCAAGCACGTCGCAATCTCTTGATTTCCAAGTTGCTCGTAATGCCTCATGAGAATGACTTCGCGATCATCGTCGCCCAACTGTTCGATCGCCGCCTCGACACCTGCGACGACCTCCCGTTGAGCCGCGGCGGCGGCCGGAGTCAACTGGTGATCGCGAAGCTGGCCAATCAACTCCAAGGAAGATTCATCCATGCCGCCAACGGAAAAAGTATGTTCGCGATCGATGCTCCGTTTCGCAGAAACTCGATGGCGGCGATGGGCATCGATGATGCGGTCCAAGGCGATCTGGCGAATCCAGAGACTGAACGGTAACGACGGATGATTCAGATAGTCGCGCAATCGCCGGTTGGCTTCGATCAGTACATCTTGCACGATATCGCTGACATCGACGCGGCGCTTGATCCGTTGGTCCAGCCGAACATCAACGATGCGATGTAATAATTCTCGATGCTGACCTAGCAGGCTCTCCACTGCCGACGCGTTACCGTCACGGGCTGCTTGCAATAATTTGTCGGTTCGATCAGCGGTTGGCCAGACGGGATCGGTCATGCTCAATTCCCTCTCAACTTTGGTGTTCATTGTAGTCGGTTGACGATCAATGCATGACCCCGCTGTGGCTCGTCCCAGCGGAATTTGGGTCTCTGCACTATCGAGTACAAATGTGAGAGGTTCAATCTGGTGACGATACCGGCCGGACCGAAATAGAGCAGAAACTCTATGTCCTCTGGAACACGCCACAGCGCCGAGCGTTTACAGTTGCGCGTCTGCTTGACGTTCTTTTGTAGTGCTGAAACTCACACTCCGCTGGGACGAGCCGCAGTGGGGCACTCTTGTGCATCGCCATGGATTGCAGAGCGAACCACGACTATGATTCGAATTTGCCGCGAATGAATTCGTCCATCATTTTCCAGCCTTCGGGAAACGCTACAGGAGATTGGCGAGCGTGCGATTCTGAGTAACCCGAGGCAGCATGTTTCGTGATGCCGGTTCCGCACACGGCTATGGGTACCATGCCATGACTGTGTTTCTTGGTCGAACAAGGTGTCGGATGGTCGGGCAAAACGAGCAGGCGATATTCCGAAAACGTTTGCAGCTTGCTCAAGACTGGACCGACAACATGTCGATCGATCGCCTCGAGAGCTTTGATCTTTTCTTCGTGGCGACCTTCGTGGGATGCTTCATCGGTAGCTTCGACATGTACGCACACGATATCGTATCGATCCAGAGCCTCAACGGCTGCCTGCCCTTTACCGGCGTAATTAGTATCGAGGTAACCCGTCGCACCTTCGACTTCGATGCGATCCCAACCCGCTAGTGCAGCCAGACCTCTGAGCAAATCGACAGCGGTAATCATCGCGCCGCGCAAGCCATACTTTTCTTTGAACTGCGGCAGCGTTGGACTGCGTCCCAGGCCCCACAGCCACACGTTGGTAGCCGGTCGCTTGCCCTGCATTCGTCGCTCGATATTCACAGGGTGGTCGGCAAATAGTTCTACGCTGCGGTTCATCAAGTCGACCAATAAATCGCTTCCCAAACCACGCGGATACTCGTCGTCGATCTTCTGGTCGGTAATGTCATGGGGCGCCCGTGTGCGAGTCTCCGAGTTAAAGGGAGTTGTTTGTCCGGGTTGGCCTCGATAGATCAGCAAGTTGCGATAGCTGACTCCAGGTGTGAATTGCAGTTGGTCGCTGCCGACGGACTGTTGCATAGCGCGGAGCAATTCAGTGGCTTCGGATGTCGAGATGTGATCAGCAGTGAAGTCGACCATGACACCATCGACCACCGTGACCAAATTGCAGCGCACGGCCCAGTCTCCATCGGCCAGTTGAATTCCTTGCGCTGCGGCTTCGATGGGAGCTCGGCCAGTGAAGAAATGATTTGGATCATAGCCGAACAAAGTCATATTAGCGACTTCGCTGCCAGCAGGCAGGTGTCCGGGAACGTTATCGGTTTGGCCAATCAAACCCGTTTGGACCACTCGATCCATATTTGGAATGTCGGCAACTTCCAGCGGAGTTCGACCTTGCAAGGCGTCGAGCGGCAAATCGGAACATCCGTCGGGGATTACGATAGCGTACTTCATTGCATTCCTAGCACTACAGTTTGGGCTCTTCCATCACGCGCATGCGAACACTCGAGCCACGAACTACGGGCAAATCGCGAATTCGCTCCACCGCGCCTCGGGCCGCTCCTTCGGGAGCTTCGTGAGTCATGATGACCAGCGGCAACCACGGCGAAGCGGAGTTCGGCTCGGGTTCGTGCTGGATCACAGATGCTATCGAAATTTGGTGCTGGCCAAGAATCGAAGTAATTTGAGCCAGTACTCCTGGTTCGTCCACAACCAGAAATCGCAAATAGTATCGGCCTGGCAAGTCATCGAATGGACGCAGCGCGACCGTAGCTTCTTTGGCACTCCACAGTTCGAGCGTTTGAAAGGTGATTTTCGCTCGGCCAACGGCAACGTCAATCATGTCGGCGACGACTGCAGAGGCAGTAGGCATTTGCCCTGCACCCTGTCCATGAAAAAACAAATCGCCCACCGCATCACCGACGACATTGATTGCGTTGTAATTTCTGCGCACTTCTGCCAGCGGCCTACCCGAACGGATTAGCGTGGGTGCGACGCTCAGTTCCAGTCCGCCGTCGGTCAACCTGGCGCACGCCAGCAGTTTGATGCGATATCCCAGCTCTCCGGCGAACCGAATATCCTGAATATCCAAAGTGTCGATGCCAACTCGTGGAATCTCTTTCCAATGAATGCGCGCGCCAAATGCCAAATGCGCCAAGATGGCCAGCTTCTGCGCAGCATCGCTGCCATCGACATCCATGGTGGGATCAGATTCCGCGTAACCTAGTCGCTGAGCCTCCTTGAGAGCGCGATCGTATTCCCAACCCTTTTCGTCCATCTGAGTCACGATAAAGTTGCTGGTACCGTTCAATATTCCCTGGAGTGATAGGATTTGATTTGCGGACAAGCATTGGCTGATGTTCGCGATAATGGGAATGCCGCCCGCGACGGCTGCTTCGAAGGCAATGCATCGCCCCAATTGGCGCGCTCGATCGAACAATTCGCCTCCATGTTCGGCCAACAAGGCTTTATTGGCAGTCACCACGTCTTTCCCGGCATCGAGCAGCTTCAGCGTATAAGTCCGCGCCGGCTCCAGCCCACCGACCAACATCGCGACCACTGAAATCTCTTTATTTTCGAGAATATCGTCCAGCCGCTGCGTAATCACACCTGCGGGCATTTCGTAATCCCGCAGCTTGTTCATGTCGCGCACCACTCCTTTTTCCAGCCACAGCGTGCGACCAGCATGGCGAGCTGTACGATCCCCGTGCTCGACCAAAAGTCGAGCGACCCCGCAACCAACTGTGCCGACTCCGACAATTCCGACCTTCGTCTTTTCCATCATCTCTCTGGTCTAAGCGAACGCTAGCAAGCTGAAACTGAGCATATCCTAAACGAAAACCCCATGTTCGTGGAAGGGACAACCGGTTCCACTTGCCGGCGAGCGTATAGTCGACGACCAAACCGCCGCCAAAGAAACGGCGTTCTAAATTTCGCATTGTGACCACAACTCACCGATAGATTCTGATATTTCTCGCGCCTATTCCACAACGGCAGTACGCCATATCATTCTGTGGAATGACAGATAGCGAATAGCAAATGGATAATAACAAATGGCAAAAGGCGACCACATTTATGTTCGATCTACAGCGGGGCCGGTTGTCTACCAACATCATGGAATCGACATCGGCGATGGAACGGTAATCCACTTGGCCGCGTCGGCAGGAGAGCGTATTTCGATTGTCGACAAATCTGCCAAATTCGCTGTCCGGCGCGAATCGATGGAAGAGTTTGCTCAAGGTAAAACGATCAACGTCGTGCACCACCAAGATCGCTTGTCGCCAGAGACTACCGTGGCCATTGCTCAGTCTCTAGTAGGACGCCAAGGATATCATTTGCTCGACGGCAATTGTGAGCATTTCGCTACCCTGTGCGCGACAGGCAAGGCAAAAAGTCGCCAAGTTGAATTCGGGCAAAGTGCACTTGCCACTTTGGCATCGGTGGCCGTGAAGACCGCTTGGGCCGCATCGACGATGATTGGTGTTCGAACGTTGGGAGCACGCGTAACAAGTCGCTTGGCAATGAAACTGCATCCGCTTTCCCTAGCGGCCGATGGTGTCGAGTTACTGATGATCGCATCCTCCTGCGCCGTTGGATTGCCAGACGCGACTGGAAAGCGATTGGCGCGAGCCAGCGGCGACCTGACGGCACTGGGAATTGGCTGTGTCGTAGCGGGGCCCGTCGGTGGTCTAACATGGTTGGCAATTCATCGCAGTAGCACTGCCATTGCCGACCGAATGTGTCAAAAAGTTCGGATGTCGTTATGAGATGGGATACTTCGCTGTACGACGGCAGGCATTCGTTCGTCACACAATACGGCGAGGAATTGCTGACGTTGCTCAAGCCTGAGCGAGGTGAACGCATCCTCGATATCGGTTGTGGAACAGGACATTTGACTGCTCAAATCGCCGCTGCCGGAGCAATCGTAACAGGCTTGGATCATTCCGAGGAAATGCTCGAGGTCGCGAGACGAAATTATCCAGAGCTCCGATTCGTGCAAGCGGACGCGGCGCAGTTTACTTTGGAACAGTCGTTCGATGCAGTGTTCTCCAACGCCGCTTTGCACTGGGTGCATCGCGCAGAGGATGCGGTTCGCTGCATGTCGCGTGCGCTGCGCACCGATGGACGATTTGTTGTCGAGTTTGGGGGACACGGAAACGTGCGCCAAATCTGTTCTGCATTGGAGCATGCGCTTGTCGAGTTATTGGGCAAGTCAATCACCGTCGAGAATTACTTTCCCAGCATCGCACAATACTCTTCGCTACTAGAGAAATACGGCATCGAAGTTTCCTTCGCCACTCTGTTCGATCGTCCAACTCGGTTGGACGACGGAGCAGATGGACTTGCCAATTGGATTCGCATGTTTCGTCGTGGTGTGCTCGACGAATTAACTGCCGATCAGCAACGCCAGCTTATCGACGCAGTCGAAGACCGGCTACGTCCATCTCAGTATCGAGACCACGCTTGGTATGCCGACTATCGACGCTTGCGAATCGTCGGTCAAAAACTGTCTACAAGTATTTGAAATTGTCATCGGACCCCTCCAAACTCTCTACCACACCCAAACGAGAGGGGCAGTTCAATTGACCTCTCCCTGCTAGTTCGGTAGCATCTAATGCAGGATGACAGTGGGCTGACAAGCGTTATCGCGATGAATTTTTCAGAGGATATCCGTGATGAGTGGCAGTTCTTGTGCTTCGAGAACATCGTTGGTTGCGTTCCTCTTTATTAGCTCATTTGTACCAGCCACCGAGCCAGTGTCCAAGGAAAGTGCCCAGCAAGCGGTGATCTTTGAAAAAACTGTACGCCCGCTGCTGGTCGAGCACTGCCTGAAATGTCACGGACAAGAAAAGCAAGAGGGCGGTTTACGCTTGGACTCGCTGAACGCGATGCTGCGTGGTGGCGACAGCGGGCCGGCGATCGTCGTCGGCGACATCGAGAACAGTTTGCTGATCGCTGCTATACACCACGATGGTTTGGAGATGCCGCCCAGCGGCAAGTTGTCTGAAGATAAGATCAGCGCACTGGCAGAGTGGATTTCGCAAGGTGCTCACTGGCCCAAAGTCGAAGGAGCGATCAAGAATCAGTCGCGCGGATTTTCCGACGCGGATCGCAGCTACTGGGCTTTTCAACCGTTGGCCAAGATTCAAGTCCCAGAGGTTACAGCGAATCCCCAAGCCGATCGAATCCGCACCGACGTCGATCGATTCATTCTGAGCAAGCTCGCCGACCGGCGATTGTCGTTGGCTCCCGAAGCCGGTCGACAGGCACTCGCGCGAAGATTGTACTTTGATTTGCTTGGTTTGCCGCCAACTCCGCAAGAGATGCGTCAGTTTCTAGACGACCGCGATGAAGGCGCTTACCAGCGGTTGGTGGATCGGTTGCTGGACGATCGCAGGTATGGCGAGCGGTGGGCTCGTCACTGGTTGGATCTAGTTCGTTATGCAGAATCGGACGGATTCAAACAAGACGCCTATCGCCCCACAGCTTATCTGTACCGGGATTATGTCATCCAAGCGTTCAATGACGATAAACCTTACGACATGTTCGTTCTCGAACAACTCGCTGGCGACGAAATGCCTGGCGCGACGCTCCCGAGGCTTGCCGCGACCGGCTTTCTAAGACACTGGATTTACGAGTACAACCAACGCGATGTGCGTACTCAATGGAGTAACATACTGAACGACTTGACCGACGTTACCGGCGACGTATTTCTCGGTTTGAGTGTCGGCTGTGCTCGCTGTCACGATCACAAGTTCGATCCATTGTTGCAAAAGGACTACTATCGGCTGCAAGCTTGTTTTGCTCCCTTCCTGCCCAACGATTCGGTACCGTACGGCAGTGAGCAACAATTGGCGGAATATCGCGAGCGATTGGCGCATTGGGAGTCGGCAACATCGCAGATCCGCAATCAGTTGGCCGAATTGGAGGAACCTCCGCGCAAGAAAGTTGCGACCACCGCCATTGAAAAATTTCCACACGACATTCGGCCGCTGCTGCGCAGAATGAGCGACGAGCGTTTGCCGCTGGAAAAGCAGATCGCCGATTTGGCATTCCGGCAAGTTACCAACGAATGGAACACGCTGGATTTCGCCAAGACACTCAAGGGCGAAGACAAACAGCGCTGGACCACGTTGCGAGATGAGCTGAAAAAATTCGATCATTTGAAGCCAGCAGCCATGCCGACCATGTTGGTTGCCGGCGATGTTGGAAACGTCGCTCCGCCGGTACACATTCCTCAAGCTAAGTCAGTATCCGAAGCGATCCAGCCGGAGTCACTGGAGATTCTTGGCGGCACAGAACTGATGGCGGTTCCCTCGTCCGATGGCAAATCGACGGGTAGGCGAACCGCATTGGCCAATTGGATCAACTCGCCCGATAATCCGCTAACGCACCGCGTAATCGTCAACCGAGTATGGCAGTACCATTTTGGAAATGGATTGGTTGCCAATTCCAGCGATTTTGGCCGACTCGGACAGCCGCCGACCCATCCCGAATTGTTGGACTGGCTTGCGCAGTGGTTTTTGGAAAATGGCCGCAGCGTCAAGCAACTCAGTCGTTTGCTGGTAACTTCCGCCGTTTACCGCCAAGCTTCGCACCATCCTGCCGCAACCACTTACGCTCGCAGCGACGAACACAATCGAATGCTCTGGCGATTTCCGGCTCGGCGATTGGACGCCGAGCAAATTCGCGATGCCATGCTAGCGGCCGCCGGACAAATGGACGAGCAAGTCGGTGGACCGGCGGAGGCTCACACAAGCTACCGCAGGACGATCTACACCAAGGTCATGCGCAACACACCCAATCCGCTGTTATCGACGCTGGATGCTCCTGATGGTACATCGAGTGTCGCCAAGCGCAGTACGACTACGACGGCGGTCCAAGCATTGCTGCTGGCCAATTCACCATGGCCGATTGAGTTGGCCGTAAAAATGGCGGAGTCCATAATAGTCTCTGCCAGCTTGTTAGAGCAGCAAATCGAAGTTGTCTATTGGCGGTGCTTTCAACGCGCGCCTACGGACGAGGAGCTAGCCCGCGCAATGAACTTCTTGCAGTTACAAGCTGCTGCGGTTGCCAGCGAAAGCCAGCCCAGCCCAGCCGAGAAAAATTTGGATGAAAAATACTCCTTAGGTTCGGTGCCATTGGCAGACCTTTGTCATGTGCTAATGAATTCCAGTGAATTTATATATATCGACTGAAGAAATTAACTATGGCAAATAGAGTGCGTGGAACCGGCTATCGATCTCGTCGCGATATGTTGCTACGAGCGGGCGCCGGTTTTGGCGCGTTGGCTTTGCATGGCTTGTCATCTCAGTCGTCATCGGCATCATCGGTTGATGGTCCTCGATCGGCAGCTAACCCCACTGGCGCACCGCATGTGACGCCACTGGCAAAGAACATCATCTTTGTGTTCCTTGAGGGTGGTCCCAGTCACATCGATTTGTTCGATCCCAAGCCGCAGCTTAACAAGCTTGCCGGCCAGCCGCTGCCAGCCAGCTTTGGCCCGATCATTACACCGATGGGTGAATACGATGCACCGCTGATGGCATCCAAGCGCAAATGGAGCCGCCATGGCCAAAGCGGTTTGTGGTTTTCAGATTGGATTCCACACATCGCCCAGTGCGCGGATGATCTCACGGTGATTAGATCCTGCTGGGGCAACGGGCTGAACCATTCCAACGGTGTGTGCCAGATGAATACTGGTTCCATCTTGGCAGGTCGTCCGTCGTTGGGCGCATGGGTGACCTATGGGCTCGGCACTGAGAATACGAACTTGCCTGCTTTTGTGGTAATCGAAGACGAAGCGGGTAAGGTAATTAATGGGCCCAGGAATTGGAGCACAGCGTTCATGCCGGCGGCCTATCAAGGAACTCCGATTGGAACAGGGCCAGAACCCATTCGATATCTCAAGACTCCCGACTCGATCGGTGCCAGTCGGCAACACGCAAAGATTCAGTTGCTGGATGAGATCAATCGTCGTTATGCAGAAGCGCGTCCTGAGAATTCTGAACTCGAAGCGCGAATACGCTCTTATGAACTCGCCTTCAAGATGCAAACCGAGGCGCCCGAAGCCGTCAATTTTGCCGAAGAGACCCAGGAGACTCTGGACCTATACGGTATCGATAAAAAGGAAACTGAAGTATTTGGCCGCAATTGTTTACTAGCCAGACGATTAGTTGAGCGTGGCGTCCGATTCGTTCAACTCTATCACGGAGCCGGCAGCCGCTGGGACGCTCATACAAAGATCGAATCCAATCACTCCGGATTGTGCAAAGGGAGCGATCAACCTGTGGCCGGACTGATTCGCGATCTGAAACAGCGAGGACTGCTCGATTCGACGCTGGTGATTTGGGGCGGCGAGTTCGGACGAACTCCGATGAGCGAGAAAGGGGACGGACGCGACCACAATCCGTATGGTTTCACTATGTTCATGGCTGGCGGAGGTGTGAAGGGCGGTCAGGTCGTTGGTTCGACGGACGAGCTTGGCTTGCACGCGGTCGAAGATCGATTGCACGTTCATGATCTGCACGCCAGCATTTTGTATTTGCTTGGCCTCGACCATTGGCAACTTGTCTATTCCAACCAAGGACGGCCCGAGCGCGCCACGCAAAACGAAGGCAAGGTCTGCAGGAAGTTATTTGCGTAAATCAGCCGTAGCGCTCAGTTCACTGCTGGGCAGCTTCTACCAGCTCTTGCGTTAGCGCCAACGGTGTCAACTGAATTTCATGACGACGATCAGGATTCACGAATACTCGCACGCGCTTGACAAAGTCGTCGAACTGTCGAGTCGCTAGAGCCTGGACCACCGGTGACATGTCGCCAAGCTGCTGAAACGAATTGGAGATCCCACGGCATTTTACAGGCAGTTGAAATTGTACTTCGAGTTTCACCGGAGGCGCGTCGATGAGCACGTCTGTGGCGCGCAGAGGACTGGCAAGTTGACGACTGAGTCTTTCCGCGAGCTTCGCTGCGATCGAAACCAGTTCGCTGTACGGCCTTCGCGCAAGCAGTTGATGCGCGGCCGCGTTCTCTACAAAACTGAATTGCAACAGCCGCTTGAATAGTTTGCGTTGTGGACCAAACAATCCTTCGGCGAGCGACAACAATCCGGCATCAGATTGCGCCCGCAACAATAATTGCTCAGCCATCTGAGCATCACTCAGTTTCAACCAATCGCTGGGGTTGGCTGTGGCCGCGAGTGCAAACACCAAGCGCTGGAACATGGCCGTAGCGCTGCGCACGGCGTGGTGCCAGTAGACTTCGCTGAACATGACGTAGCGCGAAAACACCATCATCTCCGCAGCGGTTTTTCCTTTTTCCGTGATTGCGATCTCGCGTCCATTGGGGCCGATGCAAAGGCTGCCGATCAACCGGCGAGTATCAAAGTTTCGACCGTACGGGACACCTGCGTGCAAACTGTCGCGCTGCAAATAATCCAGTTTGTCGATATCCACCGGACCGCTCAGCAAGCCGCGCAGCAATGGCCAACGCGCGCCGGACGAATCGCTGGATATAATCGCAGCCACATCGTGGGGATCGACATCCCATTGTTGCCGGAGCACATCTGCCAAGTCGCCCGTTGTGATCAACTCGCGAGAGAGTTCTTCGTGGCGTGGCACATGTGGCAACTGCATGTCTTCGATCGCATGGCACATCGGCCAATGCCCCACGTCGTGCAGCAACGCCGAAACGAGGAATAGCTTGGCTTCGATTTCACCGGTCCGTGCGACGAATTCCGTATCCTGCGCGAGGTGGCCAAGCACTTGGATCGCATTTCGAAAAACACCCAAACTGTGCTCCAGCCGTGTGTGGTTCGCGCCCGGGTACACCAGGTTGACCAACCCTAACTGCGAGATCCTGGACAGTCGTCGCATTGCTGGAGTATCGATGAGCGAAATCACCCGCGGCGTCACGGGCACATCCAACTCAGGTGGGATTCGCAGCAAGGAAACTGCCGAATGCGATTGTGCGATTTCGGGCAACCGTAGGTAGCTCAAGCTTAAATCCTTTCCTGCCAGCGAATCGGCAGCACAGATGTTTGAGTAATTTGATAGATTTAGGTCGATGTCAACTGCTGAATATGCCAGTTAACTCCAAAACCACAAGCGGACAGTGCAACGCCGTACTGATCGACCCTTAGACAATCGCGTGAAAGCTATGAGCGCTCAAAATCGTTTACAGTTTGGTCTGATCGCGAGCGTTTTGGCGCTGAGCACTTCGCAGGCAAGCGCCCAGCCGCAACAACTGGCGCCTGCCAAGGCCGTCGGAACTATCCGTGTGGCGAGCTATAATGTTTCGTTCAATCGAAAAATGGCCGGTGAATTAACTCGGGATTTGCGAGACAGACACCCTCAAGTCATTGAGATTGCCGCGATTATTCGGGCGTTGCAGCCGGATATATTACTACTGAACGAAATCGATTTCTCTTCTGAAGAAGACCATGCCGCACTCTTTGCCGATCAACACTTGGCCGACCAAAATACCGACTTGCTGGGCCATTCTGCTTGGCCAATGCCCCATCGATTTAGTGCACCGGTGAACACTGGTGTTGCCAGCGGACTGGATTTGAACCAAGACCACCAGCTCGGATCACCCGAGGACGCTTGGGGATTTGGCGTTTTCCCTGGCCAATACGGCATGGCAATTCTCAGCCGATACGAAATTGACCGCAGCGAAATTCGTACTTTCCAAAACTTCCTGTGGTCGAGTATGCCCGGCGCGCTTCGTCCGCGAGCACTAGGTTCTCCTGAATTTTATACCGAAGAAGTCTGGAAAAAACTCAGGCTCTCTTCCAAGAGTTTTTGGGATGTACCCATCCAGACACCGCACGGGAAGGTCCATATTCTGTCCAGCCATCCCACGCCGCCTGCCTTTGACGGCCCAGAAGATCGCAACGGGTGCCGCAATCACGATGAGATTCGGATGATTTCGGATTACATTTCGACTGACCAATCGAGTTACCTGGTCGATGATCGTGGTGGTCGAGGTGGCATTGCGGCAACCAGCAAATTTGTAATCGTTGGCGACTTGAATGCCGATCCCGTCGATGGCAATAGTCGCTCACAGGCGATTCGGCGGATACTCGCGCACCCGCTGGTACAATCGGCGCCGACGCCAACCAGCCGCGGTGCTGTGTCGGCCGCACAACAGCAGCGAGGCGCCAACGAACACCATCATGGCAAACCTGAAACGGACACTGCTGACTTTTCAGATCAAGTGGTGGGCAATTTGCGTGCAGATTATGTTTTGCCAAGCCAGCACTTCAAGATCATCAATACCGGAGTTGTTTGGCCGCATCGGGAGGACTTTGACCCTGCGGTCTTCCCTAGAATTCAAGATGCGATCCACGCGACTGATCATCGACTAGTTTGGATCGATGTCGGCGCGAAGCTTTGATCTGGCCTCCCTGCGGTTTAGGGGCTTGGTTGCAAGGAAATTGGGCTGTAGGTATTCTATTGATCTGTTGTTGGCTAGCTGAGTCGCTTTAGTCGATGTTAATGGCTTACCAACTCACGCTGGTAGTTAGGTGCAACCGTGTGAGGTGGCTGAGTATTGTGATTCGGTGTTGAACCACACTGTGTTTCTTTGTTCCCTCACCGATGTGCGAAGTCGAATTAGGCTAACGACTACTTTTCGCTTGCGTGGCATCCTCGTCGCGCGCTTCGACTTCGCATGTCGTCCTTTTATTAATCCCGCCATAGGCCTCACCTCGATAGATACGTTAGGAATCCGAACATGACACAAGAAATTAATCCTGTGATGACCAACCCGGTTGATAGTAGCGTCAAGCTCGACAATGCATCGCGACGAAATTTCATCAAGGGTTCGTCTCTGCTGGTTGCAGGCGGAACGATGATTGGCAGTTTGCCGATCGCCCGCGCAGCGCATGCGTTTGGTTCGGATGCCATCAAGCTTGGGCTGATCGGCTGCGGCGGACGAGGCAGCGGCGCCGCGGTACAAGCCATGAATACCAAAGGGGGTGAAGTACGCATCACGGCTATGGCCGATATCTTTGAAAACCGCATGGTTCAAGCGACTCGTAGTATTCTGAAGGATCATCCTGACAAATACGATGTAAAAGACGGTACGCGTTTTATCGGCATCGACGCTTACAAGAAACTACTGGATACCAATGTCGATATCGTGGTTCTCGCGACTCCTCCAGGCTTCCGTCCAGTGCATTTCGAAGCGGCCATTGATGCGGGCAAGCATGTGTTTGCAGAAAAGCCAGTTGCGTCCGATGCGCCGGGCGTGCGCCGATTCCTGAAGGCGAACGAAAAAGCCAAAGAAAAGAATTTGGCAGTAGCGGTCGGATTGCAGCGACATCACGAAGTCGCCTACGTCCAAACTATGGAGCAACTCAAAAACGGCGCCATCGGGGATATTGTATTTTGCCGTTGTTACTGGAACAGCACCGGCGTGTGGACTCGCAATCGTGAAGAAAAAGAGTCAGAACTCGAGTACCAAATGAAGAACTGGTACTACTTCACGTGGTTGAGCGGCGATCATATTGTGGAGCAGCACATTCACAATATTGATGTGATTAACTGGTTGATGGATGGCCACCCGGTGAAAGCCAACGGCATGGGCGGCCGACAAGTTCGGACCGGCAAGGAGCATGGGCACATCTATGACCACCATGCCGTCGAGTATACTTACGCCAATGGCGTTACCATGCTCAGCCAATGCCGCCATATGAACGATTGCTGGGGCCAGGTCTCAGAGTTCGCTCACGGTACCAAGGGTTGGTGCGATATCAGCGGAGGCAAGATTTACGATCGCGATAATAAGCTGACCTGGTCAACCAAGGGCAAACGCGATGGCCATCAGGAAGAGCACCACGACCTGTTCGCGATGCTGCGCGAAGGGAAGATTCCCAACGAAGGACAATACGGTGCGGACAGTACCATGACCGCGATCATGGGACGCATGGCGACCTATAGCGGCAAGACGCTCACTTGGGATCAGGTCTTTAACAGCGAATTGGAACTAGCAAACTTTGCTGGATTCAAATCGTTTGACGATCCCGCTCCGGTCCAGCCTTTGGCCGACGGCTCCTACGAAATTCTGCAACCCGGCAGCAACCTTAAGAAAATCTTGTAGAGAGAGTAGAGCAATTGTCCTCAATTGCTCAGTGTCGATTGGGACCAGGTTAGGCGAGCGGCAGAATGATTCTTACCAATACAAGCCCGATGCGCAAGCGAGTGTATGCCAGGATTGACGCACTCGCTTGCGCATCGGGCTTGTACTGGTAAGAATCATTCTGCTGCTCGCCTTAGAGACGATTGAGTACAATCGTTTTACTCTAGGACAATAGCCAATTAATGACTCCGTCGTGAGGGTAGTTGAGTCGCTATTGTTCTATGGCTAGCACATATAGCGACCTGGCGTGCAATTCATAGACGGCGAGCAACTCGTCGGCATGGGGTTCACGAGTTAGAGCGAGCTGGCAAAGCCCGCGTGACTCGCTGATCACTGTCGACTTCAGACTCCAGCGCCACACAATCGGAAAGACTCGCCGCCCCTCGTCAGCGAGAATTCTGAGTTGAGCAATGTCAGCGACTATTCGTGAGATCGATCGAATACTTCTCAGCTCGATCAGCCCGCGATCGTTCTACAAAGATTTGCCAAATTGCAGTGTTCTCAGTGACTTAATGCGTGAGAGGTGCTCAACGCTCGTGTCAGTCGGAATTCGCGGCAGCGTGAGGTTCATTTCAGCCCGTCACGCAGATCATGAACATTGAAGAAGATTGAGCTCGCACGATCACGCGCAAGGAACTCATCCGCAAACTCCTCCGTAACTAACAAATTCTGCACAATCACAACATCCTAAATCACCAACAATTCATCGATCGAGAATTCTGCGGCTGCGGTTTACTTGCGAACTCCAGTTCAGTCTGCGGGGGAGACGCCAAGTTTTATGGTTGGTTAGGCGCAATACCGTTCAACGAACGTGGGATAAGCTTCCAGCTTGTCAATATCTTGTGCAAGCAATGGCGAAACTCCGCTACAGGTTGACAAGCTGGAAGCTTATCCCACGTTCGTTGAACGGTATTGCGCCTAAGCGATTGGAACTATCGAGGACCAACGCTCTACTCTCACGAGGCAGTCGCCGGCTAGCCAATTGCAGGGGGGTCTGTTCCCTACGCCTGTTAAAGTCGACCTGAATTCTTCAGGCTCTCTAGAATGCCGCCCATTTTGCGTCTAGGCGCAGACCATCTGAGTGACAACTATCAACTGATCGGTACAATTGGTATTCAACACAGGGTTTATCGTGGTGTTCACCGGTTGTGTCTGTTCAATCAAATCGGTTTGCCGCATATTCGTTCACGAAGGATCGTGGGTGATGCGGAACGCCAGTCGGAAAAACAACGGATGTCGAACCTGCTTATCATTGCCGCAGTACTTGTAGTCGCTTTTTTAGCAAGTTTGCTAATCACGCCCATCGTACGCCGATTGGCCCTAGCTTGTGGAATAGTCGACCGGCCGGACCCCTTGAGAAAACTGCATGGCCGAGTCGTTGCGCGTGCGGGGGGCGCAGCAGTGCTGCTCTCGATGCTGGTGGGTTGTTTGGTGGCGTTTGTCGTCGCATTCCGAATGGACAGGATTCCCGCCGATGCCTGGATTTCGTATGGAGGAATTCTGGCGGTCATGATTGGCATATGTGCGTTGGGATTGGCTGACGATATTTGGGGATTGCGCGGTCGGCAAAAACTGTTTGGGCAATTTGTGCTCGCATCTTTCCTAGCGTTTACGGGTTACTTGATCGACCATATTGACATACTGGGTCAAACCGTTTCATTAGGGTATTTGGCATTGCCCGTTACCGTTATCTGGTTATTAGCGACCACCAACGCGTTGAATCTGATTGACGGTTCCGACGGTTTTTGCGCGATGATCGGCGCAATCATTTGCGGTTCGTTGGCGGTGATGGCCGCGTATTATGGCAATCTGGCCGAGGCGGCAATAGCAATTGCAATGTGTGGCGCATTGTTAGGTTTCTTGTACTTCAATTTTCCGCCCGCATCCATTTTTCTTGGCGATTCCGGCAGTTTGTTGATTGGACTGATAACCGGAGCGCTGGCGATAAGGTGTTCATTGAAGGGGCCAGCCACGGTTGCGCTGTTGGCGCCCGCCTCGCTTCTAGTCATTCCTCTGTTCGATTCCGCTATGGCCATTTTGCGGCGCAAGCTAACGGGCAGGAGCATATTCACAACCGATCGGGCTCATATCCATCACACACTCAAGAATTATGGTTTTTCGGACAAAGGCTTATTGGCGATCGCGGCTGCGATGTGCTTGTTTGTGTCGCTGGGCGCGATTAGCGGACTGTGGTTTAAGAGCGAACTACTGGCGCTGGGATCGGCCTCGACGGTCGTGGCGATATTGATCGCCTCCAAGATATTTGGATTTGCCGAAATGTCGTTGTTGGCTCGCCGAGTCGGACATTTTGCGGCAAGCATGCTTGAACCCGCACGCGGTTCCGGCCAAAAAATCCATCAAAAAGCTGTACGTTTACAAGGTACGCGAAGCTGGGAGTTAATCTGGGCAACGCTGACAGAGTTTGCCGAACGACAACAGCTTAGCAAAGTACATTTGGACTTGAATGTGCCTTGGCTGCACGAGGGGTTTCATGCGACCTGGCAGAGGAGCAGGATGCCTGACCGGCTGGAACGATGGTCCACCAGCCTACCGCTGTATGCCGACGGTCGATTGGCAGGTCGGCTCGACGTGGTTGGTCCCGTTGCTGACGGAAAGGCTTTTCATGCTTTGTCACAACTGGCCGAGATTCTTGAAGATATGGGGCCTCAGCTAGAGGCATTGGTCGCCAGCAGCACCAACGAGCCGATGATCAAGCTGGCTATTCCACAGAAAGAAGAATCGGAAATTGAAGCCTCGATTCCCAGTCGAGCCTCGTGATTTCTATGTCTACATGGGTTTGATGTGTCAGCGAAACAACGTCGGTCGCAGCCATTGATTCGCTGAGCGAACCACGACCATCGCGCGGCTGTAAGAAAACCGATTGTGACAAATGCTCCGTTCCAGGCGCATGCTCATTTGATAGTGATTGACGCGAAGTTAGGCATTGATTGGAATGCCCATCAAACCTGATCTATAATCTTGCTCCGATACGATATGGTAGTGTGCCGGTAATCTTCTATCTATGCCATCGAATGGGACTTCGGCTTGGTCGATCATTGTCCCCAGCATTTTTCGAGCCTAGTATATGCCTATTCTTGCCCGTGAACCCGATATATTTCCGGAGAACTTGCTTGAACAGTGCGATGCACTCAGCAAATCGTGGTGGGCAATGTACACGATGTCTCGGCAAGAAAAGAAGTTCATGCGTCTGTTGACGAAGGAGGCAATTTCTTTCTACTGCCCAATCATCCCTCGCCGATATCGGTCAGCGGGGGGTCGATTCCGAACCAGTTATGAGCCGCTGTTCCCAAACTATGTCTTCATTTGTGGCGATGAAGAATCGCGATACCGCGCAGTATGCACAGGTTGCATCAGCCGTTACTTGCCCATCGAAAGAGTCGATGAGTTGGTTGAGGATTTGCGGCAAGTTCAGCGATTGGTGGCTACCGACGCTCCGCTAGCTCCCGAACGACGGCTGGAGCCAGGGATGAAAGTTCGCATTCGCTCGGGACCATTCTCCGGTTATGAAGGAGTAATCGTGCGCCGCGAAAAAGACGTTCGCTTGCAAGTCGCAGTGCGATTTATGGATCAGGGCGTCAGTGTCGCAATCGAAGATTTTCAGGCAGACCCAGTTTACTGAACGGCACATGATCCATTTTTATTCGCTTCCCTTGTTGACTTAAGCTGCTTGGGCAAAAAGTACTTCTCAGTGGGTGTATAGCACACTGTTCCAACAAATCTCTACAGAAATCGTCGCAGGCTGGTGATCGCCGGTGGCTGGCGAGATTCCGTAATGCACACTTTTTTGGTAGTTGGTTTAGACGCAATACCGTTCAACGAACGTGGGATAAGCTTCCAGCTTGTCAATATCTTGTGCAAGCAATGGCGAAACTCCGCTACAGGTTGACAAGCTGGAAGCTTATCCCACGTTCGTTGAACGGTATTGGGTTTAGACGGCAAGCTGGCTAGCAGATTAAACCACGTACAACTAGGATAACCGAAGTAATTTTCTAATCGTCGAGTAAGGACTGCTACCAACATGTCGGACTTTCTCTTTTTGGAAGATCTCAAACCCGGTGATTCGTGGACAAGTGCGGCTCGCACGATCACTGAAACCGACATCGTTTTCTTTGCTGGTATGACGGGCGACTTCGATCCGTTGCATGTCGATCATGAATTCGCCGCAAGTACGCCCTATGGCAAGCCAATCGCACATGGAATACTCGGCTTGGCTTGGATGGCGGGGCTGAGCAGTACAGCTCCGCGAGTTCGCAATCTTGCCCTCATCAACATCGAAGACTGGCGCTTTCATCGCCCGGTGCATGTCGGCGACACGCTGCACGCCCTCACAGTTGTCGAGAGTATTACTCCACGGGGTAGGCGAAGTGGTGAAGTTGCTTGGCAGCGCAGTTTAATGAACCAGCGAACTGAATGCGTGCAATCGGGAAAAATTGTAACTTTGGTATCGCGACGAACTCCGGCCGCCCGCAAGGAATTCACTGCGGATGGGCCGATCGAATCGATCAATCATCCCCGGTAGCCGATCATGATTACTACCAAAGTCACAGAACCATCGGCGACGATCATTCTTGACCGACCCGAGAAATGCAATGCGTTAAATCGGCAGATGGTGTCTGATTTAGCGATCGTTCTAGACGATTTGCGACAATCAAAAAAAGTGCGCGCGATCGTCATCGCTGGGGCGGGGCCAAATTTCTGTGCGGGTGTTGACCTTACTGAGTGGAGCGAACCCGCTGCTGCCGAAGCGGCATTAGAGAATTGGTACTCGGATACTCAGGCGCTGCGAGATCTAGTCGAACAAATGCTCCAATTACCCAAGCCCATCATTGCCGCAGTCGATGGTGCCGCGCTGGGGTTTGGCATGTCATTGGCCATCGCGGCTGATTTGATCGTTGCCAGCCAACGCGCAACTTTCGCGATACCCTCGACCAAATTGGGCTTGGTTTCCGGAATGGCCGCTCCCTTGATCGTATTTCGTCATGGCAGCGCACTGGCGTCGCGGCTGATGATCGGAGGCGACCAGCTCGATGCTGCCGAAGCTTATCGACTGGGCTTAGTTCAACACATCGTTGCTCCAGAACAAGTTTGGGTGCGCGCCAACCGTTGGGCTCAAACCATTGCCGAAGCACCCGCGGAATCTCTGCAGCTTAGCAAGAAACTGCTCAACGAAATGATTGGTGAACAAGTATCGACTTTTCTTGCCAGTGGAGCTGCCGCGACTGCCACCAGTCTTACAACTGAAGTTGCTGCAGAAGGTTTACGCGCATTCGCGGAAAAACGGCCACCTCAATTCCCGCGTTAAAGAGTCTGGTCGACTACAGGCGACGAGGTGCCCGCGAACTACTCTAAGTTCTCGTTGGTGGCTCACGACCGCCGGGAACGCTCTTGCTCTAGCAACTTAATCCACGGGCCAACATAGGCCCCGTTGTCGTGAAAAGTCCGCCCGCTGATCAGATTTCCATCGGTGACGCAAGCTTCGTTTACGAAAGTTCCACCGCAGATTTCCAAATCAAATTTGCATTTGGGGACCGTGGCCATTTTGCGACCGCGCACGCAATCAGCGGCAGCAGGGATTTCGACACCGTGGCACACGCTGGCCACAGGCAGATTGTTGGCGAAAAAGTACTTCGTAACGCGCATTAGATCTTGATCGTAACGAATGTATTCCGGTGCTCGGCCTCCAGAAAATAAAATGCCGAGATATTCTTCCGGTTTTATCTCCGCAAATGCAACATTGGCTTCGATCGTGTATCCTTCCCATTCTTTAGTAATCGTCCAGCCTGGTTTCACCTCGTGCAAGACCATTTGGTATCGTTTGCGTTCGGGACCGGCAACGATCGGGCGAAAACCGGCTTCTTGGAGACGATAATAGGGATACATCGTATCCAGCGTTTCCGCCGCATCGCCGATGATGATAAGAACTGGCCAATCATTTCGCATAAAGTTGAACCGCCTAATGTATCGAAGCACACGCCAGGTGATCGACGACTTGCTCCGCCATGGCAAAGCAATTCAGGTTGACGATGAAGTCGATCCGCACTTGGAAATCGCTGAAATTCAGCGAAGAGTTTACCAAAATCGCGGTCCAGCAGTACTGTTCACCCGCGTAAAAACCTGCCATTTTCCCGTAGCTTGCAATATTTTTGGAACACTAGACCAAGCCAGGTTTATTTTTCGCAATACGTTTGATTCTGTCAAAGCCGCAATTCGTTGGAAACTGCATCCCCAGGAAGCGCTGCGCAGCCCTCGCCAATTGCTGAAGGCGCCTGCGATAGCTTGGCGCATGCAACCCAAACGATGGACCAGCGGACCGGTCCTCGAGAACGAGTGTTTCCTCAGTCGCCTACCGCATATCAAATGCTGGCCGAACGACGGAGGTTCATTCATAACGCTGCCTCAAGTGCTCAGCCAGCCGCCCAGTTCGTCGAGCCTGCTGCAATGCAATCTGGGGATGTATCGAATTCAGTTGGACGGCAATCAATACGTTCCGGAACGCGAATGTGGTCTACACTATCAAATTCATCGTGGCATCGGAGTTCATCATGCGCAGGCCATTCGCGCCCATCAACCATTCCCAGTCACCATTACGGTTGGCGGTTCGCCTGCAATGACGCTGGCCGCCGTGATGCCGCTGCCCGAGAACCTCAGTGAATTGGTCTTTGCTGGAGCCTTGGCGGGGCATCGGATTCCCATAGTCTGCCAACGTGGCCTAGCGCCCATTTACGCGGACGCCGATTTTTGCATTACCGGATTGGTCGATCACGAGCGGCTGAAACCAGAAGGTCCCTTTGGCGATCATTTGGGATATTATGCAAAGATCCACGACTTCCCGCTGTTGAATGTGTTCAAAGTCTTTTATCGCGACGGGGCGGTGTGGCCAATGACGGTCGTCGGCAGACCTCCCCAGGAAGATACAACGTTCGGACAATTAATTCACGAGCTGACCGGTCCAATTATTCCTACGGTCCTGCCAGGCGTGCGCGAAGTTCATGCCGTCGACGCCGCAGGTGTACATCCGTTACTGCTCGCAATTGGCAGCGAGCGGTATACGCCCTATCAACGATCCTGTCGCCCCCAAGAGTTGCTCACTCAAGCTCACGCAATTCTCGGCCAAGGCCAACTGTCACTTGCCAAGTACCTCATGATTGTCGACGGTACCGATGCACTGACGCTCGACATCCACGATATACGGAGTTTTCTGGCCTGTGTATTGATGCGCGCCGATTGGCAACGCGATCTGCATTTCCACACCAAGACAACGATCGATACGCTGGATTATTCCGGCGATGGACTCAATGCAGGTTCGAAACTAGTAATCGCAGCGGCAGGTCCAGCTCGTTTCGAACTCTCTGACTCGATTCCTGCGGACTTGACACTGCCCGACGGTTGGAAGAATCCACGGTTAATTCAGCCGGGTGTGCTAGCGGTCGAAGCGCCAGCGTTTCGCGACAGGCGAGACCAACTGTTTACCCAATCGCTGTGCGACAGCTTAGGATCGCAACACCCACTCAACAATTTTCGCTTGGTCGTGATAGTTGACGACAGCGACTTTGTCGCTCATTCGCTCAACAATTTTCTGTGGGTGGTTTTTACACGCAGCAATCCAGCCTGCGACGTGTATGGATTGGATGCAAATATGGTCGACAAGCATTTCGGTTGCCGAGGCAGTCTAGTGATCGACGCGCGCATCAAGCCGCACCATGCCGCGCCGCTGGTCGAAGACCCAGCCGTCACCGCCAAAGTAGATCAGCGGGCCGCGCGCGGTGGCCCACTAGCGAAATTTCTTTAAGTCGTTTCGCAAGAGCGTGAATTAGGTGAATGGCAAGGGAAAGGCGAATGGCAAATAGCAAAAAATGGCAAATGGCGAATAGCAGAGCAAGCAATAAGAAGTGATCAAGGAGAACCGGTTAAATAGCAACGTACGCTCGCCCGCTGATTCGGTTGTCAATTCAAAACCATTTGCAATTTGCAATCTGCTATTTGCTATTCCCCATTCCCCAATCGTTACTACATGTTGTCTAATTTGGATTACAGGCCACAGCATACCAAGAAATTGGTGGCTGCTCCGAATTGCGTTTGAGTTCCCACAAATCGTCATGCTTCATGCAATCGGCAACGTTGCCCTGATGCACAGTAGACTAGAGTTGGCCCAATGATCAGTAGCACTCTCGAATTTTTCCGCAGATTCTCGAAACGAATATCCCGTTCGTTCAATCGTGGCATGATGTTGTTAGGCATCAGCTTGCTCGGCTGGTTGTGTGCGGTTTTGTGCGCTACGCTCCAAATAGATCGGGGCTTCGCTGCGCCTCCAAAGTCCCATGGGTACGGCTTTGAACTACCTTCGCTGGCGGCAGACCAATCCGTCAAAGTTCCCGACCACACGCATGACGATATTCGTGTAACGGTCGTGTGCTTTCTTGGTACCGAATGCCCATTGGCCAAGCTGTACGGTCCCAGACTGCAAGAGTTGTCGAAAAAATATCAAGCGCGCGGTGCCAGGTTTGTCGGACTATTCAGCAACCAGCAAGATTCTCGTGCCGATATCCAGCTCTATCTGCGCGAGACCGGAATTGCGTTCGCCGTCGCCAAGGATACCGACAGTCTTGTGGCAAACCAATATTCTGCCGAACGAACTCCGGAAGTATTCTTGTTAGACAGCCGGTTACAAATACTCTATCGCGGACGCATCGATAATCAGTTTCAGCCAGGGATTGCACGCGATCGTCCAACCAGCCACGAGCTGGAAACAGCCATCGAAGAATCACTGGCCGGCAAGACCGTATCGATATCGCGCGCCGATGCCCTGGGCTGCCGTATCGGACGCGTTAGGCCGGTGGATTCAAATTCTCAGTTGACCTACTCGAATGGTATTGCGGAAATTTTGAAACGCAACTGCGTAGAATGTCATCGAACGGGAGAGATCGGTCCGTTCGCGCTGACCGACTATTCGGAAATCGTGTGCTGGGGAGATGCCATTGTCGAGTCGATCGACGCTGGCCGCATGCCGCCGTGGCACGCGAGCCCAGCGCATGGAAAATTTGTGAATGCACGTCACTTGTCCGACAAGGATAAACTATCACTGCGCCAATGGTTCGCTGCTGGTGCACCGATGGGTAAAGCTGCTGAACCTTCGACGGCCAGCACTGCGGCCTCCGTGATCGTGCCATTCGCAGACGTTACTTTGGCGATGCGCCCGCATCCGTATCGCGTTCCCGCAACGGGAACTGTCGAGTATCAGTACTTTGTAGTAGACCCGAAATTCGACAATGACCAGTGGGTATCCACCGTGCAGATAATGCCGGGAAATCGCGCCGTTGTGCACCATGCGATCGTCTTTATTCGGCCACCGGACGGTGCCCGCTTTCGAGGTGTCGGATGGTTGGGAGCGTATGTGCCCGGCCAGCGCGTCGTCGATTTTCCAGCCGGTCATGCTCGCATGATTCCCAAGGGTTCCAAACTCGTGTTTCAAATGCACTACACGCCCAACGGTACCGCCCAAGACGATCTCACCAAAATTGCGATGAGCTTTATTCCCGAATCGCAAGTCACGCACGAGATCTTTACGCTGGCCGCTCTTGACCAGGAGTTCGAAATTCCGCCAGGTTCGGCCAAGCACTCAGTCGATGGCCAAACGGACCAGTTGCCCGTCAGCGGCAAACTGCTATCGATTGAACCTCATATGCACTTTCGAGGATCAGCGTTTCAAGTTCGCGCGCGGTATTCGGACAAGTCAAATATCTTGCTCGACGTTCCGCGATACGATTTCAATTGGCAGCACAGCTACGTGCTGGCTGCACCCTTGTCGCTAGCGGATGTGCGCTCACTGGAGTTCACGGCAACGTTCGACAACAGTCCTGCCAATCACTTCAATCCCGATCCAAGTCAATTCGTGACCTGGGGAGACCAAACTTGGGAGGAGATGGCAATTTGCTTTTTTGAAGTAGCTGAACCGCGAGATTCCGCCCCATCTCCTCCAACGTCCAATTTTGCTCGGCAACAGTCAACTCGCTCGGCCACACGCGATGACGATGCCAGCAAGCAGCAAAGAGTCAGAGTATTTGTGGATGAATTCTTTTCGCAACTCGACAAGAACCAAGACGGCAAACTTGTCCCATCCGAGTCGCCGTTGTCCGTTCGGCACTTTAGCTTTCGCCGATTTGATGCTGACAACAATCAGATCATAACTCGCGAAGAAGTGTTCGATATTGCTCGGCAGTTTCATGGATTGCCGTGATGTTCGACGCCTGTTGGATTTTTGGGCGAGTTGTTTTCAGCGTAACAAGCCTGATCAGATGAGCTCACTCAACCAGTTTCTTGTTCTTGTATACTTCGAATTGAAGAGTTGCCGTCGAATATGAGGCAGACGTTTGATAAATGGACGGCAGCAATCGTCGATCGACCCTGGTTGATGCTCACGGTCATCGTACTTCTGACAGTTGCCGCGGTGCTAGGTTACCTGAGCCCGGACAGCGTTCGCCGGGCGTTCCTGCGTCGTATGCCGGACGAGAGTCTCACAACGAAAAGTTCCGCGACCCAAGGACCACCCGCAAATGTTGATCCGGTCCGATTGACCGAAGCAGACGCGATCGTCGTCGTGCAATCGGACAATCTTTTCAGCAGCGAAGGAGCGGCGGCGCTGCGAGCAATCGTCGAGGAAATCGAGTCGCTGAACTATGTTCGCAGCGTATTGTGGTTAGACCAAGTTCCCATGCTCAATATCTTTGGGCTTCCCGAACCGGTCTTTCCTCGTTCTCAAGCTTCCCAGCAACGATTCGATCTGGCTCGCAAGAAGGCGCTCGCTAATCCCTTGATCCATGGCCAATTACTGTCGACCGATTGCAAGACCACATTGCTGATGGTCCGCTTCGACTGGTTGTTGGTGCGCAGCGATGAACAGTGTACGACTCAGTTGCGTTCAGTGGCAATCGAAGCGGCCGCCGCGCACCCTGCGGCAAATCTGTCGATTCAAATTACAGGACGTACGCCAATCTTCTTGACGGCCATGCAGTCCCACCAACTCAACCAGTGGAAGTATCAACTGATTGGTTATGGCATGATCGCACTGATGGCCGCGATACTGTTCCGTGGCCTAGTCGCCGTTCTAGTTGTCGCGCTCGCTCCGTGTGCAGGCGTCTTTTGGACGCTCGGGATAATGCGCTTCTTTGATTTTCAGGACAATCCATTCAATGACGTCGTATTGCCGGTGATGCTCAGTTTGGTAGGGCTGACCGATGGAGTCCACCTGATGGTTCAGATTCGGCGGCTACGCGCCTCGGGATTGAGCGGTCGTGACTCGGCCCGAGTCGGAATCCGCGAAGTCGGCCTGGCTTGCATGTTGACTTCTCTGACAACTGCGATAGGCTTCGCGTCGCTCTATTTGGCACACCATGACATCGTTCAGGAATTTGGCATCTGTTGTGTCATTGGCGTTGTGATAACGTTCGTGGCCGTGATTACGATTATTCCGTTGGCATGTTCGACTTGGCTGGGGCGCTGGATTCATTTGGGACATGAGAAGAGCCTTGTCGATAGTCAGTTGGACCGCATCGTCGTGTTAATCGACTGGGTGCTGAAGCGACCTACCGGAATTACGCTGGCCGGTATCGCCATTACGCTCGTGTGTACCGCCATTTCGTTGACTTTGCGGCCTGACGAACGCAACGCCAATGCATTGCCAGAACACAGTGAGGCGCGATTGGCCATGAACAATCTTGACAAAGCGCTCGGAGGACTGGAGTCTGCTCGTGTCGAGGTTGGATGGAGTCAGGCTGTAGCGTCGGACTCGGCCGAAGTGATCGAAGTGCTTTCGGAAATCGAATCCGCGTTGAGCCGAGAGCCGCTGATTGGTCACCCGCTATCGATAGCCAAATTAATCGAGTCATTGCCCGGCGAAGGCACAGCAGCGGAGCGCGCATCGATGATGGAGCTGTTACCGCCGCCCCTCAAACGCGCTTTCTACACGCCGGAAAATAGACAGGCTCACGTAAATTTCCGCGTGCAAGATTTGGGAATCGCTAGATACGATCCGGTCTTCGAACGCCTTGCCGATCGATTTTCCCAGATTCAAGCTCAACATCCTCAGTTCGCAATCGAGCTGGGCGGCAATGCGGCTTGGCGATGGAAAAACCTCTATCGCATCGTCATGGATTTGGCAGCGAGTTTGGGAAGTGCGGCAATAGTCATTTTTTTGGTGCTGGGCCTAGCTTATCGGTCGGTGAGATTGGGATTGATCGCGATCATTCCCAACGTCTTTCCGTTGGCTATCACCGGAACGTGGTTGGTTTGGACTGGCCAATCGTTAGAACTGGTTAGCGTGTGTGCCTTCACCGTTTGCCTCGGCATCGCGGTCGACGATACGATTCACTTCCTCACGCGATTCCAGGAAGAATGCAAACGCACGGCGGATATTCCGCAAGCGATTCGCAGCTCGTTTACCGGAGTAGGAACCGCGCTAATCATGACCACCGTAATTCTCGTGGCTGGTTTTTCGACCGTGATGCTCAGCGATTCGCGCGACCACCGGATCTTCTCAACAATGAGCGTCCTGACGATCGGCACCGCACTGATCGGCGACTTGGTAATCCTGCCCGCAATGCTCGCTTGGTCCGATCGCTATTGGCCGTTCCGGGAAAAGAGCAAAGAGACAATCGACCCGTCCAAGCACTAAGGAATAGCCGAGAAATAAGTGTCAGGAACGTGTCAGGTACCTTTTGTGCGCAGCACCCGAAGGGCGAGTTTCTCGCAAAAGGTACCTGACACGTTCCTGACACTTATTTCTCGAGCGATACTAATTGGACAGCGCCATTTTGTGTGCAAGGTATGGCTTTTGGTCCT
>SYJV01000283.1 GCA_005798335.1 Planctomycetaceae bacterium | reverse complement strand
CTTGTGCAAGCAATGGCGAAACTCCGCTACAAGTTGACAAGCTGGAAGCTTATCCCACGTTCGTTGAACGGTATTGCGTTTAACCCACAGCCGAAGGCGAGGATCTGCCACTTTGATGTCAATTCGGACGAAAACTCAACGCAATCCTCGCCTTCGGCTGCAGGTTAAACGACGTTGCGACCCGGCCACAATTGGGCTGCCGAATTTGCCAAAGCAGGTTTTTGCGGAGGAGCAATGAGTTTCCGTACAATGAGTTGCATGTCGAACGAAGGATGACCGACTGATGTTCGAGTCGTGTATGATAATGAGGTCCATGCGAAGCCGGTTTGCGTTGAAACTGGATGTTGGATGTTCATTGGTAGATTGGACTGGCCATGAGCGAGAATTCGACTTTTTCCACGAACTCATTGAATCAATGGTACAGCGCGCTGCGCGACGGTCGAGATAGCGCAGTCAAACGCCTGTGGCAGTTGTACTTTGCTCGCATGGTGAAAGTAGCTCGACAGAAGTTGAGTGGCGCCAATCGAGTTGCGCGAGATGAAGAGGATATCGCCCTGAGTGCGTTTAACAGTTTTTGCATGGGGTTTCAGCGAGGTCAGTTTGCTGCCGATGGCAAGCCGGAAACACTTTGGCCTTTGCTGGTCACGTTAACTATCAACAAGTCAATCGATTATTTGCGAAAACAAAATCGCGCCAAACGCGGCGGTTCGCTTGAGTCGGGACGCTCTTCAATCCGCGCGCAACCTGACCAATTGCATGAGTTCATATCCATGGAACCGACTCCGGATTTGCAAGTTGCCATGCAAGATGCGTTTGACAGTCTGCTGAACGCACTCGACAAAACAGCCGACGCTTCGCTACGGCAAATCGTGCTGTTGGCGATCGAAGGTCATCGGCCACCGCAAATCGCTGCCGCACTTCAAAACTGTTCCGTGCGCACGATTCAAAGAAAACTGAAGACGATTCGATCTGTGTGGGAGTCAGTGTGCCATGAATCGCGCTGACAAGACCACCGATCACGAACTCAATTCTAACGAGACCCATTTCGATCAACTTAGCCCGACCACGCAAGTACGAGTCAACCAGTTGTGCGACCAATTCGAACAGCTCTGGCAGAGTAACTCGTGCCCAGAGCTGGACGCATTTGTTCTCGGCTTGGCCGATACAGAGCTGCTCTGTGCGATTCGCGAACTCGTCGATATCGATGTCGAATACAGGAAACGCTCGCGCCTCTTGATTGATATCGATTCGTATCTCGCTCGTTTCCCGATGTTGGAACGAGAGTGGCTGGAATCGCGCATTGATTCGCCTGTGCTGGTTGCGTCGCTGCCTGTCGCGGAACCAAAGAGTTTGTCTGGATTGAAGCAACTGGGCGACTACACTATTCTCGACGAGTTAGGCGCTGGCGGCATGGGGCAAGTTTATCGAGCCGAACATCGACTGATGGGCAGGCAAGTTGCCATCAAGATCTTGAAAGACAGCCGCTCGCGCGATACCACATCCCGACTCCGGTTCCAGCGCGAAGTGCAGACTTTGGCTAGACTCTCGCATCCCAATATCGTCATCGCGTACGATGCTCGGGAGGAACAAGGAGTGCTGTATCTGGTAACCGAATTGGTCGATGGCGAAGATCTCGCCAACTTAGTGCGTCACAAAGGACCGCTAAAGCCCGTCGATGCAATGTACTTCGCTTGGCAAGCCGCAAAAGGGCTCAAGTATGCCCACGATCAAGGAATCGTTCATCGCGACGTGAAACCTAGCAACCTGATCCTGCAACGCAAGCGGCTGGTCAAAGTTTTGGACTTGGGTCTGGCTATGCTGCGCGATGCGGAGCATCAGACTGGTTCGAACAAACCAGCTATTACCAATACTCACATTGTCGGGACGGCTGCGTTCATGTCACCCGAACAAGCCCGAGCACCGAATACGGTCGACAAACGCTCGGACATTTATAGCCTGGGTTGCACGCTGTACTATCTGATCGTAGGCCAACCGCCCTTCGTGCGCGGCAGTGATTTTGAGACGATCATGGCTCATATTCATTCGCCAATTCCGACTTTCAGCACCGTCGCGGATCACTCTCACAAAATACCCGCAAGACTCGTTGCGCTCGTTCGCAAAATGTTGGACAAGGCACCCGAGAAACGCCCTGAGTCCATGGACGAGGTCATTATCGAACTTTCTGGCTTGCTCAAATCCGAGCGGTCAGAGACCAAACATTTCTTGAATTCGGTCTTAAATAACGTTAGCCAAGTGTTCACTCGTAACCTGTCGACAATGCAGCGGTATTGGGTCCCAGCCGCTGTCAGCACCTGTGCACTGCTGATACTCAGCACCCTGTGGACATTGCTCAGTGACGGCGACAGAGCCAACGACTCCAATGAACTTCCGGCGAGCCAGTTCGAAAGTGCCAACCATTCACCCGTTTTGCGCCCATCAGTTCCTGAACGAACTCCTATTCCGGCGGCTCAGCCAGAGCCTAATTTGCCGAGGACTGCTCCGAACTGGCAAGGCGGGTTGAGCTTCGACGGATTCAGGAGTTTTGTGCGGATACCCATTCCCAACAGGCAAGTCGAAAGTACATTTTCCATCGAAGCGGCGGTCATCGCCAGGCCCCAAGCGAAACCTGCCAACATCGTTACGTTCTCCGGTGATCGGTGTTTAGTGATCTTTGTGACGAACAGCGTTTGGGGCGTAGCCTACTTTGATGGCCAAAATCGACGTTTGATTGTATCGGAATCCTACATTCGCTACGGCCAGCCCACGCTGGTTGCAGGACGTTTGCAAAGTGGCGAGTTGTCCCTTCACTTGAACGGATCTAAGGCCGCGACCATGGAGATCGACTATCCCATGCAACCCGGCCCCCACGAACTTTACTTGGGTGGAATTCCCACCGGTGTCATACCTGCCGAACAAGGAACTCGGTACTTTTCTGGAGTCATCGCTGCGGTTCGAATACAGTCAGGCAATCTATTGCCACCCGCGCGAACCATTGATGAAATGCGATTAATCGATAGTTCTACGATCGCCATGTTTCCGCTAAACGAGAACTCGGGGGAAATTTGTCGGGATGCGAGTCCTCAGCGCCTGCGCGGTGAAATCGTCGATGCAACTTGGCGTCCGCCAAATGTCGAACAGCGATGGCGACAGTAACCCTGCGGTAACCGTAAATTGATAATTGCTCGCTTGATTGGACGAATCTGAATTCCTAATTGGACAGCGCCATTTTGTGTGCAAGGTATGGCTTTTGGTCCTAGCCATTTCGTCGTTTAACCCCAATACCGTTCAACGAACGTGGGATAAGCTTCCAGCCTCTGTATTACCCACAATTTTTTCGTTGAGCATCGGCACCTCGGGCGATAAGCATGAGCTTTTCAAAGCCACGCCAGAGGG
>SYJV01000282.1 GCA_005798335.1 Planctomycetaceae bacterium | reverse complement strand
GGGATAAGCTTCCAGCTTGTCAACCTGTAGCGGAGTTTCGCCATTGCTTGCACAAGATATTGACAAGCTGGAAGCTTATCCCACGTTCGTTGAACGGTATTGGGGTTAAACGACGAAATGGCTAGGGCCAAAAGCCATACCTTGCCCACAAAATGGCGCTGTCCAACTAAACACACCGTGAAACGATCACGATCCCTGTCAGCTTTGAAAAACAGCGAGATTCAGAATGAGTAAACCGTTGCAAGTCGCTGTGATTGGAACTGGCTTCATTGGTCCGGTGCATATCGAAGCGATTCGACGAGCGGGCGCGGAAGTGATTGGAGTTCTTGGCAGTTCACACGAAAAGTCGCTAGCCTGTGCGCAGCGTATGAGAGTGCCGCGAGCTTATGTGAATTTGCAGGAGCTGCTGGCGGACGCTGGCATCCAGGTCGTTCACGTTGCGTCGCCCAATCGAGCCCACTTTGAACAGGTCCGCGAGTGTTTAGCAGCGGGCAAACATGTGCTGTGCGAAAAACCGTTGGCGATGAATTCCCGCGAATCAGCTCAGTTGGTCGAACTCGCGAGGAGCACCGATTTGGCTTGTGGCGTGAACTACAACATTCGCTATTATCCACTGTGCATCGAAGCTCGTGCGCGACGTAGCTCCGGCCAGCTTGGCAACGTTTTTCATGTCACGGGCAGCTACGCTCAAGACTGGTTGTTTCACGCGACCGATTTCAATTGGCGTGTATTATCCGATCAAGGCGGACTGCTGCGAGCTGTGGCTGATATTGGCACTCACTGGCTGGACCTTGTTCAGTCGATCACCGGCCTGGCCGTCGAGGCTGTATGTGCAGATTTGCAGACTGTCCACGCCTCACGACACTGCCCGCCGGTCGGAGGTCGAGAAACGTTTTCGGGCCAAGATAAGCCGCAGCATGATAGCTCAGCGACAACAATCGATACCGAAGATTATGGTGCGATTCTGTTGCGATTTCGCGGCGGTGCTCGCGGCGTGCTGTGGGTCTCACAAGTAACAGCGGGGTACAAGAACTGCTTGCGGTTTGAGATCGCTGGTTCGCAGCAGACGTTGGCTTGGAACAGCGAGTGTCCTGATCGATTATGGACTGGAAAACGAGATCAACCGAATCAACTGTTGACTCGCGATCCTGCGTTGCTTGCGCCCGAGGCGGCCCGGTTCACAAGTTATCCCGGAGGACATAACGAAGGGTTCCCTGATTCGTTCAAACAGCTTTTCATAGATTTTTATGGGGCCATCGGTGAAGGCAGTTTCCTTTCGCAGCCAACTTTTCCAACTTTCGAAGATGGCCATCGCGAAATCCTCATTTGCGAAGCGATTCTCCAGAGCGCTCGACAACACCGTTGGATGGAAGTAGCCGATTGAAATTCGGCGGCAGGCGAGATACTTAGAACGGCCAATGTTCGAGTGTCGAGAATTTGTTATTCTATCTCACTTTAAATACGCCCGATCTTCTGACACCAGAAAATTGGGCCGCGCAGGCTTGGACTTGTGCAAGCGAATGAAAATTGCCGGCTCGGTTGTAAGCGTACTACCGGAGCTGGCTTGGCAGCATCTATTGAGTTGAGAGGATACGATGATCGAGCTCGGATTTGCCAGCGCGATAGTACCGGAACTTGCGTTCGAAGAAGTCTTTCAACTAGCCGCCGATATCGGTTATGCCTGCGTCGAAGTGATGTGTTGGCCGATCAGCAAGGCGGATCGTCGATACGCGGGTGTGACGCATATCGACGTAACGGAATTTAACGACCAACAGGCTCGCGATATTCGACGCATCGTGGAGCGCACGGGAGTCGGCATCAGTGCGTTGGGCTACTATCCTAATTGTTTGTCACCCAACCCAGACGAAGCGAGTAGTGCTGTTGAACACCTTCGCAAGGTCATGCAGGCGGCGTCGCGATTGGGCGTGCCTCGAGTAAACTCGTTTATCGGACGCGATTACACTCTGGGAGTTGACGAGAATTGGCCACGCTTGCTGGAGACCTGGAGACCGCTGATTGACTTGGCGGACAAACTCAACTTGCGTGTCGGTATCGAGAACTGTCCGATGTTATTTTCCAAAGATGAGTGGCCTGGCGGCAAGAACATCGCGACCAGCCCAAAGATCTGGCGGCGGATGTTCAGCGATATCCCTAGTCCCAATTTCGGCTTGAATTACGATCCATCGCATATGGTCTGGCAACACATGGACTATTTGGAACCGCTGCGCCATTTCGCCAACCGCATTTCCCACGTACATGCCAAGGATGTGCGCCTGGATTTACACAAACTGAATGAAGTTGGGATTCTGGCGCATCCTGCGGAATATCACACGCCGAAACTGCCGGGACTAGGCGACGTGGACTGGGGCCAATTTTTTGGAGTGTTGTTAGATACAGGATATCGTGGCCCGGTTTGTGTTGAAGTCGAAGATCGTGCCTACGAAAGCTCGCTCGAGGATCGCCAGGATTCCTTGCGTCAGAGCTATCGCTTTTTGAAGAATTTTGTGCCATGAACTACACCTACGACCAGCTCGCCAAGATGATTGATCATTCGTTGCTCGCGCCGTCGTTGACCGAGCAGCAAATGGAAGAGGGCTGCCGTTTGGCGCTCGATTATGACGTGGCTAGCGTCTGCATCATGCCCTACTATTTGCGCCGCTGTGCGGAACTATTATCCAGTTCGACGGTCATGCCCAGCACCACAATAGGATTTCCGCATGGCGGACATACCACGTACGCCAAGCGAGTCGAAGCCGAGAGGGCGATCTCCGACGGTTGCCAAGAGTTAGATATGGTCGTGAACATCAGCCAAGTACTAAGCGAGCGATGGGACTACGTCACCGAGGACATTCGCGCAATCATCGAGCTAGCGCACGCGGCTGGACGTAAAGTGAAAGTGATTTTCGAGAACTGCTACCTGCAGGACTCACACAAGATTCGGCTGTGCCAGATCTGCAGTGAATTGGGCGCCGATTGGGTAAAGACCAGTACGGGATATGGAACCGGAGGTGCGACGCTGGACGATCTACGTTTGATGGTCGCCAATGTCCGCGCCGGAGTTCAAGTAAAAGCAGCCGGCGGCGTGCGCGATCTAGCAACATTGCTGGAAGTACGCCAGATCGGAGCGACACGCTGCGGCGCCAGTCGCACGGCAGAAATGCTGGACGAATGCCGCAAGAAGTTGAGCTTGCCGCCCATCCAGTCAACCAGCGCTCGCAGCGTTGGAGGTTATTAATTGGACAGCGCCATTTAGTGTGCAAGGCATGGCTTTTCGCCCTAGCCATTTCGTCGTTTAACCCCAATACCGTTCAACGAACGTGGGATAAGCTTCCAGCCTCTGTATTACCCACAATTTTTTCGTTGAGCATCGGCACCTCGGGCGATAAGCATGAGCTTTTCAAAGCCACGCCAGAGGG
>SYJV01000281.1 GCA_005798335.1 Planctomycetaceae bacterium | reverse complement strand
CGCATGGCCGCTTGCGCGTTTGCCTAACTGGGTTAACCGTGTGAATGAGCCGCTTACTGACAAGGAACTTGAAGCCGTTCGCTTGAGTATAAAACGTGGCAGTCCGTTTGGAAACGAAACATGGGTGGAATCAATCGCTCGTCGGTTCGGTCTCGAATCGACCCTACGACCACGCGGACGACCTCAAGTACGCAACTCACCAAACAAAGACTCCTGACACCTTTGTTTGCTCCCTCGCCGGTTGAAGTCCCAGATGACTATTACGAACCTGGATTTAATCCTCCCCCAACGCCTGTTCCAGAAGGTACGCCAGGAAACATGGGTACCAATCCTCAATTTGGTCCGCCCAGCCGTTGGTAATTTGTATAGATGTCACCGTGTATCATGAACAGCGACGACGATTTGACTGTAGAAAACGCGTGGAATTTCCTGCGAAACAATCATCAGCGAGAGATTCCCTGCGATCTGTTAGTGAAACTACAGAATGCTTCAGATCGAATGCATCCTGAGTCTTTGAGGGCTATGGGGTATTTTTACGAGCATGGCATATCATGTGAGAAAGACGTTAATAGGGCTTTTAGTTTCTATAAGGTTGCGGCAAGTCATGGATCCGCTTCATGTCTGTACAATGTTGCTGTAATGTTGTTCGATGATAACAAGTACTCCAACCTGATTACTCAATTTGCGCCAAGCGCAAGGAAACTTGAAGCAATCAGATGCTGGGAGAAAGCGGCCTCCATGGGTGATTCATATGCGCACGTAGCTCTTGGTATTGCGTATGAGAATGGAGATACAGTTTCAAAAGACATTACCAAGGCCAAGCAACTGTACGGGAAAGCGATGGAAATGGGCAATACGGAAAGCGCGTTTCGCTTAGCGCTTCTTTGTCATCGCGCTGAAAACGGGACCGATCAAGCAAGGAAGTGTTTCGAACGTGCTTGTGAATTGGGACACCCGTTGGCTTGTTACAAACTTGGCGAAATTGTCCAGGAAACAGTGCCAGAAAAGTATGCAGCAATACGCGAATCACTTCAGTACTTCTTGAAAGCAGCTGACGGAGGCGTCCCTGAGGCTCTGGAATGGTGTGGTGAAATTCTGGGAATGGGACTAGGCGTTCCGAAAGATCCACAGCGTGCCATCGCATACCTTCGAAAAGCAATTGAAGCCAATCGTCCGCGAGCGAAATATATATTTGCAATTCTGCTCGCCCGCGGAGTTGACATTTCTCGCGACTTGCCAACAGCTTACAAGTTTGCAATTGAAGCAAAACTCGCGGGCATTGACGCCGCTGCTCGGCTGGCAGAAAAGCTTGCTTCTCAGTTGGAAGACTCAGATTTATCGTCAAAGGGAGGCTAAAAAGGGGCAGGCCTGCATCACTGTATTTCAAGATGCGTACGTCGGGCGTTTCTGATCGGCGATGGTGTGAAAGGTGAGGCAATGGAGCCCTTAGCAATGGGGACACAGAAAGCGCCGGGATAAACCGGTTTGGAGTAGAGAATGAAAGAGTCTTACGGTGAAGATTTAGCCTATCACACCGGCCTTGAGTCGTACGCTGAGGATGGTGTCATCCTGGGTGTAGCATCGATAAGAGGCACAGGCAGGCCAGCCATTGAGCTCCAAAATCAGTCCTTTCGTGCGTCGACCTCATTGTGTCAGAGGGAAGACAACATGCATACTGCCGCTTTGGCAAGGCAGTATGTAGCACGGCGGAGTCCGAGACCCTGAGCATGTCTAGAAACTCCAAGCGCGAGAACCGGGAGACCCCACACACTTCCCAAGGCACATTCTTTGAGCTTTGGGAACGGTCGGAAAACGCCGTTGGCGGTACAGCCGACGTGTACGTGAATGGGGAGTCAGATGAGTCCATAGTACCTTCGACGCTGACGAACAATGACGATGCTGAATCGCCGGCGGAGTCAGTCGAGGAAAGGGACTCAGCCAATGGGAACGTCGATCAGACTGCCTTGCATCGGACACCGAACCGAGTAAAACGCAAGTCACGTGGTCTGCCCGGCGTGCGTGAAGCAGCTCGCCAGAGCAGCTCGCTTCGTTTCACAGCCTTGTTGCATCACGTTGACCAGCGGTTGCTGTACGCCAGCTTCGACGACTTGAAGAAGTCGGCAGCACCCGGAGTCGATGGAGTAACCTGGTCCGACTACGAAGCGAACTTGGAGGCCAACATTGAGGATCTCCATAGTCGTATTCACCGAGGAGCCTATCGAGCCAAGCCTGCTCGCAGAGTCTGGATATCCAAGTCGGATGGTCGTCATCGGCCGTTGGGTGTTGCATCGCTTGAGGATAAATTAGTCCAGCAAGCGGTGCGTTGGGTGCTCCAGTGCATCTACGAGGAAGACTTTCTCGGATTCAGTTATGGGTTTCGTCCGGGCCGTGCTCCTCATCAGGCGCTTGATGCACTGAGTGTAGCGATCACGGAACGCAAAGTGAATTGGATACTTGCGCTGATCTTGAATCGTTCTTTGACCTAATTGACCACTCGTGGTTAATCAAGTTCCTTGAACTTCGAATCGGTGACAACCGCATTCTTCGCTTAATACGCAAATGGCTCCACGCAGGAGTCATCGAAGAAGGCATTTGGCACAGTAGTGAGGAGGGCACGGCGCAGGGTTCAGGAATTTCTCCTTTACTGGCAAACGTGTTTCTGCACTACGTGTTTGACTTGTGGATTGACTGGTGGCGCAATCAACCGGGTCGCGGCGACGTCGTCGTAGTTCGCTACTGCGATGATTTCGTCATTGGATTCGAGAGTGAACGGGCTGCCAAACAATGCATGGAGGACCTTGGAGTTCGCCTAGCTAAGTTTGGTCTAAAGCTCAACGAATCCAAGACGCGTCTGATTGAGTTTGGACGTTACGCGATCGAACGTCGCAAGCGTAAAGGCTTAAGACGTCCCGAGCCCTTCGACTTTCTAGGTTTCACTCATCAGTGCAGCAAGACTCGTACCAATGGTTGGTTTACGATTCGGCGTATTAGCATTGCCCGTCGCATGCGTCTCAAACTTCAGGCGATTCGCCAGAAGCTGCTCCAGCGTCGGCATGTTCCCGTCGAAGATACTGGCCGTTGGCTACGGAGTGTTGTGCAAGGATGGTTGAACTACCACGGAGTCCCCGGTAATAGCAAGCGTCTTGGGCAGTTCGTAGACATTGCAACACGACACTGGTTACGGCAGCTTCGTCGTCGCAGCCAACGTGATCGGTTCCCTTGGAAGCGAATGCATGCCTTCGTCCGCCGCTGGTTACCTCGTCCACGGGTCTGTCATCCCTATCCAGACAAACGATTTCACGCTCGACTAGCGGCAAGAGCCGTATGAGGTAATACTTCACGTACGGATCTGTGTGGGGGCGGCTGGCAACAGCCGTCCCTACCGCGATGCTAGTACACGTCCCACTCCAGAGCCACCCGCTCGCTCGCCGGTCATCGAGTATTAGTCGCGGTTGAGAATTGAGCCACTTTCGCGGGGTGGCTTTGGGTGTTGTTGCTGTTTTTGTGGTTCAGCCATGCAGTCGCTGGGGTTGCTTGTTTCTCGCAGCATGGAACTGTTTGTATTGGTCGATAGCTCTTTGGCCGCTGCGTTGATCGGTAGACCGCGATACGCTGACCAGAAGTCGATTACGCTTCCTTTCGATCCACAACGAAAGCAGTGGTAAATGTTAAGATCACTTTGCACTGAGAATGTACGTGGTGATGGACTCGGTCTGTCGCCAAT
>SYJV01000280.1 GCA_005798335.1 Planctomycetaceae bacterium | reverse complement strand
GAAGCGCAAGCGAGTGCGTCAAACCAGCACGCGTTAAAAGAGCACACGTCAATCCAGGCTCTCACTCGCTTGCGCTTCGGGCTTGTATTGGTAAATTCCCATCTGCCGCTCGCCTAAGCAAGTTCGTTTCGCAGGCTTTGAGGTGGGAAAAGAATCCAAATGTATCTTCGCATGGCCAAACGCTTGCTGGTCGAGACGGACAAACGGCTCCTTTGGAAGTTGTTTTACCAAGCCGGCTGGAAGGGACTGCGTAGCGTCCAAAAGCACCGCAAGAGACTAAAGCGTGGCGAGTTCTTTCCACCGTTCCTTTACATATCGATTATCAATAGTTGCAATCTACGTTGCCAAGGTTGCTGGGTCGATGTGGCTGCCAAGCAGACAAAAATTGATCTCGCCGCTCTGAACCGTACGGTCAATCAAGCCAAAGAAATGGGCAACGCCTTTTTTGGTATCTTGGGCGGCGAGCCTTTTCTTCACAAAGAGTTGCTGGATTTTCTCGATGGTCAACCAGATGCCTATTTCCAGGTATTTACCAACGGGCATTTCATCACAGACGAAGTCGCCAAACGGCTGCGCAAGATGGGAAACGTGACGCCCCTGATCAGTGTCGAAGGGAGCGAAATTGTCAGCGACCAACGCCGTGGACGTGATGGTGTATTCAGCAAGTCGATGGAAGGCATCCAGAATTGCCTGAATAACAAAGTGCTGACCGGTGTTTGCACCAGTATCTGTCGCACAAACATTGACGATCTATTGACCAACCAGTGGGTCGAGCGCCTGATCGAAATGGGCGTCATGTACTGCTGGTTTCACGTCTATCGGCCAGTTGGCCCAGAAAGCAATCCCGACCTAGCACTCGACACCGACCAGCTTCGGAGAGTACGCCAATTTGTAGTCGATACGCGGGCGACTAAACCCATTATCGTGATCGATGCCTACCATGACGGTGAAGGCCGCGCGCTGTGTCCCGCCGTGACCGGATTCACGCACCATATCGGACCGGGTGGCGATATCGAACCGTGTCCCATCATTCAATTGGCCAAAGAGAGTATCTACGACCAGCGCCCGCTGGCCGAAGTATTCAACACTAGCCAGTTCCTGCGCGACTTTCGCGAGATTACTGCCCAGCATACACGCGGCTGCGTTGTCCTCGAACGACCCGATCTGCTGGTTCAGTTAGCCGAAAAACACGGTGCTCGCGATACGACTCAGCGCCAAACCGCGCGCGAGGAATTGTTGGCGACCATTCCCCGTCGCTCGCAATACGTTCCAGGCATCGAAATCAAAGAGCGAAGCTGGGCGGTACGGTTGGCAAAATGGTTAGCCTTTAATGACTTCGGCGCGTACGGCAAGCACTTTCAAGAACAGCGCTGGATCGATCCTGAGAGTGAACAGCGCGCCAGCAACAACAGTTTACCTGTGCTCGGCGAACGGGTGCGAGTTTAATTTTCACTCGTCACTGCGTTGCCATCAAACTAAGAGTAAGCAACCTCTGCTACTTTGAACAGTGTTTCGGTACGTCGAAAGCCAAGTCGATCGTACAGCCGAATGGCAGCAGTATTCTGAACAGTAACTTCGAGCTGCACGTGTGAACATCCGATCGAAATGAACCCACCTAGCGCGCGAAACAAAAGAGCTTGTCCAATGCCGAGGTCGCGGTATTCGGGGTGAACCCCCAAGTTCTGAATGGCTCCTTCGCGCGGCGCTACGAGCATGCCTTGCACAGTCCCGCATGGACGTTTTTCAACCCCGCCTGGCAGAGTATGCCGCACCAGCCAAGTCGCCTCTGGCGCGAAGCTCGAACGATCGGCAATATCTTTCATCAAGCGATAGCAGCCCTCCCGCTCTGCCAAGCATGGGAAGACATGAGCATCCATTTCCTCGCGAAACGACTCCCACTTTACTCGTGCATGTTCGGCCAAAATATTTTCCGACCAAGGGACAAAATCGTAGTTTGACGGAAGTTGCATTTCGCACGGCATATTCGGATCGAGCCGAATCTCCATCTTGTACCGTTTGAAATACGTCAGTCCCATGATCCAAAAGTCTACTGCTGACGAGAGTCGCATAAAGTGCTGAGAGAATCCTTGGTCTTAGGCGAGCGGCAGAAAGAAATTTACCAATACAAGCCCGAAGCGCAAGCGAGTGCGTCAATCCAGGCGTATGTCAATCCAGGCTCTCACTCGCTTGCGCTTCGGGCTTGTATTGGTATATTCCCATCTGCCGCTCGCCTTAGCACAAATCTACACGCGACAATTGGTACGGTCAAACAATGAACAAATTATTGCAGGCGATTTATTCTCGCCTGGCGCTGACGTACGGCTTCATACAACAGAATCGATACGCTAGCAGACAAATTAAGGCTATCGGCGCTGCCTCGCATCGGGATCATGACGCTTTGAATCTCCTCACCCAGCCAATCTGCCCCCAGCCCGTGTGCTTCACTACCGAGCACAATCGCAGTGGGACTCTGATAGTCAATGTTCCAGTAAGGAACTGTGGCATCGACACGAGCGGCTATTAGGCGACAACCTTGATTCAGCAGAAATTCCTGGGCCGCTTGAGTACTGGCGCAAGCGATTGGGACAGTAAAAACCGTTCCGAGACTCGCGCGAATCGCGTTTGGATTAAACAATTCGCATACGGGATTGGTGAATACCACGCCGGAAACTCCTGCCGCATCGGCTGAGCGAACAATCGCACCCAAATTTCCCGGTTTTTCAACGTGGTCGACCACCAACCACAGGCTATTCGACGATGTTTGCAATTCGCTTAGCTCGGTTTTTGGAGCCTTCGCCACACACACAATTTCACTGTGGCGCTCGCCGTAGCTGAGCTTTTTCATGACCTGTGTGGTAATGGGCTGGATACAATTTGCGGGTACGCGTTGTAGCAATTGTGCGAGCTGGTCATTCCCAGCGACATCCAGTTTTGCCGCGTCAACGAAGAGTTCAATTATTTCGATTCCGGAGTTTGCTGCGCAGGCGGATTCGCGAATTCCATCGATCAGTATTTTCTTGCTTTGCCGGCGCTGACCAGCATCGCGCAAGGTTGCCGCAGCCTTGACACGTGAATTCTGGAGGCTGTGAACAGTTGGTCTCATTCTTGGACATGATTCAAAAACGGAAAACAGTTTTCAGTGTGGATCAATGTTTCAGTTCTGCGGACAGTTGTGAATAAGGACTCTACGTTAATCGCCTCTCTACCAAAAGGTAAGTCATAGAGCATCAACGTGTAGAGTTTACAACGACAATGTCAGTTTCTCATTGTGAGCACAATCGTTACGACTGATACGGTCCGCCTACATTCCGCTTGGATTCTCTAGACTGCCGAGAAATACCTAAAGCCACTTCTCTATGTTGTACGAAACTTGCGGGAGTGGTGAGGCACATTTCTCCTCATCACTCGTCTTATTCGCCGCCGAAATCGAAATTGATTTTTGATCTTGGCTGCGGGTAATACGAATGGCTAGCAGTCGAAGTTGGCTCGAAAACGTTCTTCGCTTCTCCCTAATCAACCAAACGGGTAAAGATTTATGCTGGATTCGAATCCCTATTTGGAGCAAGAAGTTCTGACGGCCTCACCGGCTCGACTGAAATGGCTGCTACTCCGAAAAGGGGTGGACCTTTGCCAAGTTGTCGAGCAACTGTGGGCCCAAAATCAGGATTCCATTGCCAAACAGTGGACGATTCGCCTGCGCGATATATTAGGCGAGCTGCTTGCCGGTGTTTCCGGTCAAGACCCGCTGTCGAGAAAAGTCGCCGATCTGTATGTCTTTAGCCTGAAGTTGCTTACGACGATCGAGTTGGAAAGGAATGTATCCAAACTTAGACAGCTTCGAAGAATTCTCGAAATCGAAGAAGAAACATGGCAGCTAGTTCAGCGCCAATCTGCGATCAAATGCACACACGCGTCCGCTTCATCAATCCAGCGAGCGCCGGTCGTGCCGCCAACTTCTGCATTCACCGGTGGTGAGTCGTTTAGCCTAGAAGTGTAATCGACCGGAGCACTAGTGATCGCGCGTTCAAAACGCCGTTAGCGTTCATGGCACTAATTTGAGCAACCTTGCCAGACGCGCACGGAGCTGGTCGTTTGGTTCCAATTGCGCCGCGTTTTGCACTGCCAGCACTCCCGCCGGTGCAGCAATCTTGACTAGCGCTTCGGCAGCAGTGGCTCGCAACATGGGTTCGGACTCGCTCAGCAGTTGAATCAGCGCGGGTACTGCGTCTTCGCACTGTTGATTTCCAAGCACGACGGCCGCATTGCGCAACATTCCCGCGCGCTTTGGGCGGGTAAACGGCGTTCCACGGAAACTCTGCCGAAAAGTCGCGTCGTCCATACGCAACAGTTCAATTAAGTCAATTTGCTTGAATGAATCCAGAGGATTCAACTGCGATTGGCTGGCTTGTTCAGCTTTTCGATTCCATGGACAGACCTCTTGGCAAATATCGCATCCAAATAACCACTCGCCCACCTCCCAGGCTATCTCGGCCGGAATCTCCCCTTTGGTCTCGATCGTCAGATAACTGATACATCGCGTGGCATCCAAAACGAACGGCCGAGGAAATGCTTGAGTAGGACAAGCATCCAGGCAAGCGCGACACGTTCCACAGTATCCCTTTTCTTGTGGCGCATCGTGCACCAACTCCAAGTCAGTAAGCAATGCCGCCAAGAAAAAGTAGCTGCCAAACCGTCGGTCCAACAGCAGTGTGTTCTTACCGACCCAGCCGATCCCCGCCGCCTCTGCAAACTCGCGTTCCAGTAGTGGAGCCGTATCGACTATTCCGCGAATGCGTGCAGTCGGGACCTTTTCTACCAACCAAGCCTTGAGTTGTCGCAACCGATCGTGAATCAAGTCGTGATAGTCTCGATCATTCCAAGCGTAGCGGGCGACACGCCCCAATCCCGAATTGTTTTGAGGAGGTTCGTGCGTGCGATACGGAAACCCCAGCATCAACAGAGTTCGGCATCCATCGAGAACGCTACTCGGATGCCGGTAAGCCTCACGCCGCTCGTCCAGATATCGCATTTGCCCAGCATAGCCCGCATCCAACCAGTTGATCAGCTTGGAGTAGCGAGTTGGCTGGGCAGCTACCGTGACACCGCACAGCGCAAAGCCAAGCCGCATCGCATTGGCTTTCAACTGATCCGTTAGTTCTTGCACGAATTTTGTCGTCAAAAAGGGAATATTCGTTACAAGTAGAATTATAGCCATTGAATTGCTTGACGACTAAGGGACGCCAATTAGCGTGGAATGAAGTAGCTGAACCGCTGGCGGCAGGCGTGGGATAAGCTTCCAGCTTGTCATTGGCTGCCTGCGCTTGGTTGGCACAACTAGTTGACAAACTAGGAGCTTATCCACGATCGGTCCACGCCGTGCACCGAAAACATCCTTAACAACCGTGACGAATCTACTTGTACAGGAAATCCAGAATCATGTTTCAACGTTCACTGGTGTTTTTTTTGGCCCTTCTCTGCCTGCCGAGCTTAGTGCCATCATCAGCTCGCGCTTTCGATGGAGGCAACGGATTGGGCATGGCGTATTTGTTTGGTTACGGCTCGAACAACGTTGGCCGAATGCACTCATACGTGCCATCGCCGCCATACTTTGCGTTACACCCGCCGGTGTACTACGGCCAGCGCTATACGCGACCATACGGCCTAAGCCCATTTGCTGCTTGGCCTCAATTGCAGCCCACCGCGGGCTATCACGGCCAACCAGCAGTTGATCGAACAATGTCGATTGCCAACCCGCATTACAGCCCTAGTTCCTCCAAGACTCCTGTCGCCGGCAGCGTAGCGGCAGCGAAACCAGTTACGCCGCTGGTCATCGGGAACCCGTATTTCAGACCTGAAACCATCCAGAAAATGACGAAGAAGTCCGCGGAAATTCATTAGTCCCTGCAGACTCGACAGCGGTTCGCTCGGTCAATTCAAACGCTACTACGCAATTTGCATCTCTTCACGCGTGTGGCACGACACTTCCGAATTTTCCCGCTGCCCCACAGCGGAGTGTCGTGCCGCACATTCGGAACATTGAATCCACTGCCCGTTTGCTGGTTATTTGAGCTCAGCAAACGTGGCATCCAATTCCAATTGATCGCCGGTCAATTTCTGCCATCGAACCAACTCGGCAAACAGCAATTTTTTCCGAGCTGAATTTTCGGGCGCTTCACCGAGATCGTTCATTTCGAGCGGATCTTGGGCCACATGGTACAGGCGCACCTTCTTGATCTTAGGATACAACAGTAGTTTCCAGCCTTCGTCGGTTATCGAGCGTTGGAGGTCGATGTAGGCGTTGTAAATCGATGAGTACTTCGATGCAGCTTGTTGTTGAATGATCGGCAGCAAACTCTGAAAGTCAACGTGTTGAGGACGCGGGACACCAGCGAGCTCTAAAGTCGTGGGCATGACATCTTGATAGTAAATCGGTTCGTTAGTGCGTCGGCCAGCCGGCACGCCTGGACCAATGACCATAAACGGAACTCGCACGCTGTGGTCGTACAAGTTTTGCTTGCCCAATAAACCATGTTGACCAACCGCTAGCCCGTGGTCGGCGGTGAAGAAGATCCACGTCTTGTCGGCTTTGCCGGATTGGTCGAGCGCATCCAGCACTCGACCGATTTGAGCGTCCAAGTGCGTGATGATTGCATAGTATTCTCGGCGATGAACTTTTACGGAATGTTCCGTGCGTGGCATAGGTGCTAAGTTCTCGTCGCGCAGTTTATGAGCGCAACCTATGTCGTCTTTGAACGGATATTCGGGCAGGAAATTTCGTGGCAGTTTGATTCGCTCGACGGGATAGCGATCCACGAACTCTTTGGGTGATTGTCGAGGGTCATGAGGTGCGTTAAAGGCGATATACATGAAGAAGGGATCGTTAGCTCGTGACGCTTGTTGCAGGAATCCGCACGCCTGGTCCGCAAGGACTTCACTCCAGTGCTGCCCCCCTTCCCAGAAACCTCCCAACCTAGTGTCGAATGGACTCCATGGATCTGCCTTGCCAGCCAAAGGGCGGTCATAGCTTGCCGGAGTATCTTTGGGCATGCCGCCGCGCACGGTACCGACCAAGTCAAACGTAGACTCGGCCGCTGTACGCACGTGCCATTTCCCGGCCATATACGTGCGGTAACCAGCTCCAGACATGAACTTGGCCCACATGCGCCCGGCCTGACGTTCGTTATCCATGTGGTTATCGACACTCTGAAAACTCCATAGAAATCGGCCAGTATTCAACATTCCTCGACTGGGCATGCACACGGCACCATGCCATGAGCCCATATTGTAGGCGTGAGTAAACGTCATGCCACGAGCGGCCAAGCGATCGAGATTGGGCGTTTCAACTTCGTCATTCCCCATACATCGAATCGCTTCAAAACAAAGATCGTCAGCCAGCAGAAACAAGATATTCGGCTTGTCTGCCCCAATCGTCGTTACAGGCCGACACGAAAACGCGATACCGACCGACAGGAGCACGATCCACAATTTGAATACTCTTGCGCTCATTGACACGATATGTTTCCTGATCGATCTAAGGGCTCAACGCGGAATTACCATCGACAAGTTCTGCTGGCGATCTACTCGCTAGAATAGACTCGTTAGTTCCTGCCGCAAAGGCACTATCCTGTTGGAGCGTGATTCCTAGACGCCTGGTCAATTTAAGATCTTTATCTCATCAACGAGCCACGATGATGCTGCAAGCCTTGAGAATTCGGAAACTTGTTCAATTTGCGATTGCTTTTCAAGCGCGTACTGCACCAATTCTAACGAAAGCACAGGCGCAAATTCGATTTGCCTTGAAGGCGACTGCCATTGGCTTGATCAGCGTGTGTTTGAGCTCTGCAGCGAAGCTGAACGCGGATGACTCTCGAGCGACGACTTTGCCCGAGACGATTCTATCTGACAAGATACTGCAATTCAAAGCGGACATGGCAACCCTGCAACATCGATTTCGCGTACCGCTGGAACCTGCCTCTATGGATCGCAAGCGAAATTTGCTCACCCAGTGGCAATTGAAATTGCAAGAAGTGGATTTTGATAGACTTTCTTCCGCAGGAAAAATCGATTATTTGCTGTTGCGCACCGAGCTGGAATATCGACGCTCCAAACTGGACAGCGATTGGGAACGAGACAAACGGGCGGTTGCCTTGCTGCCATACGCGGATGGCGTAATTGACTTTTGTAAGCATCGAGAAGACGTCGATGTGATCGATCCACGCGACGCAGGCCAACGACTGGACAAAGTAGCCCACGAGGTTGAGAAAGTTGCCGAAGCACTTCAGGCTAGCGGCAAGAAAACCGATAACGAACTGCCTACGTCGGAACGATTGCGAGCCTTGCGAGCTGCGGAATTGATACGAGAGTTCTCGGTGGTCCTGAAAGAATCGCACAACTTCTACATGGGCTACGATCCGCTCTATTCTTGGTGGGCCAAAAAACCGTGGGAACGCTTGGATGGAGCGCTGGCCAAACACCGCGTTGCGCTGCGTGAGACTCTGGTCGGAGTGCCCGAGTCCGACAAAGATACTATCATCGGTCTACCGATCGGCGCCGATGGTTTGGCGCGAGAACTCAAACACGAGTGGATCGCTTACCAGCCCGAGATGCTGATCGAGATCGCCGAACAGGAAATGAAGTGGTGCGACCAACAGATGTTGTTGGCATCGCAAGAATTGGGATTCGGTGACGATTGGCGCAAGGCCATGGACAGCGTCAAGGCCAAGCATGTCGAACCAGGTCATCAACCGCGCATGATCCGCGACCTAGCCTGGGAAGCGATCCGATTCTTGGAAGCGAACGATCTAGTGACCGTGCCCCCGTTGGCTGCTCAGGGCTGGCGTATGACGATGATGTCGCCCGAAGCACAACGTGTGAATCCCTATTTTCTTGGTGGAGATTCGATCATCGTGTCGTTTCCCACGGACTCTATGACTCACGATGAAAAGTTGATGAGCATGCGCAGCAACAACATTCATTTTGCTCGTGCCACGGTTCATCACGAACTTATTCCCGGGCACCACTTGCAATTCCACATGCTGGCGCGGCATCGCACGTATCGTGAGATGTTCAACACTCCGTTTTGGATCGAAGGCTGGGCGTTGTACTGGGAGATGTTGTTATGGGACTTGGGTTTTGCACATGGACCCGAGGATCGCGTTGGGATGCTCTTTTGGCGTCGACATCGCTGTGCGCGGATTCTATTCTCGCTTAACTACCACCTTGGCAAGATGTCTCCTAGCGAATGCGTGGATTTTTTAGTAGATCGTGTTGGGCATGAACGATCTGCTGCGGCCGCTGAAGTACGTCGATCGATCATGGGCAATTACGGTCCGCTTTATCAAGCTGCCTACATGTTGGGCGGCCTGCAAATTCGGGCACTGCACAAAGAACTCGTCCAAGGCGGCCGCATGAGCAACCGGCAATTCCACGATGCGGTGTTGAAAGAGCACTCTATTCCTATTGAGCTGCTGCGAGCTCAACTCACCAATCAAGACCTAGCTCGAGATGCAAATCCGCAATGGCGATTCTCCGGCACATAGCTAGCGTCCTACTTATTGACCTTGGATCAAAGTACGCCAAGGACGAACGACGTACTGCCGATTTAGAGTTTATTACGCCAAAGGCTTATACCGCACGCGTTGGCCAATAGCAATTGGACGCAGGAACTCACTACTACTCGAAGGTCACGCGTGTTAGACATTTCCGTTCGTCGATTTAAACCCAATACCGTTCAACGAACGTGGGATAAGCTTACAGCTTGTCAATATATTGTGCAAGCAATGGCGAAACTCCGCTACAGGTTGACAAGCTGGAAGCTTATCCCACGTTCGTTGAACGGTATTGGAATTAAACCACCATGGAATAAGTATCGGCTGGCAATTGGCGTGTCAACATCACGATACCAAAGACAACTAAGCTGAACCAACCGCGGTAGTGCTGTCGACGATTTCGATTAGAGTTCATTGGCAATTCTCTCCGATTGAAGACTGCTTTGCCGGCCGAGTACGTCGATCGTTAATGAACGACAATTGACGATAAAGCATGCGCAAATTTACGGCGTCAAAACCCAAGCGTTCCGCCGTACGCAATGGATTTCCGAAAATCGCTTCGACCTCCATTTCGCGACCACTACGATAATCGATCAACATACTGCTGGCATAGGGAACCATGCGTTGCGTATCCGACAGCATCTTGTCGACAAAGCTCTCTTCGATTTCCGTCCCGTATCTGTGAGCCGCTTGCCGTACCTCGCGCACTAGAGTTTCCGCCAGTGCCGCTGAAAACGGGTTGCCCATGATTTCATCCGTGGCCGCATTCAATACCACGGACAATCCGTTGAAGGGAATGTTCCACATCAGCTTGCGCCATCGCGTGTTACGCAAATCTGGACTGGCAGTCATATCGATTTTGGCCGACCTGAATTCAGCCGCAATCTGCTCGGCGCGGGGAGTTATCTCGCCGGCGAATTGTTGGCTATATTCGCCGAAGATAATTCGACCGTAATCCAAATGGTGAATGTGTCCTGGCCCAATTTTATTGCTGCACAAAAAACAACAACCGCCTAGAACTTGGTCGGCGCCTACTACATCCGCAGTTTCGATTTCGATATCCCATCCATTTTGCAACACTAAAAAAACTGTGTCTTTGTTTACAAGTGCTGGCAACAATTCTGCGAGTTGCCCGTTTGCAGTAGTTTTCCAGGCAACGATGACCACATCGACGCGTGGAATTGTGTTTACCCAGCGATGGACGTTTACCTGCGGCAGAACAAAGTCACCCAGCGGTGAATCGACTCGCAGGCCATGAGCGCGCACATGCTCGAAATCAGAATTCAGCAAGAAATGAACTTCAAAACCAGCCTTCGCGAGCAGGCCTCCGTACAATCCGCCCAGCGCTCCGGTCCCAAGAATGGCGTATGAATGGGATTTCATTTTTTAGCCACGATTCAACTGACTTTAGAATGTTCAATTGCCTGCCAACGAAAAACGGTGCCCGCACTCGCACGCAGACACCGCTTTGAAGATCACCCCGTGGCTGCTGGCCATCGGAGAGAATATTAATCAGCGTTTCTGAATAACCGCTCGCAGTTCTTCGGCGACACTCATAACTCGCTGATCTACCTAGACATATTACAGTCCAGGCTGAATCTTGATCAACTGTCCTTTTTTCTCTTCACCAATTACTGTGACATACAGCGATCCATCGGCATCGAACGCCATAGCGGTTGGTTTGTCGAGTGCCACAATTTTCTTGGTCTTGACGCCGTCACCGTCTGCAAGCAATTGGAATAGCCCGCCTTGTTTGGTATCCGACCAGGCAAAATCCAACGCATAAAGCTGTCCGCGATTGCTGTACGCCAAAGCAGTGATGTCGTGTAAATTAGTCTTCAAATTCAAAAGCATTTCCTTCGAGTTCGCGTCATAGAACGTCAACAAGCTGTCATTGGGAACTGTGATCTCGCCCATCTGACCAATCACTAACTCACCCCTTGGGCTGATTGTGACACCCACAGGTGCATCGATTTGTGTTGCTTCTTTGGTGGCCAGATAGCGTTCAATGGAGGCTACGTCGCTCCCCTTGAAACCAGCTTTTGCAACCCAACCTTTGTTGTCATCGCCGTTGCAGGTGATATAGATCGCGTCGGCGGTCTTGGCCAGCGCGTAGAAATTGCCTTCTCCTTTGACTTCTTCACCTGCCGCCGCCAACACAGACGACGTCTTCATTTGATCTGCTTTAATCGGTAGTTTCGCATCCTTGAGATCGTAAACTCGCAGTTTCTCCTCACCGTCGATCAAGTCGCCGCCGCCAACTACCAGAGTATTCTGATCGATGAACAGCAGCCCCAACGGGCCGATGTTGTACTTCGGTCCCTTTCCATAAATGTCGACCGGGAAATCGGTGATCACCGGTTCAACTTTGCCATCGACAATTTTCACGATGCGCGAAGCACCACTGTCGGAAACGAATATCGCACCGGTTTCCGGTTGAATTGCGATACCACAGGGATTGTCCAGATCGCCGACAATGACGTTCATCGCCGGACCATCTTGAGCGCACAATGAACTCGCAGCCATGGCTACAAATAGAAACACAAACTTGAAAATCTTCATGCTATTTTTTTCTCCGAGGAAACGATGGTTCTGGTTAGGGAAGTTCTGGAGCGGAAACGTCTGGATAGGTTGAGCTGCTTAGCCCTTCGTTCAAAAATGTCACGAGCGCGGCTTTGTCCTCGCCGCTCAGCTTCAATGTGAAAATCTCTTCGTCCAAGTAATCGTTAGCGATCCCGCCTTTGCTGTAATGCTCGACGACATCTTCGAGAGTCGCTAAACTGCCGTCGTGCATGTAGGGCGCCGACCGAGCAATATCGCGTAGCGATGGAGTCTTAAACGAGCCCCGATCACCTTCCAACTTGGTGATCTCGAATCGCCCAAGGTCAGGCTTCTCAGCCTTCATGCCCACGCCTAAGTTGTGAAATCCATTGTCGGTGAAATTCGGGCCAACGTGACAAGCTGAGCAATTCGCCTTGCCAAAGAACAACTTCATACCTTGCTTGGCAGAGTCGCTGAGAGCTGATTCGTCCTTGTTGATCTTGTATTTGTCGTAGGGAGCATTGCCAGACAACACGGTTCGCTCGAACGCGGCGATGGCTTTGCCAATTCCTTCGGCTGAAACTGGAGATCCAAACACAGCCTGAAACTGCTTTTGATAACCTTCAATCGCGCTCAATTTCTTTACCGCAGCATCGATCGGCAAATTCATTTCAATTGGGTTTGCAATCGGCCCAAGTGCCTGCTGTTCAAGGGTATCCGCGCGACCATCCCAAAACTGAAATCGCTGGTAAGTCGTATTCAATACCGTCGGAGCACTTCGGCCACCTCGTTGTCCCCCAACTCCAGACGCGGTGGCCTCGCCATTGGACCAGCCTTTCTTGGGGTCATGGCAACTGGCGCAGGAAACTTTGTCGTCGACCGACAGACGCGCGTCAAAATAGAGTTGCTTTCCCAAGGCAATCTTGGCATCCGATGGCGCGTTATCGCTTGGATGCACGACGGTGGGCAAACCCAACGGTGTTTCGGCCACGGCCGGGTCATGTTGCATTGCAACCATCCACGCACTCACAAGTGCGCAAACGACAAGCGTTCTTTTCATATTTGGTCTTCTCCTGGGTTGGCCATGTCTCAAAGTCAGCATTGTGGTGAATTTGTTCGAAAAGGACAACCGATGTCCGCCATCCCTGAATGCGAATTCATTCAGACGGCACCGAATGAGCTTGGAGATCCTCCAAATCGACGAATTCTAGCACCGACATATGCGTTGCCAACAAATTGACTCGTGGAGCCATCCCCGCCTCAAACGCTTCTTTCCACCTCAGCACACACAAACACCATCGATCTCCAGATTTCAGACCTGGGAATCCGAATAGTCCATTAGGCGTACTTAGATCATTTCCGCAGCTTCGCGAAAATGCTAAAAACTGATCGTTCATTTCGGCACAGACAGTATGCAAGCCAACGTCCTCTGGCCCAGTATTGCAGCAACCGTCTCGAAAAAAACCAGTTACAGGATCGAGGCTGCACGACTCTAACTCGGTACCAAGAACGTTTTTCGCTTTGCCCATGAACACGTGCACTTCCGGGATTAACGCCAATTTTAGACGAGAATAGAACGATTGTCCTCAGTCGTTTCTTCACCGCAAATTCGTTTCTTCAGAGCAATATCGCTTCATTTGAGCAACTGAGGACAATTGCTCTACTCTTGCAACGCGGTCGGCTCAAGGTAAACGATCTTACGACCATCCGCAACCCAAAAGCAGCATCACCGGCAAGCATTCTATTGGGTTCTTGGGTTGCCAATTTGGTACTGACCGGCCGTTAACCGAATGTTGGGTGTGGGTGGCTTAGGCATATCGTGGCCGAGAAAGAAACTTGGATGGGGTGGTTGGTTGTAGGAGACGATTTGCCAAGCGACTGCGAGTCGCTATTGAGGGTCGTGCATCAGCGTGAATAAACGGTGCTCGGTCGGAATGGTGCTGGTGTAAATTCTCAGCGCGGAGCTCGTTTCAGTTTCCAACAGACGCCAAGGTATAAAGACTCGTCCGTCCCCTTGATGAATTGCCACGACGCCGCGATCGAGACTCTCCATCAATTTCTGCGCGATCGCTGACTCACACCAATAGAGAAATCCAACTACTAACAAGCAACTTCGCAATAAGCTACGGCGAGCGGCAGATGGGAATTTACCAATGCCAGCCCGAAGCGCAAGCGAGTGAGAGCCTGGATATTTGCTCTATTAACACGTGCTGGTTTGACGCACTCGCTTGCGCTTCG
>SYJV01000279.1 GCA_005798335.1 Planctomycetaceae bacterium | reverse complement strand
ATCTCAAGAAAAGTATCCAAATCGATCTTGATTCGAGGGAATTGAAGGTTAGGAATTCGATCATTCTTATGTCAAGAAAGATGTGGGGTATAACAAGGCTGGAAGCTTATCCCACGTTCGTTGAACGGTATTGTCTTTAAACGGCACTGCCCAGCCCGGGGGTGTGGACGTGAGTTGAAATCGTTGCGGGCGGCTTTGATTACCGCTGTTGCTGAGCAATTGAGTTATTGAGCAATTGAGCACAATTGCTCTACTCTCTTCTGACGAAGCAGGGAGGCTTTCAAAATGGCCACGCAACTTGCAGCGTGAGTGATTTCGCTGTGCATGACTGCTGCTGTAGCCTGCTGAAGGGGCATGATCACCTTCTCAATCAGTTCGGTTCCTTCGGGAGCATGTTCGACATGTACCAGTTGTTCGGCCAGGAATAGCTGCGTCGGCGAAAGCACGCTGGCCGTAAACGGATCGACGGTTCCCAAATGCGTCCACGCAGTGGCAATGATTCCCAGTTCCTCTCTCAATTCCCGTTGAGCGGCGGCTATGGGTTCTTCGTTGGCTTCGACCCCGCCGCTGACAGCCTCGAGAGTTACCTTGCCGACAACATAATGAAATTCTCGAGTTAGGTAGACGTTCAATTGATGATCGAGTGCGACTACGCAGACGCCTGGTTTGACGCTGGCCGTGGTGTAGGTACCCTGTTTCCCGTCCGGACGAATCACTTGGTCCACTTGTAAAGTCATCCAGGGATCTGCATGAATTTGTTGAGAACTAACGATTTGCCAAGGGCCATGTTTGCGCATGAGATTTGCCGTGTAGTTGCCAATCGAGTGGAACGCGACTTTTTTCGAAGTATGAGCCACGTTAAGGTACATTACACGGCGGTCGTGGTTAAGATAATGAAGATGCTGCGAAAAAGAAAAACATCGGCTTGCCCAAATCTATTTTGCGGCACCAGACGATTAACACCCCCGCCCTAGCTTGTTCATTTTTCTCGATATGAGCGAATTCTCTTGGAAATCGGATGATCCGGATCGGTATGACATCGAATTCGTTATTCCGATGGTCCATCGGTTACGATTTACTCGAGACTGCTTTGGTGACGACTTTGCAGTCGTCGCGAATCTGCTGGAACGATCGAACTCTCAACCCGCTCGCGTGCAGGTGTGGTTGGACGAAGGGTTGATTTCATCCAATGGCGAACTGCCTAATCTGATCGAAGCAGCGCTAGAGTCTCAGCACGATGACATCGAACAAGTCGGTCCCATTTATACCTTGCCTGGCGGCGAAGAAGTTAAAAACTCACCTGGTTTCGTCAACGAAGTATTGGACGCGATCAATCGAGGGAACTTGGATCGGCGGAGTTACGTGATGGTCGTTGGTGGTGGAGCTGTTCTGGACATGGTGGGCTATGCTGCGGCAGTTGCGCACCGTGGAGTTCGGCTGATTCGTTTTCCCACCACGACGCTCGCGCAAGGCGACTCGGGCGTCGGCGTCAAGAATGCTGTGAATTGGTTCGGCAAGAAAAACTGGAAGGGGACTTTTGCGACTCCCTGGGCGGTGATCAATGACCAGCGGTTGTTATAGACGGACTCAGCGATCGCGATTTCCGTTGTGGGTTTTCCGAATCGGTCAAAGTGGCGCTGCTGAAAAGTCCAAGCTTGTTTTACTTTCTCAATCAATCTGCGAAGCATATCGCGGCGCGCGATTGGGATTACAGCGGTCGCGCGATTCGGCATTCGGTTCAGCTGCATCTAGATCACATCACGCGCGGCGGCGATCCATTTGAATTGCTCGAAGCACGGCCACTGGATTTTGGGCACTGGTCGGCTCACAAATTAGAAGCATTGACTCACTACGGCCTCCGTCACGGAGAAGCGGTATCGATCGGCGTAGCGATCGATACAGTCTATTCCCATTTGATGTTGGGATTGCCACAAACGGTCGCCGGCCAGACTTTGGATATACTTCAGCGACTGCAACTGCCGATTTACCACGCAGCTCTGAACGAGTCGGCGATCTTTGATGGTTTAGAAGAATTTCGCCAGCACTTGGGTGGCGAATTGACCGTTACCATGATTCAGCAGGTTGGACAACCCGTCGACGTACATACCATTGATCATTCGGCGATGCGCGACGCTATGCAATACGTGTCGGAGAGAAGCAGGTCACGATGCGTCGTGGTTGCGGACGGCCCATAGCAATTTCAGCAGGGCCTCACGTGGCCCACCTGCTACTTCGCTGCGCAGTCGATCCGCTAATTGTTCCACTTGGCGGCTGACAGAGTAATCTCCGGTGACGCCCACTACGTGTTCGATTTGTTGTTTCCAAGTTAATTTGGAACTAACCAAGCGATCCACATAGCGAGCCTCTTCGCCCAGGATGCCGGGGCGATGTACCAGATACTCCATTGCAGGCGTATTCGAATTGACTCCAGATTTGGGAGCTGTTCTAGACTTTTGGGGTTTCGAGCCCGTGTCGGGCTGGGCCAGGAGAGTTCGTTGATCCCCTTGTTTATCAATCGAACTCCATTTGGTTACCGCTGCCAATGAGCCCACAAGTGTTTTCGCGTCAGCACTGGTTCCGAGCAAGCCCTGAGCGGCGAAAACGAATTCTGCTTTCGACCAAGCGGCTTTCTCATGATCGGTGGCAAGCAACCAAGACTGACGATCTAAGACCCGTTTTCCTCGCGCAAATGCATCGCTGCTCGCTAGCCAGCTAACCAGTTTTCCGACGTCGTGATTGTGCAATCGAAACTGCGTGCCTAACAACGCCAGCAATTCGTGCCGCTCGCGCAGCCCGAGACCATCCAGCGCTGCGGAGGTGGGCACCAGCGGCCGTCCGAAAACAAGACGCCAAGCTTGATTGGCGACCGCGCGGTCTAGTTGTTGTGAATCGATCAACCAACGAGCCAGCGCTTGACGAGGAGTTTTCGCACCCGCGACCGAAGTCCACTCTGATCCATCTGGCAGCACAATTTCGGCGCGCTGCATTCTACCGTCTGGTAATTCAAAAAATGGATTAGCCTTTTTCGCTGCCAGTAAATCTAGTTGTTTGTCAACGATGGTTGGTTGCGATGGCTTGCTGGGCGAACCGGCTTCGATACCCATCAGCAGTGCCACGAGAGACCAATACCTGCTCTGTTGAAGCGATTGAGCATCACCGGTAGTTTGTCCATCGTGACATCGGGTGCACGCAATCGCGCTATCTAACATTCTGACACCGATTCTGGAGGCCAAACGATGGTTGCCACCGCCAGCCAGCGAAGCCAAAAACAGTTGATCGGTGTTGGTGACATCTAGTTCCGAGTTCGGCGGAATAATCGAACTGTCAATCAACTCGGCGAGCGAATAGTTCCATGGACTGCGCTGCTGAACGGTCTTCGACAGTGCCTCGCGTAAGGCTTTGCCACTTTCGCTTTTGGCATTGGCGGCCTCGGTGCCATACATCACGCGTTTTGCAAAAGCATCTGACCAGTAATTTGCAAACTCTGGCGACAAGACCAGGGACTCGATCAATTCCTGGCGATTGAGTGTTTTGTTTTCTACAAATCCAGCGATTTGCACCAAGTTGGGTTCTACGCCGGTCAGTCGCACAAACGAATGCCGCACTAAACTGTCATCATCCATGGTCGCGGTCGGCAAGACATTTAGGTCCTTCCACAACATTTGCAATTGCGAGTCGATCGTTTCTACGATGCGATCTTCGGACAACTTGCTCATCGACGGCAACGTCGAGCGAATCTGCGGCGAACCACGATCTGCCGAATCATTATTTGCTAATGGTGACGAGCTCGCAAATGGCAAATTCTCCAAAGACATTAGTTCCTTTTCCGGTCCGCTAGGAGAGGCCTGCGGCTGAGCCGGACTGGGCTGAACCTGCGAATCGTTGGCGGCTAGTGGAGCCCGAGCCTTGGATTGGCCAGCCAGTTTCGATTGCTTAGGACCAGTTTCATTGCCACGACTATCGGGCTCGATCTGCGGAGGAATGTACGCGATGTTGTCGTCATGCGACGTAGACGGAGCGTTGCCAGTATTCGCAATTCGCCAATACTGCACGCATGAAATCAGGAACGCAACGCTGGCCGCAACGCAAAGCGCGGGCATCATCCACGATTTGCGCCGCAGCGATCGTGGGTTGCTGACAATTTTATTCAGCGATGTTACCTGGGGCGCTACAATCGCCTTCGCCACAACCAGGCTTGCGTTTCCATTGATGCCGGGCATTGCACTGGATTCTTGACTCCAAGCTTGCCGGATCTTCGCCGAGAGGTCAGGCGGGTGTTTGCCCGTGACAACCTCTTCAAGCATCGAGTCGAATATTTGTTCAGACCACTGTTCGTTCATTGCAATTTACTTTCCACACACTCTCGCAACTGCGTCTTGGCTCGTTGCATCAAATTTTTCGCGCCATGATCGGAAATGCCGAGGGAACCTGCGATCGCTTGCCGACTGGATTCTTCCGCGAATCGCAATCGCAGGGCCTGTTGGGCTCTGGGCGTCAATCTGGCAAAACATTCGTTCAAAGCTTCGATGGCGCTGTCGCCGTTGTCAAAGCCCGCCCAACGCATCCAAGTCGATTCCAAGTCCTCAGCGCGTTCTGTGACCATCATCCGTGCATCGCGCCGCCTGCGCGAAATAAATAGGTTATGCGCCACGCGGCGAAGGTACCCGGCTGTCGCTTGATCACTGTATTCAACCATCGGTCTACGTAGGATTTCGAGGAACGTATCTTGGGTCAAATCATCTGCCAACGAAGCATCACAACCGAGCGCGCGTAAATACCGCCACACACCGGATTGATGTCGCGCCACCAGGGCAGTCAAATCAATCTCGCCAGTTTGCTTGGCGAGAGAAGGTTGGCCGCTCGCCTCGATAGTCACCTAATACTTCATTCCTTGAAACCAATACGTTGCATCGAAACCTGTACAAGTCCAACGCGCAAGCGAGTGCGTGCCAAGATTGATTCACTCGCTTGCGCGTCGGGCTGGTATCCGCTTATGCCTTGGTAAATTCCCATTTGCTGCTCAACCGAATCCTATGCCTGTTATGAGGTGCTGTCCTTTAGACAATCAGTTCTTTAATCACTTTGCCGCCATTAGCAATCTTCATCGGACGCCCATTTTTGCTGGTGTAGGTTGTCTCCAGAGAGATTCCCAACGCCTTGCAGACGGTTGCCATAACATCTTCTGATGAATATGGTTCGGATTCCACTTCCGTGCCGTCGTCATTAGTTTGCCCAACAGCAACGCCACCTCGCATACCCGCGCCACCCACGACTACACTCCACGACCGAGCCCAATGATCGCGACCGCTGTCGCCATTGATCCGAGGCGTGCGACCAAACTCACCCATCCAAATAATCGCTGTATCCTGCAGCAATCCACGCTGCTGAAGATCTTCGACCAGCGCGCTCATCGCTCTGTCAAGCATAGGAAGTTTTTGCGTTTGGAGTGTATTATGGATCGTGGTATGGTTATCCCACCCTCCGTTGTCCACTTCAATAAACGGAACCCCTACTTCGACCAGCCTGCGAGCCATCAAGCATCCGCGACCAAATGGATTTTCACCGTAGCGTTCGCGCACGCTCTGGGGTTCTTGCTGAACTCGAAAAGCCTCCATTTGGTTGCTGGTCATCAGATCCAACGTTTTTTTCAAGATCTTGCGATGATCTTCGCCTGCGGCTCCCCGCGTTTGGCTGACAAATCCACGTTCGATCAAATCCAATGCCTGCATGCGCTGGATCAAGCGGCGATCATCAATTTGCATGTCTAAGTTGCGAATATTTCCGTCGCTACCAACTGAAAACGGTGCCCAAGCCATGCCGAGAAAACCGGGCCCTTCGCTGGCACCACCGACAGAAATAAACGGCGGAATTTCCAAATCAGTTCGCTGCGCAGCCAATTCGTGTGCCAGCACCGCTCCGTAGCTCGGATGCTCGACGTTCGGATTAGGTACATAGCCGGTGTGCATGTAATATCGACCGCGATTATGATCCGCTTCACGCGTGCTCATTGAGCGCACCAGCGCCAAATGTTGCATTTGCTTGGCAACCATAGGGAGGTGTTCGCAAATCTGCACGTCACCCGAAGTAGAGATCGGTTTGAATGGGCCTCCAGTTGGAGCGCCGGGTTTCAGATCCCAAAGATCGATCGTGGAGGGGCCTCCTCCCATCCACAACAAGATCGCTGACTTGCGATTGCGTTTCAAATCGGCAGCATGCAGCCTCAGTGAGTGCCCAAGCGCAAGCGAGGTGCCTGCCATTGCGCTAGCGCCGGCAACATGCTGCAAAAAATGTCGCCGCGACATACCGCTGGGTGTATTGGAATTCTGCCAGGCCATAATTCTGCCTCTCCATCAAATCGTTCGGTTCACGTGTTAGGTGAGCAGCGAATAGGAATTTACCGGGCATCTGCGAATACGAGCCCGCAGCGCAAGCGAGTGCTTCGGTCCCGGGACGCGCTCGCTTGCGCTGCGGGCTTGCATTGTTGCCTCAGTACACAACGACTCGCCGCTAAGTGATTCTAATGAACCAAAATAAACTCGTTGCTATTCAATATTGCCCACCACAAGTCCTGCAGCATCTCGCCCATTTTCCCATTGCGCACTTGCAGTAGTTTTGCACCCATCGTTATTTCTTCTGGCTTGGCTCGACGAGCCAGACCGGTCAGGAACAAACCGTTGATCTTGTCTGCGGGCTTGGTCGGCATAGCCTCAATCTGTTTCAGCCAGGAACCGTCATCGAGCTGCGTGGCTCGCTTGACCAATTCGCCATTGAACATCATAAGTGCTTGGGGAATAGTGCCGTTAAATGTCGTCGCTTCGTCCCCTTCATCGGTACCGAACGCTTGCACAAATTGTCCGAGCCACCGATCGCGCTCGACTTGTTGTTGCTCTAAGGAACCCCGCGCTTGGCCGCCTACCGTTAACAGCGATTGATAGAGCTGCTCTGCACTCATCTGGCGCGCGTAAAAGCGACTAAATTTGGGCGGTTCGCCCAGCGACGGTTCGTCCTGCTCGTTTCCTGAAACAATGCGACTGGAAAGCTGGTACGGTTCCGATAGAACAATCCAGCGCATCAGAGCTCGCAAATCGTAACTTGAGTTGCGCATCGCTTCGCCGAGCTTCGTCAACAGCTCCGGATGCGATGCTGAATTGTGAGGCCCAAGATCGTCGAGCGGCTTGGTAAATGCATAGCCCAAGAACTGCGCCCACATACGATTGACAATCATCTTGTCCAAGTAGTCGCTGGCCATCACAAATTTCGCCAGCTCAACGCGCCGATTTACCTCTGAGACGTAACCGCTGCGCCCAATCGCAGTGCCGTCGACGAATACGGGAAACGCGACGCGCGACAAACCGTTGCGTTCCAAATAGAAGATTTCAGCTTCCTCGGGGTGAGAACTTTCGCCGGCAAAGTCCTGATCAACCAATTCAGCAAAATCGACGTCTCGAGTCTGCGGGATGTAACGCCGCAATGCTCGAGCCTGGCGAAAGAACGCATTGAAGTCCCAGAACTTTTGCTGTTTCCATTGATTGAACGGATGGTTGTGGCATTGAGTGCATTGAATCTGCAAGCCCAAAAAAATGCGCGAAGTGGCCGCGGTTGCTTGCGCGCCACCCTCTTCGTTCACACGATCGATCAGAAAATTGACCGCGCCATTAAACTGAGCTCTATCGGGGTCCGTGCCGCCGGTCGCGGTTATCAGCTCATACACCATGCGGTTATACGGTTTGTTGCTGACAAGACTATCGCGCAAGTACTTTGCCATTCCAGCGCGACTGATCAGTGACGTACGATTCGTGCCACCGGTCCGGCCAATCAGGATATTGCTCCAGATCGTAGCCCAATGAGTCGTAAACTCTTCTCGATAAGCTTCTCCATCAAGCAGCTCGTCGACCAGTTTTTGACGCCGCTTGGCATCCTTATTCTTAAGGAAAGCGTTCAGTTCTTCGTATTTGGGAATCCGACCAACTAAGTCCAGGAATAAGCGCCGACACCACTTGGCATCATCTTCCAGCGGCGATGGCTTGATCCCAAAGTCACCCCATTGCCCACGCGTATGTTCGTTGATCAATTTGACCTGGGGCAATTCGGCAGTAGAACTATCACCCGCAATCGAACGGTTGGAGTAACATCCGAAAATGATAATCCCCACCGCGGCGACCAGGTTTGTCAGCTTCCGACAAGCGGCCAAATCGATGATTTGACGGGAACGACCTTCGCTCACAATCTTCCATACCTCCCAGACATGGATGAACCCAATGGTTGTTAGACGAACGGCAGATTGTTTCTTACCAATACAAGCTCGACGCGCAAGCGAGTGTGTGCCAGGATTGACGCACTCGCTTGCGCTTCGGGCTTGTACTCGCTTTTGTCTTGGTAAATTCCCATCTGCCGCTCGCCTTAGACGCCGCCAAGTGCGAATGTATTTCGATTCGCCAGTGGATTTTTCGAATTGCCAATCGAATAGCTTGCCAATCGAATAGCTTGCCAATCGAATAGCTTGCCAATCGAATAGCTTGCCAGTGGAATAGCCTCCTAGCCACCATTGGGCGGTAAGAATTTCACTCCCCTAACTTTCTCACATCTTTATGAAAAGCGTCTCCGTAAGGTCAAGTGTACTCAGAATTTCCGAATACGAGGCAGCTTGAACGGACGAGTCTCGCAAAGCAAACAGTAATTGTCTAAAATCGGTTGCAAGGCGAAATTTATAAACTTGTAAAGTACTCCAAATCAACCAAGTAATTCAACATAAGTGTTGTTGGAACCCATCGTTTCTATCTACCAACGAATGATTTTGTTCAATGCAGCAATCTGAAAATACTCCAGCTTCTCAAATAGCCCCTATTGACCCACCCACTCAGGCTGTGACGTCGGCAAATTCCGATCCGTTCAAGGGGGCTGAAGGCGCCACAACCGATGGCCGAACGGCCGGACAAGGCCAGGAATTCTGGTGGGTGATCTTGCCGATCGCCGTTGTTATCGTGTGGCTCCTGCTGCGATCAACTAAAAAGTCGGCGCACGCCGCCAGCACCGCGTCCTCAGCGATGTCTCGAAACTCGGGACAGTCGGCCGAGGCTCAAAATGAACAAACGGTTGATTCCACAGCTATGCAATCGGCAACGGAATCGAGGAATGCCAACAAGCGGGAGCGTACCAGCCAGACAGTTTCAGAATCCAAGAAGCTGGTCAAGCAAAGGATTCGCGAAAAGAAAAAACAGAAACTGGCTCAGGCAATAATCTCCGCCAAGGCACGAGCTGCTGAAGAATCGGTAACAGCGCAAGGCGTACCGCCTGCCGCCAATCAAAGTGTCGAACTAAGCGAACTACCAGGCGGTATCGAAAGCCCGCAGAGCGAGTCCGCTGTTGATTGGCAGGCAACAGCAGCCGTCCAGGCTGCAATCCGCAGCAGTCAAACGAAAAAGAAAAAGCAGTCTGACAAAAGGCCGGCCGTTGCGGCAGTCGCTGGATTCCAAAAATTCGAACGCCCGACAATGCAAGTGCGCCAAGTGACATTGCCCGATAACAACCAATGGAATACTGCCGAGCGAACACAGTCGGTCATCCAGAATGAGCCAGCCAAGGAATTTCAACAGCAATCTAGCGTCTCCGAAACTAATACTTCGAACCCTCAGCCTCGGACTCTCAAAGATTTTATCGGCTCGCGCGCCAGTCCAAGCGGAGAGTAGACCAGGAGAGTAGAGCAATTGTCTCAATTGCTCATGAACGATTGCTCAAAAACATTTGAGGACAAACGATTGAGGACAATCGTTTTACACTCTTGAGCGAAGGGTAGACAATGAATCCTCTCGACAACAAATCTGAACCTAGTCAGCGAGGATTGTCGTCGCGGTTGCTTGACACGGTCGAGTGGGTCGGTAACAAACTGCCTGATCCAGCAATGCTGTTTGTCTGGGCGCTGCTCTTGACTTGGATTTGCTCCGCGTTTCTGTCGCAAGTCAAGTTTGAAGAATTAGACCCTAGAACTCAAGCTCCGATCCAAGTTGTCAACCAGTTAACGCCAACAGCTTTAGTTAGCTTTTTGGCGAACATGGTGAAGACTTTTGTCGAATTTCCACCGCTTGGCTTTGTACTGGTCGCCATGTTGGGAGTTGGAGTGGCTGAGCACACGGGATTCATTCAAGCCTTATTGAAGGGGTTGTTGCGATTGACTCCCCAAAAGCTGTTGTCGCCGATGTTGATTCTGGTCGGCATCATCAGTCACTCTGCGGGTGATTCCGGGCATGTGCTGGTAATTCCACTTGGTGGTGCGATGTACGCCGCTGCTGGTCGCCACCCGTTGCTTGGCATTACAACAGCGTTCGCCGGAGTTTCGGGAGGGTTCAGCGCGAATTTCATTCCGTCAGGATTGGACCCTTTGTTGCAAGGGTTCACGCAAAAGGCGGCGCAGATCATCGATCCCAATGCTGTAGTGAATCCATTGTGCAACTGGTTCTTTATGTCCGCGACCTGCATCATCATCACCTGCGTAGGCTGGTACATCAGCGATTGGATTATCGAACCGAGGCTGGCGCGCATTCCCTTTGAAACCGGTGGGCTCGACAGCCCGGCCGCGCGACACGAATCAACATCCAGCGAACAGCTCGGCGGGTTGACGGCTGCGGAATATCGAGGTCTGAAGCTTGGTACGGCGGTACTTGTGGGCTGTCTGTTACTGTTAGTCATATCGCTGATTCCAGCCAATTCGCCGTTTCGAACTCCCGACGGCAAGCTCGCTGGTCACGATGCTCCACTGATGAAGTCCATCATACCGCTGATCTTCTTTTTCTTTCTGGTGCCAGGTGTCGCCTACGGTTGCGCAGCCGGCACGGTGCGCAGTCATCGCGACGTGGTCAAAGGCATGGACAGAGCGATGGGAACGGTCACCTATTACTTGGTCATGGCTTTTTTTGCCAGCCAGTTTACCGCAGCGTTTACGCAGTCGAACGTTGGAATTTTGATTGCCATCAAAGGTGCTGCCGCATTGCAAGCAATGGCATTACCTCACCAAGCGACGATTATCGGCTTCATCCTTTTGACTGCGACAGTGAATTTGGTAATCGGTTCCGCATCCGCGAAGTGGGCACTGCTGAGCCCAATATTTGTACCGATGTTCATGAAGCTAGGGCTGTCTGCCGAACTGACACAGGGGGCTTATCGCATCGGCGACTCGAGCACCAATATCATTTCACCGCTGTTCCCCTATTTTCCTTTGATTGTCGTTTACGCTCAGCGCTATGTAAAAACCACCGGGGTTGGCACGATGATCTCGCTGATGTTGCCTTACTCGATGGCATTCTTAGTGACTTGGAGCTTGCTGTTACTAGCGTTCTGGACGCTGGGAATACCGCTGGGAGTCGACGCCCCGTATTTATTGCAGCCACGTTAGTGTAGTGTATTCAATCCTCGCTTAGCAGCATTTGAGCGTTGGATTATCGTCCGTTACTTACTCAAAATTAACTAATTTGGGCGTTTATTCGGTTTGAAAACTAGAGATAATCGT
>SYJV01000278.1 GCA_005798335.1 Planctomycetaceae bacterium | reverse complement strand
GCCGCCCTGCACCATGATTACACCATGATTGCTACCACTGCTCCCCCCGGAACCACCACCTAGCCCCTTGACCAGTACCGCGCCGGCGCTGGACGTGATTGTTGAATTCGTATCGGTTACCTGAACACCGAAGTTGGCTGCGCCAGTGCTGGCCCCGCCGGTCCCTTCCACCGTGACCGTTCCGCCGCCTGAAACGAATCCGCCGAGCAACACTTGAACGCCGTGGTTTTCCGTGCCGGTGTCGCCGCCGCGCCCCTTGAGAAGTACGTTGCCGCTACCCGTGGAGTTAACCGTTGCGTTGTAAACATTGATGCCGACGAAACTAGCGGTAGTCGGAGTCGACTGTTGATTGGCCTCGAGCGTCAAATTGCCGCCGACGGTCGAGACGCTCGACCCGCTGCTGACAACTATGTTCTTGGTTGTGGAAGCGCTCAAACTATTTGAACCGTCGAATGCTGTTGCACCATTGAATGTGATCGCGCCAGCGCTGGCATTGGCCAATAGGACTGTGAATTGATCGGCGTATTTGTTCCCACCGCTGTTACTGAACGTGACTGTCGAGTTTGTCCCGCTATCGACAACGCTGACGGTGTTGTATCGTGCCAATCCAGACGCTTCCAGCGTCAACGAAGTGCCGCCAAAAGCCGAGAAATCCCCAACATTGGCCACGACTCCTTTCGTGAAGTTCATGTCCGACGAGAACGAGTAAGTCGTACCGTTCGAAACAACCGCTAGATCCTCGTCTGTGGCCAGCGAGATCGTTAGAGTGGTCCCGCCGCCGTCACTAACCGTTGCCAGCAGCGCCCTCGCTTCGAGCGATTCCGTGCGAAGGCGTCGCCGTGTCGATTGACGCCTGTGGTAGTGGGAATGCCTCGACGACGTGGATCTAGCCAAAAGTTGCGGCTTGGCGACCAAGCCGAGTAGCATCATCAGCGCCGAACAAGCGCTATTGCATTGCGATCTGACCCAGCCGTAGAAGCCGACCAGCGGAGTACGGAACGCTCTTTGCCACCAGGCGATCTGTCGCTGGCGTCGAGCGAGGAATGCGGCCGTGCTGGCTTTGGCCTTCTCGCGGAGCGCGATGATCTTTTGACTAGCGCAAGCGAGGCGAGTGTGACTCTTGGACGCACTTCGATGACTGCGGCGGTATGACATAGCTACCTAAGCCTTGTGAGCAGAAAATTTGGTGGACCGGATAAATTGGTGGGCGAATGGGAGCAACAATGTGCTGGTTTCGAAATTCAAACGTGTACATTCAAAACAAAGTCGTACGATATATCGCCGCGCAGAAAGTCGTACGATATATCGGCGCGCAGTTTGCAGAGCTGCGGATTCTACTTGGTGTAACCGGCGTTCCGCAATGCTAGCAAGCCAGGAATTCGCTGGGAATATAGCCTTCCACTAAATACCTATAGGGGTGAACGAGGTTGGCGATTTCAGCAAAGTTTGTGTCTATTACGGTACACACAAACCTAGTTATGTGTGCTGAAGCTGGCTATTAATACACATAAATCGGTTTTGCTGTGTACGACCGTACTCGAACTCTTCACAGGATCTTTCGCCCTTCGGCGCAGTTCAACAGTTCGGAAAACGCCAGAATTGCTGAACGTCGCCCGCTCTTTTCGCGAAGCAGTATGAGAACGCCAACTTCGCGAAGTTTCCGCAGAAACGGCAACGCGGTGTGCTTTGGAATTCCGGAGCGATTTACAAAATCACTTGACTCAAAAATTGGCCGATCAAACACAATACCGTTCAACGAACGTGGGATAAGCTTCCAGCTTGTCAACCTGTAGCGGAGTTTCACCATTGCTTGCACAAGATATTGACAAGCTGGAAGCTTATCCCACGTTCGTTGAACGGTATTGCGATCAAACAACGCATCCAGCACCTTCAATGCGTAATGCGACCGCGTCAGATAGAACATCGGGCTGGCGAGCACTCGCTTCTGGAACAGGAAGAGCGGGATCAGCAAACGACCGATTCGACCATTGCCGTCGTTGAACGGATGCAACAACTCGAATTGAGCATGAACCACGGCGGCCTGTACCAGCGGATCAACGTCATCGACAGCCAAGTACCGTTCGAAGGCTTCGAGATGATCGAGAAGTTGTAGCGGCGACGGCGGAACGAAGGTTGCCTGTTCGATGGGGCAATTTCCCACGCCAATCCAATTCTGAGTGACGCGGAATTGTCCCGGTGTCTTGTCCGCTCCGCGAACACTGTTCATCAGAACGCCGTGCATCTGCCGCGCGGAGCGGCATTCCTGCAGCACGATAGCTCGCTCCGCTTCTACGGTCAGCGCATCGAACTTCTCGGTCTCGGCCTTGAGTCGTAGCTCAAATTCGATCCGTTCAACATGCGGCGGAACTTTGATATTTTCGCAGTGGCCAGGGCCGGGATCGAACCGGCGACACACGGATTTTCAGTCCGTTGCTCTACAAACTGAGCTACCTGGCCAACTAACGAAAAATCAAATGCTATTTCCGATCTGCATGCGTGTCAACGGGACGCCTCGGCGGCCACATGACCGAAGCGTAAGAGCGTTAGCGAGGAACGAACGCGAATCACCTCGCTCATGCTTCGGGTTACAGCAGACTGTCCCTTATCCCTCGCCTTCCGTGCACCTCGCCTTACTTGCCGATTTGATTGGTTAGACTGGCGGCTCCGTAGATGTTCGTTAATGATTCCAGCAGAGCGGCAACGTGTACGCCTACGGCGCGCGACTGGTGTTCGCTGTGATAAAAATCAGCGGTCAGGCTCTGGATGTTCCCATCGAAAATAATGCCTACCAACTTGCCCTGTCGATCGACGATCGGGGACCCAGAATTGCCACCGATAATGTCTGCGGTACAAACGAAATTAAAAGGTGCTGACGATTTGATGCGATCTTTGGCTTGATGCCAGCTCGCCGGCAACACCCATGAATCTTTTTTGCCGTGGGCCGCTTCGTGTTCGAAGGCACCGCCCAACGTTGTGTGGGGCGCAATTTGTTTGCCGTCTTCTTCGTAGCCTCGCACGACGCCAAACGCCAAGCGCAGCGTAAAGGTCGCGTCGGGATATGCCGATTCCCCTTCGAGGGCAAACTTGACGTCGGTAATTTTCGCGTAGGCTTGCCGTTCGACCTCGTCGAGTTCTTCGGTCTTCAGTCTCAAGCGGCGATATTCGGGTTCCATCGTCCGCGCAAGTTGAACGAGTGGATCGGCGCTAGAGTCGATTCCTGCGGACTTGGCTTGGGCAAGTTTTTTACGCGCTTCGACGTCGAACAGGCTGGTGCCAGCGATCAACTGCGCAGCTCGCTCGCGCGGCGCTTGGCCGCCGAGCATTTTCACGACCAGTTCGTCGTTGCCGCCGCGAGATTCCATCAGGCGTGCGAGTTCGTCCGCCATCTGGGCGCGCTCCAGATCGTCGTATAACGGTGCGGGCGAAAACAAGTCTTGTTCCAGCGACTGGCGATTCGAGTCGCGAAATTCTCGCAAACGCTGGTCGCTTGGTTTGAGATCTTCGCTAGCCATCAAAACCAGCGTTTCGGCGATCCCGTAGATGCGGCTGCGCAAGCTGGCTTCGCTGCTGGCCAATTCCTTGCGCTGTTGCTGGACCGATGCAACATCTTTCCAGGCGCCAGTTGCCGACGACAGCTTGTCGATTGACGCGGCTTTGTCTTGCATGAGTTTTTCCAGCGACAGTTTGGACTTCATGAATCCGGGATCCTGTAGACCGGCCAGCATTCCGTAGTAAGCTTTACGAGAATTTTGCACACCGAACAGTTCATCTTGAGCTCGTCGCGTTTGTTCGGGGCCTTCGAGTCCATATTGCTGGAGCATGATTTCCTTTCTGCGCAGCAAATCCAACATTTTCGGCATGCGTTGGTCGCGCTGGTAGGCCAGCGCATCGGTGGTCAAGATGCGCCGCGTGCGACCTGGGTTGCCGGACACAAAGACTAAGTCGCCGTCTCGAGCTCCAGCGGGATTCACTTCCAGGAAATGTTCGATCTTGGCGGGTTGATCGTTTTCGTAAACACGAAAGATCGTGACGTCCAAGCAAAAACGTGGATACTCGAAATTATCTGCATCGCCGCCGAAAAATGCTGTCTCCGCTTCGGGTGCCCAGACCAACCGCACGTCCGTGTATTGCTTGTATCGATAAAGGTGGTACCTCGCGCCACCGTACAATGTGACCACGTCGCTGCGCAAGCCCGAATTCTCTTTGGAGGCTTGCTCGATCCGCGCCATGGCCGCTTGTCGAGCTTTCGAAGCATCGGCTGCCGACATGTTTGGTTTCACGGACTCGTTGACTCGATCGGTAACGTCCTCGATCGAGACCAGTTGATTCAATTCCAGGTCCGGCGCCTTGAGTTCGTCCGCCGGCTGTTTGGCCAGGTAGCCGTGAGCATGAATATTACGCTGGGGTGTCGACAACTTGTACAGCGTATCTGCCGCAACGTGATGATTCGTCAACACGAGCCCGTTGCTGGAGATAAACGACGCCGAACCACCCGAGTTGAATCGCACGCTGGACAACATCACATGATTGGCCCAAGCATCGGTGGCTTGGAATCCGTGTTTGTCCGCCAAGAGTTTTTTGGGAAGTGCGTTGAACAGCCACATGCCCTCATCTGCGACGACGGTCGTGGTCAGCAAGTAAACAAGGCAGCTCGCCAGGCAATAGTTTTTCATTGAAATAACTCCAGGGAGACGAATTTTGTAACTAGCCGTGTTGTTTGGATTTTTGGCAAAGGCCACAATGGCGCTGGGTTCACGAGTGATTCATTTCTCGTCCAACCGCGTGCACTGTGTACTTTATAGCATATGGAATTGTAGCGGCCATGATTCAGAAAACGTACTGGTCTATCAGAATTGCGATCATCACTGCGGGGCTGCTAAGCATGACGACAGAAATATACTCGCAGTCTTCAGCGCGAATTGGTACTTACGATCGACCGGTTGGACCGTCCAACCAAGCGCGCAGCGTGACGTATGCTCAGCATGGAATGGCTGCGACCAGTGATTTGCGGTCAACCCAGGCGGCGGTCGAGATTTTGCAGGCCGGTGGCTCGGCGATCGATGCTGCGATTGCGGCAAACGCTGTACTGGGCGTCGTGGAACCGATGAGCTGTGGGATCGGGGGCGATTTATTTTCGATCGTTTGGGACGCCAATCAAAAGCAACTCGTGGGCTTGAACGCCAGCGGTCGCGCTCCGAAATTGGCAACGTTGGAAGAACATCGACGCCGCGGACTTGAGTTTGTTCCGACTTATGGTCCGCTTTCGTGGAGCGTTCCCGGGTGCGTATCGGGTTGGCACGAAATGCACAAGCGTTATGGCAAGCTGCCATGGGCCGAATTGTTTCGCCGCGCGATCGAACTGGCGGAGAACGGATTTCCCGTGGCGCCGGTGATCGCTGGGTACTGGGACGCTGCGGAAAGCAATCTATTAGATACGCCGGAGGCAGCGAGCACTTTTTTGATCGATGGCAAACGAGCTCCTCGGGCAGGAGATTTAATGTACAACCGACGTTTGGCGGCAACGTACCGCGCAATTGCTGCCAGCGGCACAGACGCATTTTATCGCGGCGAGATCGCAGACAAGATCGATCAGTACAGTCGCCGGGTGGGAGGATTCATCCGCAAAGAAGATTTGGCCGCGCACAAGAGCGATTGGATTGAACCGGTGTCGACCAATTATCGTGGTTACGACGTATGGGAATTGCCTCCAAGCGGTCAAGGTATCTCTGCGTTGCAGATGTTGAACACTATCGAGCCCTACGATGTGCGCGCGATGGGATGGGGCTCGCCAGATTTGGCTCATCTGTTCATCGAAAGCAAGAAGCTAGCGTTTGCGGATCGGGCCAGGTATTACGCAGACCCAGCGATGGCACGAGTTCCAGTTCGGCGATTGATTTCAAAAGAGTATGCGCGCGAGCGAGCGAAACTGTTCGATCCAAGTCGTGCGGCGAGCAACGTTCCGGCCGGCGATGCCAAGTTTCTGCACGGAGATACCATTTATTTGTGCGTCGTCGACAAAGATCGCAATTGCTGCTCGCTGATTCAAAGTATCTATCATGGATTCGGCAGCCAATTGGTCCCCGGGGATACGGGATTTGCTCTGCAAAATCGCGGCTCGATGTTCGCGCTCGAACCCGATCATCCGAACTGCATCGCACCGGGCAAGCGTCCGTTCCATACCATCATTCCAGCGCTGGTTACCAAAGACGCGCGACCAGTTTTAGTATTTGGTGTTATGGGTGGCGATATGCAACCGCAAGGACACGTGCAAGTGCTGATGAACTGGATCGATTTTGGGATGAATATTCAAATGGCTGGTGATGCCGCAAGAATTCGCCATGAAGGCAGCGCGACGCCCATGGGAGCCCCGCAACAACCTACTGGTGGTACCGCATTTCTAGAGTCGGAATATTCGCTAGCAACACTTGAGGCGCTGCGCAAACGTGGGCATTTACTGAGCAGTGGCGGCAGTTTCGGCGGCTATCAAGCTATCGAAATCGACTGGCAACGCGGCGTATTGGCTGGGGCCACCGAATCGCGCAAAGATGGAGCCGCCCTGGGATATTGAGTTGCTCGAAACTGACGACGGAATTCCACAGTCGCCGAACTTACCTTGGATAACTTCTTGAATTGGACACAATTTTGGCAGGCTCGCAATGATCGTTGCGACTTAGCGATTGAGTATGTGGAGACTAGATGGACAGCGCCACTTTCATTTGCATTGGAAAGAACAAGTCGTTGCAGCAATACCGTTTAACGAACGTGGGATAAGCTTCCAGCTTGTCAACCTGTAGCGGAGTTTCGCCATTGCTTGCACAAGATATTGACAAGCTGGAAGCGCTGGAAGCTTATCCCACGTTCGTTGAACGGTATTGGGGTTAAACGACGAAATGGCTAGGACCAAAAGCCATACCTTGCACACAAAATGGCGCTGTCCAACTAGTACATGCGTGGAATAGTTTATTTTCGACTGCCGTGGATTCTAAGTTTAATGATGAGCTTGCCGACTAACGCAAACGATGACAATTACAAACTTGGCCCTGATTCCCAAAAACAGGACGGAGTACCGCAAGGTAAAGTGACCGAACATGTCTGGCATAGCAAGATTTTCGCAACGACCATTCGTCGTTACTTTGTCTACGTTCCGGCCCAATATTCTGCCAACCAACCTGCGGCGGTGATGGTCTTTCAAGACGGCCATGCGTACGTCAGCTCCGATGGTCAATTTCGTGCTGCGACTGTGATGGATAATTTGATTCATCGCGGTGACATACCCATCACCATTGGAATTTTTATCGACCCAGGGCACCAAGGCGATTCGCTGCCGGACAAACCAGGCTGGCGTCCAACACCGAAGAACCGAAGTTTTGAGTACGACACGTTGAGCGATCAATATGCTCGATTTCTCTTGGAGGAGATACTTCCCGAAGTTGGTAAGCAATACCGATTGACCAGCAACCCGGAGCTGCGAGCAATCGGCGGGATTAGTTCGGGCGGCATTTGTGCATTTACAGTTGCTTGGGAACGTCCGAATGAGTTTCGCAAAGTGATCAGCCACGTAGGCAGTTTTGTCAATATTCGCGGTGGCCACAACTACGAAGCACTCATCCGCAAAACGGAAAAGAAACCGCTTCGCATCTTCCTTCAAGATGGCAGCGGCGACTTGGACAACGAACACGGCAACTGGCCACTCGCAAACCAACAAATGGCCGCTTCGCTAAAGTTCAAAGGCTACGATTATCAGTTTGTATACGGCGATGGTGCGCACAACGGAATCCACGGCGGCTCGATTCTCCCAGACACGTTTCGCTGGATCTGGAAGAACTGGAAAGAGCAGACTCCATGAGCAGACCTCGGTCGGAAAGTTTCGTTGGACGAGTCTTTGTTTTTAGCCAGCATTTATGCTGAGCAGAGAGCGGAGTCGAACTTGACTGTTCTATCGTCGCTTTCAATTCTGTTGTTACTGCTGGGGTGTTCGACAGCAGCGTGCCAGGAAAAACCGATGCCTGAATTTCCGAATCTCAAGTTGCCGACGATGGGAGGCAAGCAACTGTGGACCGATTATCGCTGGTACCACGGATGGAAGCTGCAAAAAAATTGGGTTACCGGTCATTGGCGATTGATTGATCCGTCCAACATTCGGCATGCGTGGGGATCGCGAGAGTCATGCATAAAGGTCCTGGATAATATCAAGTCCGCCGACGCGACACCTCCGCACGACCAAGTCATTCTGCTGTTACATGGATTGTTCCGATCGTCGCGATCGATGGCTGGCATGGGAAAATACTTGAGCGAAAGTGGACTTGGGGAACCGATCCTGGTCGAGTACGCCAGCACGCGCGCGTCGATTACGGATCATGCTCAAGCCATTCGCGAGATCATCGAGAACTTGCCAGGCAAGCCCAAGATCAACGTCGTAGCGCACAGCATGGGTAATATTGTGTTTCGACATGCCGTCGGGGATTGGCAACGCGAAGATCCTAGCCGAGCATTAACCCGCATCAATCGTATGGTTATGCTTGGTCCGCCCAATCAAGGAGCGCATATTGCCAGGCACTTGGGGAAACTCAAGTTGTTTGAGATCATTGCTGGCAAGGGCGGCATGGAGCTTGGGCCGGCCTGGGCTCAGTTAGAAGATAAATTGGCAACGCCACCGTTTCCGTTTGCAATCGTAGCTGGCCGTTTGGATGATGCTCCAATTACGAACCCGTTAGTTGAGGGCGCCAGCGACTTTGTCGTCGGCATCGAAGAAGCACGCCTGCCCGGTTCAACCGAAATGTTGGAAGTTCCCGTCGTGCATTCATTTCTTATGGACGATCCACGAGTGCAAGCAGCTACCTATAACTTTTTGGTCGGAAAACCCATGCAATGATGGGGAGATCCAATCGCGCGAATCCCACCGCGCAAACCGGATTGCCCTGCGGGATTCAACTCGCCAAGAAACAAGCGGAAATTCACTCCGTCTTTTGTTTCGCATTGTAGATATAGGGGTTCAGCGACGGGTCGTTGTACATTTTCATCTGCCGATAAGTCTTATGCCGCTTGCGGCCGGCAAAAATATCATCGCGCAATTCTTCCAACGAGCGGCTTAGATCGGCCTTTTGTGCGCGGCAGATTTGGATGCGCTGCTGAACTCGAGCGCGATGCTCGTCGTCGACATTCGTTCTTTCGGCTTGTTCTAAGTAGTGGTACAGCCTAAGTGCCATGATGCTCAATCGATCGATGGCGCTGCCAGGTGTTTCGGTATTTTGCCTAGCGCCCGCAACCGCGGAAATATTTCTGGTTGCCAGCATATCGGAAATCGCGTCGTCCAATCGTTCGATACCGTCATTGCGCTGTTGATTAAACCGATCGATGGCTCGTTTGACTTCGGCAATTCGCTGGTCGCTGACCTCGGGACTGCGTGCGATATCCTCTTGGTGCCACAGTTCATAATTGAACAAATGTTGCTGGCAAACCAAATTCAGCCAACCTTCATACTGATTCGAGACTGGTATTTGATGCCACAGCGCCACAGTGCTTTCGTGGAGTGCCAGAATCTCTTGCACGTCGAACATGGCAATGTTCCTACTGAATGTGAAATAGGGCGGCGAAATGATTTGCTGGCAAATGCCCTTTGTGTGCCAGTCGCTGGATTCAGCGAATCTCAGTGCGTAGATCGACCGATAAAAAACTTCAATGAAGGGGAAATATCTGGATCATCGAACCACATTGAAAACTGTAGGTCGTTTTTTGAGCTAAGCCCAAAGTCGAACTGGAAGGGATCTCCATGCGATTCACGATTTCGAAAGTTGGCGCGATCGCCGTGCTAGCTACCATGATGCCGACTGTCTGGGCCCAATCGTCGCGACCGGTCGTTCCCGGCACGGGAATCGAATTGAACAACGTCGGCGACGATTTCGAAGATCCCAATTGGCAGTACATCCCCAACAATCCCAAAAGCACCGAAGATATCAACGAGCAGCAAAATAACCCAATCGGTAAGTCTACCAATGGCCGATGGTTCGAAGGAATTATGCGCGGCCATCCGGACATCGTCAAACGAGTTGCCACGCCTCCAGATGGTTTGCCTGGCAGCCAAGGCGCTCTGTTGATGCAGTCGCTGTACACCGGCATTCCCAATCGCCCCAGCTTCAAAATGCACCAAGAGGATTTTATTGCGAATGTCCAGTATCGAACAGGTGGACCGATCGCTGTCTCGCAAACGCCCAGCGCCACGACTCGCGTCTACCTTCCACCCATCGCCGAATGGGAAAAAAGGAGCGGTCCCCAATTCGCCTTTCGCGCCGCGGTCGAGACCACCAAACAGACACAAAAAAAGGCCTTTCTGCTTTCGTCCACCGAAGATGAAAACGAAGTTTATTGGCCGGGAATGTTCATTGTGCTAGAGAGCAAACACCAATCGGGCCAACCAAACGACTATGCGCATATCCGCGTGCGAGCCGCTCGCAATGGCGGTGATTTTAAAGGTCCAGATATCCTCGTCACGGGTTGGTGGACGATGGGAATGAGTTTTACACCCGATGGCATGATACATTACTACGCCAGGCCTGGTATCGAAGACTTAACTGCCGACGATTACATTACCTCTCAATATCCTTATGGATACAAGTGCGAACGATTTCGGACTTTCTTTTACAACGTGGTCAATGGCGACAACGGCAAAACTTGGACGTCGTCCTGGATCGTGGACGACCCCAAAGTCTTCGTGCTGCAATCGGGAACCAGAACCGCCAGCCGAAGATAGTACGCAGCACATTGTCAGAATCTGCCGATTGGTTAAACTGGGATAGCTTCCAGCTAGTTATCCCATTTCAATCGCCATAAGTTCGTGCTCATGCCTTATTTTCCCGAAGTTAGCCAGATCCAATATGAAGGACCACAGTCCAAGAACCCGCTAGCCTTTCGCTGGTACAACGCAGGCGAGATCGTCGAAGGGAAATCGATGCGCGATCATCTTCGGTTCAGCGTAGTGTATTGGCACACACTGCGCGGGACGGGGAGCGATCCTTTTGGACCGGGTACCATGATCCGACCGTGGGATGATGGTTCCAATAGTTTGGACAATGCGCTGCGCCGAGTCGACGTGGCTTTTGAATTGATCGAAAAACTGGGGGCTCCGTATTACGCTTTTCATGACCGCGATGTTGCGCCCGAAGGCAACTCGCTGGCCGAGAGTCATGCGAACTTTGAACGCATCGCAAAGTCATTGAAGGAACACCAGCAGGCGACTGGAATTAAGCTGTTGTGGGGGACGGCGAACATGTTCAGCCACCCGCGCTTCATGCACGGTGCCGCGACTAGTTGCAACATTGATGCGTTCGCCTACGCCGCCGCGCAAGTCAAAAAGTGCTTGGAAGTAACTAAAGAACTCGGTGGCGAGAATTATGTTTTTTGGGGCGGTCGTGAGGGTTATCAGAATCTGTATAACACCGACATGAAGCGCGAGCTGGATCATCTTGGACGATTCTTCCATCTCGCGGTGGACTATGCCAAAAAGATTGGATTTACAGGCCAGTTCTTAATCGAACCGAAACCCAAGGAGCCTACTAAACACCAATACGATGCCGATGCCGCGGCATGTTTGAATTTCTTGCGAGCCTATGATTTGCTACCGCATTTCAAGCTGAATCTGGAAACCAACCACGCGACTTTGGCTGGTCACACGATGATGCACGAGTTGGATTACGCTGGGCATCAGGGAGCGCTCGGATCCATCGACGCCAACACTGGTGACTTGCTGTTGGGTTGGGACACTGATCAATTTCCCACGGATATTTATCTGACCACTCAGTGTATGCTGATGATTCTCAAACACGGTGGATTCACTTCCGGCGGTGTCAATTTTGATGCCAAAGTTCGCCGCGAGAGTTTTGAACCCATCGATCTAGTTCACGCACACGTCGGCGGCATGGACACGTTTGCGCGAGGACTGAAAATTGCCGCAGCGATTCGGGCAGACGGTTTGTTGACCAATTTTGTTAAGACTCGCTACAGCAGTTGGGACAGCGAACTCGGGCGACAAATCGAAACTGGAGACGCGACGCTAGAGTCCCTGGAACGATACATGCTCGCCAAAGGAGAAATTGCACCGAACGCCAGTGGGCGGCAAGAGATGTTGGAAAACATCTTCAACCTATACCTGTGAGCACTTTTCGGTAGCGTGCCCATGGGATAGTCTATCGCTGAGGCTGAGAAACAAGATGTAACCCAGGCGATTCCAGGTTTGTCGAGTAGTAACGGTGGTGCTGCATGCCCGAATTGCGATTGTTCGGACTAGTTCTGTTCATCACCACTATTTTGCTCGCGCTGGCCGCTGTCGCCACCAAGACCAGCCAGATTCGCTTTCAGAATCCGCTCCAATCCAGCCCACAGTCTGGCACCGAAGAAGACGCAGATTCAGCTCAATTTACCAGCATTCCGATATCATGGCCGCTGATCGCGGCTGCAGCCACTGGCCTGCTATTCTGGCTGTTCTTCAGCACCGAGTCGCCTCGCGCAAAACCAGCTCGCAAACGTCGCTCGCGTCGCTAAGGAATAGCCGAGTGTCAGGTACCTTTTGTGCGCAGCACCCGAAGGGCGAGTTTCTCGCAAAAGGTACCTGACACTTATTTCTCGAGCGATGCTAAACTCTGCGAACTATGTTGTGACTTGGTTTCGTGCTTATGCGAGTTGGATTGTCTATTAGCATGGGTTAGAATTCGCACTAGTTTCGATTGCATTCTCATCCCTGTTTTCTTCAGGAATCTACCCATGACACGTTCTGCGGAAGTGCGCCAGCGAAGAGGGTTCACGCTGGTCGAGCTACTTGTGGTGATCGCGATTATTGGAGTTCTGGTTGGATTGTTATTGCCAGCGGTACAGTCGGCGCGCGAGGCGGCGCGGCGGATGCAATGTTCCAATAACTTGAAACAGATCGGATTGGCCTTTCACAATTTCCACGACACTTACAAGCGGTTCACGCCGTTGGGTGGAGCGAACGTCACCGGTGCTTGGGGATGGGGATCGGCGATCTTGCCCTACTTGGAACAGGGAAATTTATACACGGCCATCGGCGCGCCGAGTATTTTGGATGTCAGTAATCTGCTGCCCGGGAGAATTGTTCCCAATAACCCGACGGGCGCATTGGGCACGTTATTGCAAAGTCGAGTACCTACCTACGTGTGTCCGTCGGATCCGGTGTCCAATCCTCTGAACGACAACTACGGAAATTATGGAGCCAGCAATTATGTTGCCAGCGAAGGAGTGTTAACGTGGGCATTCACTGGCACGACGCCGAACTTTGTGCCGAATCCGCCTGGCCGAGTTTCGATCGCGAGTATTACCGACGGAACGAGCAATACGTTTTTGATCGGCGAACGGGATCGGAAACTGGGCATCGGAGGACTTTGGGCCATTCGGCGAGCGACTGGCGGGACGCTTGGGGGCGCGGCTCGCGAGCGACCGAATGTTCCGTTTCTTGGCAATCGTGGCGCTACGTGTTGCGGTAACGATCGAGTGGGCAACGTCGATGTCTGTCGCCGCGGTGGATTTTCGTCGATGCATCCGGGTGGATTGAATTTCGTATTTTGCGATGGTTCCGTTCACTTTATCAGTGAGACTCTAGAAGCGGACCCGGTGGGCGCGACGATTATCTGCGGTGCTCCGCCACGGTCGAATTTCCTTTACCAAAAGCTCTACTGGCTGGACGACGGTTTGCCTGTGAGCCTCAATCAGTAAAAAGTGGGTGCGAGAATGGCGCTTCGACTCGTCGCGATTCCCTATTTGGGTTTGCTCATATTGTTCTGCATCTCAGGCGTAACTGGTTGTTCGTCGGACGGGCGCGTTGGCGTCGAAGGGACAGTGACCTACGACGGCCAACTGCTGGACGTGGCCAACATTACGTTCATTCCCACATCCGGCGCAGGCGTTAAGAGTGGTGGTTTGATCGACAACGGCAAATACAAGGTCGAGCCAGCGATTGGCCCGACGCCGGGCCCGCATCAAGTGGAAATTCGTTGGGCAAAGCCGACCGGCAAGAAGTATCGCAACGAATTTGGTGAAGAACTCCACGTCCGACAAGAAGGGTTGCCCAACAAGTACCATACAAACTCAACGCTGTCTGCTGAAATTCAGTCCGGCAACAATGTACTAGACTTCCAACTTGTGAAATGAGCCAGCATTTGCTTACCGAGAGGCCCGAGAGGCTGTCAACTCGTCGTATAAGCAGACGGTGTTCAAGCGGGCTTGAGTTCGAAACCGAATCCGGGACGGTTGGGAGGACGCATGTAAATCCCTTCTGGACCACGCGTAATTTGCTGTTCGTCTTCAAACTGCTGATAGACTTCCTGGGGACCGCCTGGGGCTGGCAGAAACATTTCGCACCACGGTGTGTTTTCGTTTGCCAAAACAAAATGTGCAGCGCCTCCGCGCCAACCGCCATGAGGAATGAGCGGAATTCGCTCGCGCCGCGCCAGCGCGTCGATCCAACGCATCTCGGTTAAGCCACCACACCAGTGCATATCGGGCTGCCATATGGCCGCGGCTTGGTGCAGAGCCAGCAATTCGAAACCGTAGCGCGTGGCCTCGTGTTCGCCGGTGGCCATCTTCGGTGATTTGATCTTTGCGTTCATCCGTCCCATTCCCACGTAGTCGTCGGGCATCAAACACTCTTCCATCCAATAAACTCGATACGGTGCAAGTCTGGCCGCGAGCTCGTCGGTGTACGATTCTGTAAAAGCCATCCAGCAATCGAGCATGACTTCGCCGTCTGCACCAAGCAAATCACGAGCTCGCTGAACCAGCTTGACGTTTTCACGCAATCCAGCTTCACCATCGGCTGGCCCGTGTGGAATCGCCAATTTCAGCTTTTTGAAACCAAATTCAACCGCTTGCTCGATATTATTTCCCGTGCAGTAACACGGCACGCGTTCCTTTGCAGGGCCACCAAGCAATTGATAGACCGGCACTTTGAGCGCTTGTCCAACAATATCCCACAGCGCGTTATCGACCGCACTGATTGCATGGACGACCATACCCTTGCGTCCATAGTACAGCGTACCTCGCCACATTATGTCCCACAGTCGCTCGACCTGGAACGGATCTTCACCCAGCAACAATTTCGGCATATGGCGCTCGACAACGTACGCAGCGCCTGATCCTCCGAAACCGATACCCGTGATGCCCTTATCCGTTTCGACCACCACTGTCTGAGGTCCCAAGTCGTCTGCGTAGAACAGCGATCTGCGTGGTTTGAATCGCGGATAAATCGAAAGAGGATTGGCGATCTCCACGTCGGTTGTATTCCACGCCCCAGGAGTCGGCTGATAACTAGGCAACGGCCGAGTAGGTACCATCGATTGCGCCCGAATCGCCGTGATTTTCAATCCGCTAATTTCATCACGAAACGACAACGGCACCGGCGCAGGAAACCGCACCGCGCTATCATTGCCCTCGCTCAGCGCCGATCGATGCAATCCGGCCAGTGCCAGCGCACCGCCAGCAGATAGGAACGCGCGACGATCCATAGCATTACTCCTGTCTGTTGTTTAGTTAGATGGGCAGCGCCACTTTCATTTGCAGTGGAAAGAACAAGTCGTTGCAGCGAAATCGTTTAACCCGCAGCCGCTAGGCGAGGATTGGGTTGAGTTTTCGCACTTATTGCAAAGCCAAGCTCAACCCAATCCTCGCCTAGCGGCTGCGGGTTAAACGACGAAATGGCTAGGGCAAAAAGCCATGCCTTGCACACAAAATGGCGCTGTCCAACTATATTATCGGCGAATACTGAACGAAATCTCGAAAATACACTCGCACGCTATGTCCGGTGGACACCGGCGTTGCTGATTAAGAACGACCAAAACCCAACCACAGTGGAATCACACGATGTCCCCAATTCTGAGAAACACACTCGCTGTCATTGCAGGTCTTGTGGTTGGCAGCGTTGTTAACATGACCATTATCACCGTTGGGGCCATGGTGATCCCGCCACCCGATGGTATCGACATGGCGGATATGGAAAAATTCGCCGAGAATCTGAAGCTGTTAAAGCCAGCCAACTTCATAGCGCCGTGGCTGGCTCACGCTTTAGGCACACTTGTCGGAGCATTAGTTGCCGTGAAGGTAGCGGCTAGCCACAAGATGAAGTTCGCACTCGGCATAAGCGTGTTTTTTCTGATAGGCGGTATAATGATGGTGTCAATGTTTGGTGGGCCGGTCTGGTTCGCCGTACTCGACCTAATCGGGGCTTACTTGCCTATGGGATTGCTTGGCGGACTGATGGGTGGAGCGAAGAGACCGCAACCGGCATGACGGTAGGACCATTTCATTGCGGATGGTGTGCTCTCGCTTCATCTGACCAATCAAGCTGCATTACGCTACTCCCGAATTCTCCACGAAAAATGCATCCAGATTTCGCTCCCATTGAAGAGAAGACCACAGAAGTCAAAAAGAGCCGGAAGTAGGAAGCTGTGTTTGGGAGGATTTAATGTACTCTCGTGGAGAAGACCTCGCAGTGCTCGATTCTGACAAATTGATGGCGTTGCCTAGCTTGTATCAGAGCTGTGTTCATGATAGCAAGTTTGGTTGTTGTTCGCTCCTTGACGGAATATCTCACGGAGCCACAGAGTCACGGAGAAGGCTGAGAACGAGATTGGAACTCTAATCGTTGATTGTGCGGTTCACTTGCACCAGGATCTGGGGCCAGGCCTGCTGGAGACGGTGTACGAAGTGACATTGGCCGCCAAGCTACGAAAGCGAGGATTGTCGGTTGAGCGCCAGGTTGCCATTTCAATCGAATACGAAGGTCAACGGTTCGATGAAGGCTTCCGAGCTGATTTGATCGTCGAGGGCAAGGTGATTGTCGAACTTAGTCCTTCTCCGTGGCTTCGTGCCTCAGTGAGAACCCAAAATGATCGAACAAGGCTGTGCACCGGATCTGAAGAACGAGCCGGCTTTGAAATGGAAAGTCACCTGCCAGTTGGCATGTCGCGTCGAGCGACATAACGCTACTCGCGAATTTTCCACATGAGTGCATCCAGATTACGCTCTTATCGAGGAAAAGACTGAAGAAGAAGCTGTGTTTCGGAGTATTTTGGGTATGGTCGAGGAAATTCCGTTGTGACCTCACAATGCCCGATTCTGACAAAAAGATAGCGTTGCCTAGCTTGTACCAGAGTGGTGTTCATGATACGAATTTTCGTTGTTTGTTGGCATTGAATAAAGTAATGCAGCCGTTCTGAAATGGAGAAACATGATGGAGTCAACACGGATGAAGTGCTTTGCGATAGTCAGCTTACCTGTCCACCAAGTCGTAAAAGCAGAACAATAAAATCCACACAAGTTGCCATTCGTCGATAACTATGATGAGTGTCCCAACTGTAACGAGTCAATGCGGCAAGGCGAGGTTCGGCTCTAGAAGTCTCTTTGGAACATGGTGGTGTTTGGTTGGGGATCGACTGAGTTAGTGTTTCGAGATGATCAAACTAAGAAAGATACCGAAACCATGAATTCCTGGGAATTCAGCGGGGCGTGTTTGTGCGGTTCATGCGGTGCTGCAGTCGTTGCAACTGATCTTGGACCCAATTAGTTCGCGGAAGGAGAAACGAATGCAACTTACTGCTGTGTTCATGCAAGTTCCTGAGGGCTTTATTGCTTTTGTCGAGGAACTACCGGGTGCGAATACTCAAGGAGAGACTTTGGAAGAGGCACGCGATAATTTGCAGGAGGCCGTCCGAATGGTGTTGGATGCCAATCGCGAAATTGCGGAAAGATCCATCATCGGAAAAATAGTTTCAAAAGAACCCTTCAATTTGTCAGCTCCATGAAGCGGATTGATTTGGTTCGACATCTAGAAGCCCATGGATGCGAGTTGATTCGAGAAGGCTCAAGACACACGCTCTATTTTAATCCGGCCAACGAACAGACTAGTGCTGTGCCGCGACATCGTGAGATCAATGATTTCTTGGCCCGAAAGATCTGTCGTGACCTTGGGATTCCGCAACCGTAAGCCTGGCTCGTTCATCTCAACATTTTTCCCGCTACAATAAAGGTTCGTTGCGGTGACCTTAGTCGTTCGTCGAATCAAGATCACTATCGACCTGGCGGATTCAACGACAGCGTGAGATTCTTGTAATCGATCGGCAGTTCATTTGCGAGCGGCAAGCCGACTTCGGTAAGCCTTGCAAGGTGCCTTGATTAGCAGTTGCTACGATCAAAAATGCCCCAACCGATCTCTTTTCTCTGGGCAGTCCATGCCTGCATTTTTGTTATTTGTTAGACTTTGAGAAATCTAAACCCTACTACATGTTTACTTTGCGCGGAACAATCCAAGTATGTCTGAAGTTCGAGTTGCGATTCATGGTGCTGGCGGTCGTATGGGTCGAAGGCTGGTTGCGCTGGCTAGTCAAGATAGCGGCCTGCAAATTGCCGCCGCGATCGACGCGGCGACACATCCCTCGCTAGGTCAAGATGCCGGAATGCTGGCGGGCGTTTCCGCGCTCGGATTACCTCTGACTGCCGATTGGCCCGATGGGATCGAAGTAGTCATCGACTTTTCCAGTCCTGCGGGTTGCATGAGTGCGATCGAAAAATGTTTGCAGAAGCGCATCCCGCTGGTTGTTGCTACGACGGGACTCTCCGGTGAACAAATTGCAGCGCTTCAAAGTGCGGCGCATTTGATTCCCATCTGCTGGGCTCCCAATATGTCGCTGGCCGTGAACTTAACCATGCGGCTCGCCCAGCAAGCGGCTCGCGCACTGAAGCTGGTTCCGCAAGGCGCCGACGTCGAGATCATCGAACGACACCATCGATACAAGGAGGACAGTCCCAGCGGTACCGCATTGAAATTCGGAGAATTGATCGCGGGTGAAATGGGACTTGACAAACACGTCCATGGTCGGGAGGGCCAAGTCGGTGCGCGCGGCCGCGACGAAATCGGCTACCACGCGGTGCGCACTGGCGACGATCCTGGTCAGCACACAATAATTTTCGGCATGCTGGGCGAAACCATCGAGCTGCGTGTGGCCGCGTCCAGCCGAGATTGTTATGCGCAAGGTGCTTTGGCGGCTGCAAAATTCTTGGTCAAGAAGCCCGTCGGGATGTTCAACATGTTCGATGTGCTGGGACTCGACTAACCTAGGGAACTGAACGCCTCATGGCCAAGTGCGACCAAGGTTATATTTGCGAAGTCTGTGGCCAGGATGTCGAAGCGATGATCGATAGTGCGCTGTATCTACAGTACATCGTGGGTTGGGTCGACCCCGAGACTTTGCACGTTCGGCCAGAATGCCATATTCGTTGCCTACCCTCATTGGCGCAGTTTATCGAAGATATTCGATTTGATCCGCCGACCGTTCTGGACGATAGTTTATCCAAGTGGTTTTTGGACGCAGAATTTGTGCGACAGCAAACTGCGTTGGTTTCCCGTGGCTATCGACGTCTTTGGGAGATCTATAATGATGAATCGCCTCCTCCCGTCACGGAGTATCCTCTGGCAGAATTACGGGAGCGATGGCACTAAAAAAAACGAAACTCGGTGAATCGAGATGTTCCCATGAAATTTCCGCGAGTCTACTTGCTAGTTTCCGTTCTCTGGATGGGGTCAAGCTCATTTGCCGTTGAACCACGTTTGCGATTTAATCGAGATGTGCGTCCCATTTTGTCGGACAAATGCTTCTTCTGCCACGGACCGGACGCCAGCAAACGCAAGGCCGACCTCCGATTAGATGATCGGATTTCGGTGATCGATTCGGGCGCGATAGTACCAGGAAAACCCGATGAAAGTGAAATTCTGCGTCGGGTGCTCAGCGACAACACCGATGAACGCATGCCTCCAGCGGCAACCAAGCTCGAACGCCTGTCCGACCAAGAGATAGCTATCCTGAAACGCTGGATCGATGAGGGTGCAGAATTTGAAGATCACTGGTCCTTTATTCCGCTCGATCCACGTGTCATTGAACCATCGGGGAGAATTGGCGCCGAGGTGCTCAAACCGACTGTGCTGGCCGGGACAATCGACCGAATAATCGCCACTGGTTTGCACAGCCGAGGATTGGGGTTTCAACCCGAGGCTGATCGCTCGACGTTGATTCGCCGCCTCAGTTTCGATCTAACTGGTTTACCGCCAACTCCGTCTCAGGTGCACGAATTTGTCAACGACAAATCTCTCGCCGCCTACGAGAAACTCGTCGAGCGATTGTTAGATTCCGAGCATTACGGCGAGCGCATGGCGGTGGATTGGCTCGATACGGCTCGCTATGCCGACAGCTACGGTTTTCAAGTTGATCGCGAGCGGGATGTATGGCCCTGGCGAGATTGGGTGATTCGTTCGTTCAATCGCAATCTTCCGTTCGATCAATTCATCACCTGGCAATTAGCTGGCGACCTGTTACCCAGCGCAACCGACGATCAGATTCTGGCCACTGCGTTCAATCGGCTGCACCAACAGGAAACCGAAGGTGGCAGCGTCGAAGAAGAGTATCGTGTCGAGTATGTTTGCGACCGAGTGCAGACGTTTGCGACCACGTTTCTTGGCTTGACGTTTGAATGCGCTCGCTGTCACGATCACAAATACGATCCCGTTACTCAAGCCGAATACTATCAATTGTTCGCGATGTTTCAGAACATCGATGAAGCGGGCCTCTATTCCTATTTCACTCTATCGCCTCCCACGCCCACTATGCAGCTCACCGATTCAACCGCCAAGGGCCAGCTAGAAAAGCTGCGAGCGAAAGTTGAGCAACTCGAACGAGAATTGACTGCGGACCGAACCAGCCATGACATTAGCTTTCGAAAATGGTTAGAAGAGCTTGGCGCCGGCGATAATATCGGCACGGTTGCTGGGCAACTCGCAGCGGTACCGATCGCGGGCCAATTAGCGCGATTTCCTTTCGATTCGGTCGAATCCGGCAAACTCGCCAACCTCATCCGTTCTGACCAACCGGCGACATTCAAAGGTGACAATACCTTGGTGCCAGGAGCTAATGGTCAAGCCATTCAATTTACGGGCGACGATTCCGTCGATTTGCCACTTGGAAATTTTGGTCGTCACGAATCATTCTCGATTTCATTAAAATTGCGAGCACCCGATCACAAAGAGCGCGCGGTGGTGTTCCATCGATCGCGAGCTTGGACAGATGCCGCCAGTCGAGGATACGAATTGCTGATCGAAGACGGTCGATTGAAATGGTCGTTGATACATTTCTGGCCTGGTAATGCGATCTCGATCTCAGCCAAAGCTCCGTTGCCTCTGAGCGAGTGGCTGCATGTGGTGGTGACCTACGATGGCAGCAGCCGAGCCAACGGACTGCGACTATACGTAAATGGCCAACCAACTGCCGTGGAAGTAATCAAGGACGATTTGACCAAAGAAATCACCGGCGGTGGCGGCGATCATATTTCTTTGGGTGAACGATTCCGCGACCGCGGCTTTAAAGGCGGAGCTATCGATGACTTCCAAGTCTTCGCTCGTGCACTTGCCGATTGGGAAGTCTTGCGACTGTTTTCCGCTGACGCTGAACCTTCGCGACAGCAACTGTTTGATTTCTATTTGGCAACGGTGGATGCGAATTGGAAGCAACAGTTGGAAGCACTCAAGTTGGCTCGCCAAGAATACTTCACAGCCGTCGATGCGGTAAAAGAGATCATGGTCATGCGCGAATCGCCGACACCCAAACCCAGCTATGTCCTGTTTCGAGGTGAATATTCGCAGCGCAAACAATTGGTTGCACCTGGAACTCCCGCGGCGCTACTCGAATTTCCAGCCGACCAGCCTCGCAATCGCTTGGGTTTGGCTCGATGGTTAACCGATCCTCAGCATCCGCTGACGTCTCGCGTGACCGTCAATCGCGTTTGGCAGAGTATATTTGGTCGCGGGTTGGTCAAAACGTCTGAGGACTTTGGCAATCAAGGAGCTCGACCAATTTATCCCGAGGTTCTGGACGCACTCGCGTTGGAATTGGTCCACAGTGGCTGGAATATGAAGCAACTGGTCAAGACCATCGTGATGACTCGTACTTACCGTCAGCGAAGCATCGCCGATCCGACGACGATGACTGACGATCCCGATAATGATTGGCTGGCCAGAGGAGCTTCGTATCGTTTGCCGGCTGAAATGATTCGTGACAACGCGCTCGCTTCGGCAGGCATGCTCGATGCGTTGCTGGGTGGACCACCCGTCAATCCGTACGAGATGGCTGAAGCATTCAAACCCGCCAAAATCGCCGAGGGCAAAGATCTGCTGCGACGCAGTTTGTACACCAACTGGCGGCGGACTGGACCACCTCCGGCGATGCTGGCGTTCGATGCGCCGCGGCGTGCAGTTTGCACCGCTAAACGTGAACGGACCGACTCGCCACTGCAAGCCTTGATTCTGCTGAACGGAGTCCAATACGTAGAGGCGGCTCGGGTTCTGGGTGAGTCGCTTCATCGCCAATTCGATGGCGACATACCGAAAATGGTCGAACAGGCTTGCATGTTGTGTTTGAGTCGTCGACCTGACCAGCGTGAAATGAACATTCTCACGCAGTTGTACCAGGAGCAGCTTGCTCACTTTGCCAGTCGGTCCACCGAAGCCGAGGAATTGCTAAAGATCGGTTCCGTGCCCCGCGACGTTTCGATTCCCACGGCGCAAGCGGCAGCGGCGACTATCTTGGCTCAAGCTCTGCTGAATCATGATGCTTGTGTGGTAAAGAGGTGATCACTATGAACTCAGAAAATGCTCGCATTCAACACGCCGCTGGCCGTCGCGAATTTCTTACCAGATCGGGCTTTGGATTGGGCGCAATCGCGCTGGCGGATTTGGTCTCACGCGAAGATGCTCACGCTGCCCAGCGAGATCGAGGCGTGCTCGGAAATCCGCACTATGCACCTTCCGTCAAGCGCGTGATCTATCTGTTTATGTCGGGTGCTCCTTCGCAGTTGGATTTGCTCGACCATAAACCAGCATTAAAGGCGTTGCACGGACAACAATTGCCGGAATCCGTACGCCGTGGCCAACGGTTGACGGGCATGTCCGGAAATCAAGCATCGATTCCATTGGTGAGCTCACCGTTCCGGTTTCGCCAATACGGCCAGTCGGCGGCCTGGTTCAGTGAACTGTTACCGCATACTTCGCAATTGGCGGACGAGCTGTGCGTAGTCAACAGTATGTATACCGAGTCGATCAACCACGGACCCGGAGTTACTTTTTTGCAGACGGGAACTCAAATCGCTGGTCGGCCGAGCATCGGAGCTTGGCTCAGCTACGGGCTGGGACAAGAGAACGAGAGCTTGCCAGCCTTTGTCGTACTGATCACTAAAGACAAGGGTGGCCAGCCGCTGGGAGCGCATCTGTGGGGCAGCGGATTCTTGCCCACGCGGCATCAAGGCGTCCTCTTCAGGGCAGCCAAGGATCCGGTGCTGTACCTTGGCAACCCAAACGGAGTCAGCCGCGATAGCCGCCGATTGTTGTTGGACCGACTGCGCCAGTTGCATGAACATCAGTTGGCCTCGACTCCCGATACCGAAATCCAGAACCGCATCGATCACTATGAAATGGCTTATGCGATGCAATCAAGCGTCCCGGAAGCCACGGACCTAGCTGGTGAACCGCAATGGTTGCTCGATTCGTATGGCCCGGACGTAACGAAACCCGGTTCTTTCGCAGCTAATTGCTTGCAAGCGCGTCGATTGGCCGAACGCGGGGTTCGGTTCATTCAGTTGTATCATCAAGATTGGGACCACCACGGAGGTCTGCCGACTGCTTTGCCGAAACTATGCCAAGAAACCGACCAACCCTGTGCGGCACTACTGAAAGATCTCAAACGTACAGGATTGTTAGATGACACGCTGGTCGTTTGGGGCGGTGAATTTGGTCGGACGAATTATTGCCAAGGAAAAATTCAGACCAACTTCGGCCGCGATCATCATCCTCGATGCTATAGCATTTGGTTAGCCGGCGGTGGTATTAAGCGTGGTTCGGTGTACGGCGAAACCGACGAGCTAGGATACAACGTCGCGCGCGACGGTCTGCACATTCACGACCTGCACGCGACGATTATGCACTTGCTGGGCATCGATCACGAACGGCTGACGTACAAATTTCAGGGCCGACGCTACCGTTTGACCGATGTTCACGGAAACGTCGTTCCAGGAATTCTAGCATAGCCCGGATTATTCATGCCGAGGTGAACGTAGTGGTGGATTGTTTCGTACAAGTTGTTAGCTAACAACGACTTTCAACGAAACAAGGAAGCCAAGGATGTGTTTGCAGTCTGCGCAGCAATTTGAGTTGGGGTTTTGTCT
>SYJV01000277.1 GCA_005798335.1 Planctomycetaceae bacterium | reverse complement strand
GTTCAACGAACGTGGGATAAGCTTCCAGCTTGTCAATATCTTGTGCAAGCAATGGCGAAACTCCGCTACAGGTTGACAAGCTGGAAGCTTATCCCACGTTCGTTGAACGGTATTGCGAGTAAGGGCGCACCGCTGTTCCATCGCGGCGGCGAACCGGCGACCAGTATCCCGGGTGCTCGGGCAGCGGGTACTTGGCTGCCAACGATTCGTTCAGGTCGATTCCCAATCCTGGTCGATCGCTGACATGCATATACCCATTCTTGATCTCTGGGCAGCCTGGAAATATTTCTTGCAGTCGCTCGCCGAAACGCGGCCCTTCTTGAATGCCGAAATTATGAACCGCCAAATCCAAGTGCGCGTTGCAAGCATGTCCCACAGGTGAGACGTCGCCCGGACCATGCCAGGCCGTGCGGACCGCGAAATGTTCGCACAGAGTCGCCAATTTGCGAGCTGGGGTCAATCCGCCGATTTGTGACAAGTGCACGCGTATAAAATCGATGTAGCGATTTGTAATCAAGTCGACCCATTCGTGCGGATTATTGAACAACTCGCCCATCGCGATCGGACACGACGACTGTTGCCGGAGGATCTTGAAGTAGCCGTTTTGCTCGGGGGCGAACGGGTCCTCGATGAAGAACGGCTTGTACTTTTCCAGTTCTTTAACCAGCCCGATGGCTTCGATCGGATTGACTCGCTCGTGGACGTCGTGCAGCAGTTCAACTTCATCTCCCAAGGTCTTGCGCACGTGTTCGAATATCTTGGGCATGGTGCGCAGGTAGGGCCCCGAATCCATGTGTTCGTCAGTGCCAGCACCAAATCCCGACTCTTTAAAGTCTGCTTTATTGGACAAGTGCGACGCTCCGTAGCCTCCCAATTGGATGCGCACATGACGATAGCCTCGTTCCACGTAGGATCGAACGCTATCTTCAACTTCTTTGGCGTCGCGCCCACCAGCATGTGCGTACAGATCGACGGCGAATCGGCACTTGCCACCCAGCAACTGATAGACCGGCATTCCCGCTCGCTTGCCCTTAATGTCCCATAACGCCATATCGAGACCGCTGAGCGCGTTGTTCAATACGGGGCCGTTTCGCCAATAGGAACTGGTGTACGCCGTTTGCCACATATCTTCGATATCATCGGCGCTACGTCCTTTGCAAAATGGATCGAGATAGGAATGGACTGCTTCCACGACTGGTAATGGACGTTGGTTGTAGGTCGCGCAGCCTAATCCATAGAGACCTGGTTCATCAGTCTCTACTTTGACAACGACCAATCGAATGCCGTCGGGCGCCGTGGTAATAGCGCGAACTTTGCGAATTTTGACTTGGGGCAGCGATTGATTGCGACCAATCGGACTTTGTGCGGGCGAGAACTTCGCGCCGATGGTCGCTCCCATTCCACCGGCGATTGTGCTCGCCAGCATCCTACGCCGGGAAATCGAATTTAGGTTCACTTGATCAGTCTCCTGGTACTCTGAGAATCGCAATTGAGCCAAAATGCTGCTGCCATAACTGGCACAGTATAGCCGATACTTGGTTAGGCGAGCGGCAGATAGTTTCTTACCAATACAAGCCCGAAGCGCAAGCGAGTGTATGCCAGGATTGACGCACTCGCTTGCGCATCGGGCTTGTATTCGCTGAGGCCTTGGTAAATTCCCATCTGCCGCTCGCCTTAGCTCTTTCCGCTGGTCAGTCCGAAGGCGAAAATAGTTCGGTGGTCTGGTTGGGAATCTGGTGGCCAAGTTTCTCGCGCTTCGTGGCTAAATAAGCAACATTGTGCGGGTTGGCTAACGGTACCAGTGGTACTTGACCAACGACGCGCAAATCGAAACCTCGCAAATTGAAGGCTTCAGTCTTCTTCGGATTGTTCGTCAACAAGCGGATCTCGGTCAAACCAAGGTCTTTCAAGATTTGGATGCCAACTCCATAATCGCGCATGTCGGCCTTGAAGCCCAATGCATGGTTGGCTTCGACTGTATCTAACCCTTGTTCCTGGAGAGCGTAGGCGCGGATCTTCTGCGCCAAGCCGATGCCGCGTCCCTCTTGCGGCAGGTAGATCAGCGCACCACGTCCTTCCTGGGCGATCATCTCGATAGCCATATGCAATTGGTCGCCGCAATCACAGCGCAGCGATTGGAGCAAGTCACCGGTAAAGCAACTGCTATGCATGCGCACCAGCGGCGCCGGAGACTGCGCGTCGGCCAGATTTCCTTTGAAGATCGCGATTGGTTCTTGATGCTCGAATTGAACTTGGTACACGGCGATCTCGAAGTCGCCCAAACGCGTCGGCAAATTGGCTTGCGCGACTCGCGTAACCAATTTTTCGTTGACGCGGCGATGCGCTATCAGTTGCTCGATCGAAATGATTTCGAGATGATGCTCACCAGCTAATCGCAGCAATTCATCGCGCGTGGCACGATCTCCCGATTGGTCGAGAATTTCCGTCAGCACCCCTGCGGGAGCCAGTCCAGCCATGCGAGCCAAATCGACGGCGGCCTCCGTATGACCGGCGCGCCGCAACACTCCGCCTTCCATAGCCAACAATGGAAATACATGGCCAGGTCGGACGAAATCTGCCGCAACACTGGTATCACTCGCCAACCGCCGAATCGTTTCCGCTCGCTCTGCAGCCGTGATGCCAGTTTTCGAGCCCGCGTGATCGACCGGCGTTAGAAACGCGGTTTGCAACGGAGCAGTATTTTGGTCAACCAGCGGTCGCAGGCCCAGTCGAGCACTGGCACCAGGCAGCAGCGGAGCACACAATTGTCCGCGACCGCGCAACATAAAGTTAATCGTTTCCGTCGTGACCAATTGCGCTGCACAAATGAAATCGCCTTCGTTCTCGCGATCTTCCGCATCAACCACGATCACGACTTCACCACGTCGGACCGCATCGACGGCAGCCTGAATCGTGCTGTACTGTTTTGTCATTTTCTTGAAACAGATCCCTACTGAGCGCCAACGCCACGAACGATGCTTCTAGTCTATCGAGCTCTAGTTTAACGTAAGTGCTGTCGTTAGCTGAGTCGGCAAAGTATTTTCAAGCCCACGAGCGACAAGAATGCCAGAAAAATCTGGGATGGGGCTCTCGTTCCCAAACTCAGCTTGGGAACGAGAATCAAAACAGAGCTTGAAATGGCCGTGTATTGCTGTCGTACCCGGTTACAATACTTCAAAAAGTTCGCGGGTATCGAGTATGGCGGTTGGCAGGCAGCGCGGTGACAACGGACTTGGCGCCACGACGATTTCGATCTTTCGGAAAGTCTGGCCATCACTCTGGAACATCACATGAATGCGGGCCGAATTGACATCGACTACCCAATACTCCAGTACGCCTGCTGCCGCATAGATATCTCCCTTTTCTCCTAAGTCTGACTTCAGAGAACTGTCGGCAACCTCGATCAGCAATAGGACATCCTGGGCAGTTGGTCTTACTCTACCGTACCGCCGTGGCTTGAGCCAAAGAATATCGGGCTCAGGACGATGGTCATCACATAGGAACCCGCATTGCACACGGACGTTGGCCGCATCCTTCTCAGTCGCCCGTACCGACCAACGGGTAAGGTAGTCGATCAGATCGTCATGTATTGGGCTGGCAGGATTCATGAAACGCAGCTCTCCGTGAATGAGTTCGACTTTCTTGGGGCCGATGCAATCGAACGCCCCTCGCTGGACCATGGCGTCGAATTCAGCGCCAGTAAGCTTGGTAATCGTGCTCATACAATCTCTCATGAACTGACTTGTTCCGACAGAACACAACGCGTTGCTACTATCATAAGAATTCGCGACCGATTCTGCTACAATGTACGAAGCACGCGCCGAAGTTAAGTATATTTCGCATCGAGTTGAATGCTGATCCTGTGTAACCAATTGCTGGACATATTCCACATGCATCCGAAAAAATGGGACAAGGAAAATGGAGGCGCCGGCTTGCCATGATATCCACCGCAGCCCTGTTATCTGTTTGTTTGGTTGTCGGTGATACTCCCATCGATTTCGACACCGAGATCATGCCGGTGTTTACCAAGTCTGGCTGCAATGCTGGGTCATGCCACGGTGCGGCTGCGGGGCGCGGCGGGTTTCATCTGTCGTTGCTGGGCGGGGACGCAGAATCGGACTACGCCGCGATCGTTCGACAGTACGAAGGGCGCCGAATTAATTTGGTTCATCCGGAGAAGAGCCTTGTTCTCAAGAAGCCAACTTTGGAGTTAGATCACGAAGGGGACGATGCACTGCAACCCGAGGGAGCCGAGCGCGTTCGACGATGGATTGCCGACGGTGCGCGGCGAACTAAGTCTCGTGGGCTTAAATCCGTCGACATTCATCCGTCCAGCCTCTTGGTCGAAAAAATCGGCGAGCGAGTGCCACTGCGAGTCGTAGCGCATTTCGATAATGGAACCAGCGACGATGTCACGCGCTGGACTGTATTTATTTCCAGCGATCCGGCAGCCGTTTCAGTGGACTCGGCGACGCTTACTGCCTGCGTCGAGCGCCGCGGACAGCACACAATTATTGCGCGGTACTTAGATCGAGTAATCCCAATTCGCTTGAGCGTTCCTCTTGCGGACACACCAGTCGATCATAGCCGCGAAACGAGAGTAAATTTTATTGACGATCACGTATTGCGGACGGTTTCCGATTTGCGACTGACGGTCTCTCCAGCCGCAGATGACGCTACATTCTTAAGACGAGTGACTCTCGACTTGATTGGGCGACTTCCTAGTCGCGACAATGTAGTTGAATTCCTCGCGGAGCCAGACGGCAAGCGCGAGAGAGTAGTTAATCGGTTGCTCGATAGCGATGCCTTTGTCGAGTACTGGACGTACCGCTTCGCCAATCTTCTGCGAGTATTGCCACAACCGAATGACAAGCAGGGCGCCCAGGCATACCATGCTTGGATTCGCCAGCAGATCCAGCGCCGAACTCCGATGAATCAGATTGCTCGCGAGCTGTTGATCGCAGTGGGAGATACGCACCAAGTGGGTCCCGCAAATTTTGCCAGATCATCGACCGACGCGCGTGCGCAGGCAGAGTTGGTGAGCCAAGTATTTATGGGCACGAGGCTGCAATGTGCCAATTGCCACAATCATCCGCTCGATCGTTGGACCCAAGATGATTACCACGGCTTGGCTGCGGTGTTCGCTCGTTTAGAACGAGGGCAAATCGTGAAACTGGCCAGTCGTGGCGCAGTTACGAACGTCCGCACAGGCGAGCCAGCAGTTCCCAGAATTCCAGGAGTTAGATTCCTGCCGGCTGATCAGGACGGACGTGAAACGCTTGCTAATTGGCTGGCATCACCGGACAACCCTTACTTTGCCAAGTCGTTCGTCAATCGACTGTGGCGCGGGGCGTTCGGACGTGGGTTGGTCGAACCAGCAGATGACATGCGGGATACCAATCCGGCGACCCATCCCGAGTTGCTGGACCAGCTTGCCAAAGACTTTGTTGAACATGGCTACGATTTGCGACACACGCTGCGTCGTATCGTGTGCAGCGCGACGTATCAGCGAAGCGCTGCAACAGATAAAGTCAACGAGGGCGACGATCGATTCTATTCCCACGCACTCAAACGACCTTTGGAGCCCGAAGTCTTGGCCGATGCACTATTCGATGCTACTGGCGTTCCCGACAAATATGGCGACCAGCGCGAGGGAATTCGCGCGGTCGAGCTGGTGGATATTCTAACTCCGTCGGTATCTCTGGACGTACTTGGCCGGTGTGCGCGCAAAGATTCGTGCGAGGGTGTGACGGTCTCTGGAGGGCTGCCAACGAAGCTGCATCAGCTCAATGGCGAGCTAGTGAATCGCAAGGTCGGTTCCCAAGCGAGCTATCTTCATCGCAATTTGCTTGCCCAAGCGAGTGATGCGGAAATCATTGAAGATATCTACCTGCGTGCTTTTTCGCGCCGGCCTATGATCACGGAGCAAGATCACTGGCTAAAGCAGATATCCTCAATGAGCGGCGACCAACGTGTGCAAATGTTGGAAGACATTCAATGGGGAATGCTCAACTGCAGTGAGTTCATGTTGAATCACTGACCACGATGGCGAGCGAATGCTAATGGCTACCTATCTCTGTGGGACAGAGAATTCGACTATCGTTCGTCTTCACGCGTGGGCATGCGTTGTTGAGTTTTAGTGGCAGCCGCTCGAGCAATTTGCAGTACCACTGGGCCCTCTGGCGGCACCTTGACCTCCAGTCCAGACGTGGCTGGGTTTCGGTAGCGTGAATCAATCAGCGATGGCAATCCGCCGACCACATAAGCACCTATGCACAAGTTTTCGTGCATAACTACTGGAAGCAGATTCCGTAGGTAGTTCCGATATTTGCGAGGACTTCGCACAGTTGCTCGTCTAGCTTTTCGAACGACTGGTACGCATCAATGGGTAACCAATAGTACTTGATCTTCTTCCACAGTATCTCGATTAGGTTCAACTCGGGACAGTAGGCTGGCAAGAACCACAAAAACATGTTTTGCTTTTCCCATGCAGGAATCATCGCCTGGAACGCAGCGCTGGTATGTATTGGAGCGTTGTCAATCACAACCGTGGTCGGCCGAGTCAGTTTCTTGCAAAAGCTGTTCATACATGCAATCACGATTTTCGCATCAACGCAACCTTGAAAAACATACGGATCAAAGCGCGCGCCTTGGTAGTCCAGAAACCCCAACACGTTGAGTTGCGAACTCTTAGCGCTCGGGATTTCGATACGCTCACCAACCGGTTGCCAACCATAAGGAACGCTCGGAGTCAACGAGAAACCTGCTTCATCGAAATAGAACAAGTCTTGCTCGCCGCGCAGGACGGCCTGCTGAAGCTCCGTCAATTCCCGCTTGTTTTGCAAATTTTTTTTGGTCGCGCTTGCTGCGAAGTGACTTTCACATTCGCTTCCACACAAGCCCGTTCTTCTTTGCCAGTCGTTTCAAGGTGTCCCCAGAAATCGTGACACCGGTTTCTTCCTGAAGCTTGACCAACGCCGCATGGGTGCTCTTTGGAGACTCCCGAAGGAATTCGATCGCACGCTCCTGTTCCTTTTCATTGAGCTTTGTCGGCGCACCGCAGCGCGGCTTGTCAACAAGGCCGTCAATGCCTTCTGCTTCCCAGCGATCCAACCAACCGCTGATGGTATTGCGATTGGATTGGAAGATATTCACCAGATCATTGACCGAACTTCCGTGAAAGCTCAAAAGCACTGCGTGAGCCCGATGACGGATGCGACTATTATCCCCACCGTCGCGCAATTGCTCCAAGCGTTGAACTTGTGTTTTGGTTAACTGTTGAATAAAACGGCATTCTGGCCTGGCCATGACAAGCTTCCTTGCTTGAGAGAGAATTCCAATGAATCTTAGCAAGCATAGCCGATTCCCCAACATTTGGTTATACCAATTTATTTATGCATGGGTGCTCATCGAACCATCAGTTGCATGCTGACCATCAGCGGGACTGGAATTAGCTTCAAATCCCTCATTTCATGGAAAGCATTCTCCAGGACTGGTATTAGTTTCAGTTGCACCAACTGAAGCTCATTCGCTCACCGTCCCTGTCTCGATACACATGTCGTTACTACGATTACATCGTTTCAGTTGCTCCATCTGAAGCTCATTCGCTCACGCAGATGCAAAGACGCTATATCGTCGATTAGCGCAGTTTGCGTTTCAGTTGCTCCAGATGAAGCTCATTCGCTCACTTGGTGCCCATCAGAATGTGATTGTTCTCAGGCGACAGTCAAAGTTTCAGTTGCTCCAGCTGAAGCTCATTCGCTCACTTGCAACTGAGCAGGGCCGAAAGGCTTTTCTCGAGGTTGGTTTCAGTTGCTCCAGCTGAAGCTCATTCGCTCACTAGATGGAATCAGGACGACAACTGATTCCCGTTCCCGAACAGTTTCAGTTGCTCCAGCTGAAGCTCATTCGCTTACATGACGGCACTCCGATGGAAACCAACGGGCTGCTGTTCGAGTTTCAGTTGCTCCAGCTGAAGCTCATTCGCTCACTCAATTGCAACGGCCTCGTAGATTCGGTTGTTACGAAGGTGTTTCAGTTGCTCCGGGTGAAGCTCATTCGCTCACTGGGGTGGAGTTCCAAAATTGGATTCTGAAGATCCATTTTGTGTTTCAGTTGCTCCAGCTGAAGCTCATTCGCTCACTTTATCAGTCCTTTCGTCAAAGACGAAGAAACCCCACGTTTCAGTTGCTCCAGCTGAAGCTCATTCGCTCACAATGTGCTTGCTCTGCTGCTTGCACCGATTGTCACATCCTTGTTTCAGTTGCTCCAGCTGAAGCTCATTCGCTCACTCGCCAGGCCATCAAGGCAGTTGACCCTGTTGAGCTGATGCGTTTCAGTTGCTCCAGCTGAAGCTCATTCGCTCAC
>SYJV01000276.1 GCA_005798335.1 Planctomycetaceae bacterium | reverse complement strand
CGATTCGCTTAAAAAGATGCGCTACGTAGCGCTCATGCGCATGACGGCGGCTGCCGAGCTGGACGAAGCCGAGTACCTTGCCGCGATTCAAGACATTCGCGCTTTGATCGGTAATTCACCGGCGGCGGACCTTCATTCGTTAGACTTTTTCTTTATCAGAAAAGAATTTGACCAATGCCTGGCAGCAGGCGAGCGGTTACAAACCTATCTGGGAGGCGATCCCGAACTAAAGAATTTGCTCGACGAGATCAGAGAACTCGCCCATCAATGAGCGGTTAAGGAAAAACTCAATCAACGTTTTAGACTCTGCGGCAGCTTTAACCATCGCGCTACGCTAGAATTTGCTGCGGCGACGGTAACGATCACGAATTAGTTCGAGCCGAGTACGTGGGAAAAGCTCTGTAACTCGACGAGAGGATGGACTCACATGCGATTCAGATGTCGCCGGAAAAATTCGCTAATTTTGCTTTTATTATTAGCCAGCGCCGCGATTGGCCAGGAACGGCGCAAGCGAGATGACCAGCCAGAGCAGACCTTTCCGCCTGCGCTGCCCGGGGGCCAGACGATTCTCTCAATCACTACCGATGCGTTCCTGCGCAAAGGAGAGTCGATTCGCGCCGATGTGGACGTTGCCAAAACGGCTCCTACGATCGACTTTATGTACTACCCAGGCCAAAACTATCTCGGCAAGCCTTGGTCGAATTGGGGCGACGGACTCGCAGTACACGGTAAATATTACTCCGCTGTGGGCGATCATTTAGCTCCAGAAGGACACGCGTTCGTTTACGAATACGACCCTGGCGCAAAGCAATTGAAACTGCTTTGTGATGTGACCGCCACGCTCAAGGACGTTTCCGGTTACAAACCTGGAAAAGTCCACAGTCGTATCGATATTGGCCAGGACGGCTGGTTGTATTTTGCGACTCACCGTGGTTCGACTTCCGTGACAACCGAAGCCAATCAATATCGCGGGGATTGGATCTTGCGCAGCGATCCGCGCACTGGCAATAGCGAGGTCGTCGCCTGGGGACCGGTCCCCAAGCATTGCATTCCCTGCAGCGTCCTGGACCCTCAGCGGCTGATCTTTTATGGCGGCACGGCGGCAGGAGTTGGTAAGGACGTTCGCTTTTTCGGTTACGACATCAAGAATCGAAAGCTCATTTTCGAGGGACCGGACGGACCACCTCGGTACATGATCTTCGCCAAGTCGACTGGCAATGTGTACTACGTCCCTGGAGCCGACAACGGTCGGCTTGTCCGATTCGATCCTGATTTACCAACAGGCCCAGTGCCTATCGAAGCCAGTTTGGGCCTGCGCGCCGCGACCGATGAAACGGCAGATGGTGTCGTCTACACAGTGGGCAAGGGAGACAAGGATACTGATGGCAGGTTGTATGCGTTCGATACCAAGACCGAGACCGCGCGAGATCTGGGGCCAGCATCGGTCGGCACTGCAAATTACATCACGTCGATTGACGTCGATTCCTCGGGGCGCTATCTGTATTATGTGCCTGGCGCACACGGTGGCGCCGAAAAGGATGGTACGCCTGTCGTTCAGTTCGATCTGAAGACTCGCAAACATAAAGTGCTCGCGTTTTTGCATCCTTATTTTCATGAAGCGATCGGCGCCACGCCAGTTGGTACCTTCAGCACAGCCATCGACCCAGCGGGTGACAAGCTCTATATCACCTGGAACGTCAATCGCTGCGGCCGTAGTTGGGACTGCTGTTCATTAACCGTCATCCACATCCCCGCACAGGAACGCTCGCCATAACTCGGCAGTTCATAGTAGATGTCGCGCGTTGAAAGTTCGTGCGAGTTAGACGCAGAGATACTTAGAGCCTCGTCCTTCCGTCAAACTCACTCTCCGGACAGACTGTTAGAAACCTGCCAAACAGTTTCCGGCGGCTACAGAAGTACACCGGACGGTCACACCGTCATCGTAGGAGGATCGACCTGCGAGAGTTAGTCTGAGCAGTATCGTGGTCTGCTTGGTACTCTATCTTTCGAACTACTGCCTAATCGGAATAGATATGGTCCAATTGCCGCAACTACTGTTTTCAAGCTATCCAAACTAAGGTAGCCTGCACGTTTCGAACAATTCGATGCTTGCTCAAATTGTCCAACGGATGTGCTGGTGATCGTATGACTGGGCCATGTAAGGCGCAACTGTGTCTTTCGTTGATCGTTGTTTCAATCGCCAACCTGTGCGCTGCACTGGAACCCGATCCGCAGATTGTGGCCCGCATTGGCGCCGACGTAAAGTACTTAGCCTCCGACGAACTCGCTGGCCGGGGCGTGGGTACTGACGGAATAGTGGCAGCATCTGAGTTTATCGCGCGACGCTTCAGTGATTTGGGGCTACAGACGAATTTCTTTGACGGCACTGCCTTTCAACGGTTTGCGATTAAGGGAGCTACTCAAGTTGGCGCAACCAGTAACAACTTTCTTATCGTAGAAAACATGCCTAACGGCGGCAGCCTGACGAAATTTCAACTCGCGAAGGATTTCAATCCGTTGGCATTAGGAGCAAACGGTGGCTTCAGCGGAACCGCCGTTTTCGCTGGCTATGGTATCACTGCGAACGAGTATAAGTACGATGATTACGCCAACGTCGATGTCGCTGGAAAAGTGGTGATCGTTTTGCGCAAAGAGCCGCAGCAAAAAGATTCCAACAGTAAGTTCGCTGGCACTCGCAATTCCGACCACGCACCGTTTACAAAAAAAGTGCTCAATGCGGCGACGCACAAGGCCGCTGCGCTGATCGTCGTCAATGACTCTTTGACGGTTGCTAGTTACGTCGCTGACTTGACGAAGAAATTCGACGAAGCCAATGCGCGTCTGGAAACGCTTGCTCGCAGCGCGCCCAGCAAGGACTCATCCGACACACAACAGAAGCAATGGAAAGATCAAGTACAAAATCAAACTCTTGAGGTCGAGAGCCTACGCCAGCGACTCTCGGGAAATCCCGATCTAATTTTGAGCGTCAACGAAGCAGGGACGGCGCTTTCGAACAAACAAGTGCCCACGCTGTTTTGTTCGCGGGCCGTTATCGATCCGCTGTTGCTGGCAACTATCGGTAAGAGTCTTGCGCAACTTGAACAGGAAATAGACCAGGATTTGCAGCCGCGCAGCAACGAACTACAAGGCATTAAATTTAATGGCGAAGTGCTGCTGCAATCCTCGCAGACACCGGTTCAAAACGTAATTGGATTCTTGCCGGGAGTAGGAGAATTAGCCAGCGAGTACGTCGTGGTGGGTGCTCATTACGATCATGTCGGCATGGGCGGAATGGGGTCGCTCGCCCCGGGGACGATCGCAGTTCACAACGGTGCCGACGACAACGCGTCCGGTACTGCCGCCATGCTGGAGATTGCTCGCCAATGCGCGGCGCTACCTCAAACTCCACGCCGATCGTTGATCTTCATGGCATTTACTGCGGAAGAGTCAGGCTTGTTGGGGAGCAAACACTACGTGCGCAATCCTCGCTGGCCGCTGGAAAAGACGGTCGCTATGGTCAATCTCGATATGGTAGGACGATTGACCAAAAACGAACTGTCGGTTTATGGCACCGGAACCTCACCCGGATTCGCTGAACTGATTGACAAATTGAATGCTCCTTACCAATACAAAATAATCAAAGAATCTTCTGGTCGAGGGCCCAGCGATCATACGAGCTTTTATGAACAGCGAATTCCTGTCTTGCATTTCTTCACTGGACTTCACGACGATTATCACCGTCCCGGCGATGATTTTGAAAAAATTAATCTCCCGGAACTCGCCCAAATTGCGAAGATGGTTGCGGACGTGACCCAATTTTTTATTTCACAATCCGCGAGACCCGAATATCAATCAACCTCTGGTAGCGCTCGACCACGCAGACAAAATTCGCAGGACCAAGGCCGCCGTTAATCGTAGCGGATCGTCCTCGATCGCACGGCATCTTGGCAAACCTGTCGAAACCGTTACGGTCAAGCACGCGATTTATCCCTTGGTATGCGCGTGGTGGAAAATAACCAACTTTGCATACTTCCTTGTGGTGGTTCCACCCTCGCTAGGGTTGTGATTATGCTGGTTGGATGGAATGACGAGTGTCTGCATCTGCCGGGAGCTTTCCGTGCCTGACGTTAACGAATTGTCCAAGCGAATTATTGCCAACGTCGAGAGGGCAATTGTCGGCAAGCGAAAGCAGTTGATACTTTCCTTGGTTTCTTGGTTTTCCGGCGGACATGTGTTGTTGGAAGACGTTCCTGGCGTCGCTAAAACCATGTTAGCGCGAGCCTTAGCCCGCAGCTTGGGTTGCGACTTCAAGCGTATTCAATGTACTCCTGACTTGTTGCCGACAGACATTACAGGGGCGTCGGTTTTTAACCCCAAAGACGTTAAGTTTGAATTTCGGCCAGGTCCAATTTTTACCCAAATCCTTTTGGCGGACGAAATAAATCGCACAACTCCTCGAACGCAAGCCGCTCTGCTGGAAGCGATGGCCGAGGGGCGTGTCAGTGTCGACGGAACCACGCATACGCTTAAGCCGCCTTTCTTGGTAATCGCCACCCAAAATCCTGTCGATCACGAAGGGACGTTTCCGCTGCCGGAAGCTCAATTGGATCGTTTCTTTATGAAGTTCTCTTTAGGATATCCCAGCATGGATGAAGAGCTGCGCATGCTCGACATGTTGCAGCATCGTCATCCAATTGATTTGTTAGAACCAGTGGCAAGCGTTGATGACTTAATTCAAGCGCAACATGCGGTGCGCGAAGTCCACGTGGATCCGAAAGTTCGACAGTACTTGTTACAGATTGTGCATGAATCGCGCAGCCATGAAGCGCTTGCATTGGGTGGCAGTCCCCGCGCATCGATTGCACTGTTTCGAGGCGCACAGGCGATGGCTGCGGTGCTCGGTCGAAGTTATGTCATTCCCGACGATGTCAAAAAAATCGTGGCACCCGTCATGGGCCATCGTTTGATTCTCAAGCCGGAAAGTCGGCTGAGAAAAATCACCAGCGATAGCGTGCTAGACTCGATCGTCTCGGAAATCGCCGTTCCGACCGTTGCCGAGGCGACCGTCGCTCGAAGCGCCGGTTAGTGAATCGCGGATTGGGTTCAGTTAACTCATCGCGCAGATGAGAGACTGTTTTCGCAGGAGTATGAACCGTGCGGATGATCGTCGGACTAGCAATGTTGCTGGTAATCGGCCTGCTCTTGGGCGCGAGCATGCTGGTTTACGCGGCCTACGTGCTAGCGATCGCGTTTTGGCTATGCCGTTACCTGGCTGAACGCTGGATGGAAAATCTGAAGGCCACTCGCATCATGAGTGCCACTGAAGTTGAGATTGGTCAGAAGGTGTCGATTCAAATCAATTTGCAGAACCGCAGCAAGTGGCCAATTCCATGGCTGTTGGTCGAAGACGCGTTGCCGTTATCAGCATTCCATCGCCCGCCGCCCGCCTTGCGTCGCGATGGGCAGAGTGTCCGCATTTGTTGGGTGCCAGGGCGTGGCAGCAAGTTGATTTCGTATTCCCTCACGCCACAGCGCCGAGGTTATTTTCAGATCGGACCGTTAATCGCAGAGAGTGGAGACCTGCTGGGACTGCACCGTCGGGTTAAAAGTGTTACCGAGCCAGCTCGATTGCTGGTCGTTCCCAAGGTGATTCCACTGGATGGCTACAATATCGCCTCTCGCCGACCGGTGGGGGAAGTCAAGGTCTCGTATCGTGTTCAGGAAGATCCGACCTTGATGTCCGGAATTCGACAATATCAAAACGGAGATCCGCTGCGCAGCATTCATTGGCATGCGACCGCGCGCACGGGCCAATTACAGTCCAAGCAATACCAACCCACTTGTGTCGCAGGAGCCACGCTTGTATTGGATTTCCACAAGCGTACGAATCCTCGCAAACACGATCCGGTGCGCAGCGACTTGGCGTGTACCGCTGCGGCATCGATTTGCCATACTTTGATGCTGTGGCAGCAACAATTTGGATTGATCAGCAATGGCCGCGATGCAGCAGATCGCGTTCTGCAAGATCGTTCACTACGCGAATTCGCTGATCGCAATGATGCGCAGCACGCTGTGGCAATGGCTGCGGAAAGCGATCGAATTCGGCCAATCATTCTGCCGACCGGTCGCGGACCAGAACACTTCGCAGAGGCTATCAAAATCTTGGCACGTCTTGAGCGAACGGATGGGTTGCACCTCCCTGAGCTATTGATTGAGACCCAGAGTCGCCTCCCTCGCGATGCCACAGTCTTGGTAGTTGTCCAGGAAGTCGACGAACCAGCGGCGCTAGCGATGGGCATGTTGCGCCGGCAAGGTTACTCGGTGGCGGCCATCGTCAACAACTATGAAAACGAAGCGTTCCACGCTGCAGTCGGTCGCTTGCTGGCCCAACGCATTCACGTTTATCATCTATTTGACGAACAATCGGTACCTTTGATTTGCAAAGAAATGATCTTGCGATTCTAGTACGGGCGGACTGACGCTACATTTCCAAACAAGATGGTTGAATCCGAATCTTGAAGGTTTTTCAGGAGAATTAGTCATGCGGAGCAAGCGGTTTGGAGAGCGTCCGTTCATGGTGACGGCCGTTATCAATGTCATCGCCCCGGCATTGATCATCGGCATGATCGTCAGTCTAGTTTGGTTTCTGGTATTCGCTTTTTACCAAGGTGATTTCAGCGCAAGGTTAATGTATGTGCTGGGGTTGTACACATTCGCTGCAGTGCTGATCGCGCGCATCGCTATCGACAGTGGCCGCGCCTACGCCGTCGGATATTTAGCGGCAATGGGAGCCGCCGCGATGACGGTCATGGTCGCGATGGTCAAGATCGACGGGGACTTGCAAGCCCTGAGTTGGGTTTTTAACGCTGCATTACTGGGAGTGATCGCATACTTAGCAGATCGCATTGCCTTTGATTGTACGATGGATGATCGTGCGAAACAGAGCTTGCCGGAAGGACTGCTGCAAACTCTGGGATTGGTCAAAAGGCCGCCTTCACTAGCTCCCATCGACGATGATGACGATGAAATTGATCTATTGGATCCAGATCGTCGCGGCCCCAAGAAACGCGTGAAACATAATTCGGGCGTCTGGGTACTCTACTTTGCAATTCTCGCGGTTCCGTTATTCGGACTGGGACAATTGGTGATCCACGATCCAGCGGCGCGTGCCACTGCATTCTGGTTCCTGTTTGGATATTTGGCGTTCGCCTTGATGTTGCTGATGTGCACGACGTTCTTGTCCGTTCGGCGGTACATTCGTGATCGCGGCATGGAAATGCCTCGCGAAGTTATCGTGCGCTGGCTCGGCGGTGGCGCGATGGCGATCGTGGTTATCCTGCTGTGCTGCATTCTCTTGCCCTTGCCGGGCCGAACATTGGGAGTTCTCGAGTTGCCCTTCAGCTTGGGTTCACCCGATTCGCTCACTGCCAGTCGTTACGGCTGGGGTCAAGAAACCACCGCGGACCAATCCAATCCTGATGCTGCTGGTGTGGACCAGGACACTCAAGCGGACGCCCCTCCCGGAGGTGCTTCTGATCAATCGGGCGCCTCAGAGAGTGGTTCCGCCCAGCAAGACGGAAAAAGTGCCGGCCCCAACGCCAGCGAAAAGGACTCATCGGCCCGGCAGTCAGCTTCTCAGGACAGCACCAGGAATGAGAATGCCGCCAAGTCTTCAAAATCGCCCAAAAACTCTGAATCACAAGCAACATCGGATCAACAGTCAACTTCGGAGAACAGCAGCCAAGCAGACAATAGCGAGAAAGAAAACAATTCAACAGAATCGCCAACTTCCAAATCCAAGGCCGCCAACCAGGAGTCGTCCGAAGGCAAGAGCAGCCCAGCGAGTACGACACAACCCCCGCAGAATTCTGACGGAACCTCGGTGCAGTCCGGCAAGCGGTTTGATTTTGATCCTGCGAACTTCCTGAAGAGTATTTCGTCAAGCGTGGCGAGTTTAGCTAAGTGGCTGACCATTCTGGTGCTCGTTTTGTTTGTCGCTTTCTACGCAATTACTCACCCTCGCGAAATCGCAGCACTATGGAAAGACCTAATGGCGCTTCTCGCTCTCCTGTTTGGCTGGAACAACCGCCCCACATCAACTCCAACCGCACAACCTGAGCAACCCACAGTTGAACGCATCCCGCCAGCCCGTTTCAGCTCTTTCGTTAATCCTTTTCGATCCGGCGAGCGTCTAACTGGCTCACAAATAGTGAAACGCTCATTCGCGGCGCTAGAAGCATGGGGAGCCGAGATTGGCGTCAATCGAGCGCCCGACGAAACACCGCGCGAGTTCGTAGCTAAGCTCTTGCGTGTAGCACCGCAGCTCGGCAAAAGTCCCGTCCTGGCCGCAAATATGCTCGACCAAGTTGTCTTCGCCAACTGGAAACCCAAGGCCGCTGATTTAACGCCGCTGCAACACCTCTGGTATGCCATGACCAAACTGTCAGTTCAAGCGACGTCGCAACCAGCAGTCCCCGATTTTGGCGCGTCGTGAGCGATCCGGCACAACTCCTCGAAGCTACGCATCCGGCGTGTGACCTAAGCGTCTAAGTTGCGCGGCCATCGCTTCGTTTTGCTGCTTTAGTTGTTCAGCCAACAATGATTGTTGTTCAGCTAGCAGCGTTTTCTCCTGGGCTAGAATCGTCTGTTGCTGGGCTAGAATCGTTTGTTGCTGAGCTAGAATCGTTTGTTGCTGGGCAAGAATCGTCTGCTGATGGGCGAGTTCAGCTCCAGTGGGAATGAGCTTTCCAGTGGAATCTGTCCAGCGCAGCCACAAATCCTGGCAATCCTCGTACTTGCCTTGCCACAATGTCAATCCAAGCTCGATACTGGCTAGCCAACGCGGCTCATGGGGTTGCAACTCGTATCGCGCACCTACCAGTTGGTACACTCGCAACAAACTGTCGCCAAGCATCTTGAAAGGGTCGTGCACCACATAATACGCGATCCCCAAGCGCGCGTAACCAGCCAGTTTCTCGGTGTCCTCGCCGCCAATCTTGTTGGACACAACTTCGATCACCACCTCCGGCGGTTTTCCATACTCCCAGACAAAGTAGGATCGATTCTCTTTGGGAGCCAAGTCCTCTGGAGTCTTGACATCCATGCTCAACATCATGTCCGGTACATACGGAGATTGCTTGATTGCAAAAAACAATCCCACGTTGGACATAGCCACGAACATTCGACCGGGATGCCAAGAGCTGTAGAGCGGTTCCGTTAACAGACGCTGTTGTTTTTCCGAGTAAACGTTATCCACCGGCTGGCCATCCTCAGTGATGATATGATCGATGTTGGGTCGCAATTCCGGTGGCAGCGGATGCGATTCATCTACCACGAACACACGGGCACGCTCGCTTGGTGCGACTGCCGGTGAGATACCAGAATGTGGTGCGGGGGTTGTGATGTTCGATGACATTTGCGTTTCGCCGATGGAGAACTTCGATGCTTTGCCGCCAAACGAGAATGTGGAAATTCTTGGTCTATTGTACTACACGCGGGAAGGCTCAACACCAAAGCGACTGAAATTCTAACGAACGGTGCGGGGTCTATGAATTCGTCAGGTGATTCCAATTTTACGGCCATGCGAAACTGCATCTTCAAGCCATTGCGTTACATTATAAATGAAGACCGCCTAGCTTGCACTTAGCATCGGGCGAACAATGAGTGTCGCCTTTCGCTCCGCGAAAGTAGCGTTACATCATTCTTTCGCGGAGCGAAAGACGACAATAATAATCCTGTCGATGCTTATTATCTTCCCATTCACTACCAATACACGTATTGCAGAAATTTCTCTCGGTCCGCGCGGCTGAGGGTTTCGATGTCATGGACTACATATCGATTCTCTTCGGTATCGATAATCATCTTGCCTTGTGCGCCGAAATCGACAGCTTGGCTTTGTGTCCAGCGCATCGTAAATCGTTCGCGTCCAAAGTTGGTTTGTACGTCGAACTCCAGGAAACCAGCTTCCAGCGACAGGCTATGGATAGAGCCGATCACACGCAACAAATAACGTCGATCCAGCGCATCGCGGACCAGTGCCTGGCTGCCTGCGCTCCAGGATCGCAACTCGCGAATCAGGCCTAATTCAACTTCGTCGCCAGATTCGTTCCAGCTACGCACGCTCAAGTATTCTTGCGGATGAGACGCTGGAAACGCTCTTACCATGAAGACGCTCGAAGAATCGCGGCGACCGTCGGTCCATAATTCGAGACGCTGATGATCCCCGCCACGAAACTCTGATTGCCTGCCATCCAGCCAAACCAAATGCGGCGATGAAGTTGGTTCCTCATCGGTTCTATTCTTCGGTTGATGATCCATGAGCTCTAGTTGAGCCGACGAATACCCAGCCAGGCGGTTCTTTTGAGCGATCGGTTTCGCTGAACCTTCAGGCTCACTCGACGAGTCGACCGAACCATCGCGCTGGAGCAGGTTATCGACGCTCGGGGCTTTGGAAACCTGTGTTTGAATGCGTACAAGGCGCGCGTACATGCCGTCGCTGGCCAGCAATTCGGCTTGCGTTCCTTGTTCCACTAGTTGTCCGCGATCGAACACTAGAATGCGATCCGCGTTCCGTAATGTCGACAGTCGATGCGCGATCGCCACGGTCGTGCGTCCTCGAATCAGTACCTCAAGCGCCTCTTGAATACTCTTTTCCGCCTCGGCGTCGATATTGCTGGTCGCTTCGTCCAGCACCAAGATTTTTGGATCGTGGACCAGAGTGCGTGCGATCGACAGCCGCTGTTTTTCGCCGCCGGAAAGTCCTGATCCTTGCTCGCCCAATAGCGTCTCGTACCCTAACTGCTGCCGACAAATAAAATCGTGAGCTCCGGCAGCTTTGGCGGCAGCAAGGCCTTTCTCGATAGTGATGTCGGGTCGGCTGTAGGTAAGATTCTTCCAGATTGTACCTCGATGGAGAAACGAATCCTGAAAGACTATTCCCAGACGCTCTCGCAATTCGCGAGTGGAAAGATCGCGAATGTCGAGCCCGTCAACGGAAATCTGCCCTTCCTGCACATCGTAAAACCGACCCAGCAAATTGACCATCGTGGTCTTGCCCGAACCACTACGTCCGACAATGCCAACCATTTCACCCGGAGCAACTTTGAAGGAGATGTCCTTTAGCACTGGTTGATTGCGATCGTAACCAAACGAAACACGATCGAATTGGATCGCTCCACGCGGCTGGTCCCAAGATTTGGGCTGGACCGGTTCGTAAATGGTTAAGGGAGTATCCAGCAATTCCAACACGCGTTTGCTACCCGACAGGAAACTTGTCAGCCACGTTGTAAAGTTCGATAGCGCACCCAGCGGAGCGTAGAACATTGCTAGATAAGCGAGAAAGGCGATCAACTGGCCGAGCGTCATTTCGTGACCGATTACATCGCGTCCGCCGACGTACCAGACGATCAACCCTCCCAGACTGAAGACGATTTGCATGGTGGCCGAATACGTTGCATTCGTATATTCCACCCACAATCGCCAATCGCGCAATTGATCGCTGGTACGTTTGAATCGAGCGTACTCACGGTCTTCTTGTGCAAAAGCTTTCATCACTCGGACACCGGACAACATGCCGCTGAGTACCGACATTTGCTTACTGGATGCATCCCACAGTCGATAATATCGCGGGTACACCTTACGCCAAAACACCCACGTTCCCAGGAACACCAGTGGGACGGGAATCAGCGTGTACAAAGCCAATTTCGGATTGATCCAAACCAACATCGCCCCTACACCGAATAATTGGACGATTTGCAGCAAGAACCCTCCTGTAATCTGATGCATTAATCCGTGAAGCACCTCGCTGTCGTGCGCCACGCGGCTGAGCATCGAACCGACTTGATGCCGATCGTAATAGGCGATCGCCAAATGCTGCAGACGCTGGACCATTTGAGTTCGCAAGGTACTGGTCAGTCCGGTTCCAATTGCGGTGGCAAGCCTGCCTTTGATAACTCCAACCGCCGACAACAGGACTCGCGACAATGCCAGTGCAAGTACGACCACCAGTAGCGCTGTCTTGAAATCGATTGACGCTTCGCCCGCTTGCGCCACGCCTTCGGTCGTACGATTGGCCAGCACGTGATCCACCAAGTATTGCTGTAGCTTGGGAGGAATTAACTCGGCACAAACTCCGACGATCGTCAGCAAACACAAGCCAATGGCACCGCGCCGATAGGGCATCAACAGTTCGCGAACACGTACGAGTATCTGCCCTTTGCGTAGACACCGTGGACAGGACTCATCGTGCGATGCTAGGCGAAGCTCACATGACTTGCACCGCGGCGGGTCGAGAGTTGTCTCATGAAACTCGGCCGGCATTTCAATCGACGACGAGACGCCTTGTTCTCGTACCTTTTCAAGTGCCCGTGAGATCTTGTGAAATCGCGTGGCTAGTGAATTGGAAAACCGCAGCAGATCGATCCAATCTCCAGCTGCCTTGACCTGCAGTATTCCCGCACCAACTCCGGCTACGGTGCGTATGCTGTCAACGTCGCTCCACGGAATGGAGCGCAACAGTTCGGGACTTGAGCCTTCCGTAATTACAGATAGGTGGTCGGGCGTCACCACCAACCATTGGCGCGCCGGCTGGCCGTCCAATGCGATGTCCGTATCCACCGAAACAAGAATTGGGCGATGATTTAGCCCAAACGAATCAAGACAACCGCGCACCGTTGCCGGTGCCAGTACCGCGTTTGACAACTGAGGATTTCTCCAGCTTCATTAAAAGGCTCATACACAAACTATTAAACCGACCTTAGAGTAATAGCGCCACAACTAGTTCCCTTCCGCACCAATTTCTTGACAGTTCCTGACCGAGAGTAGAGCAACTGTCCTCAATTGCTCCCACAAAAATTGGTTCGACAAACGAACTGGAATAAATTTCTGCACAGTTCCTTTGAACTAACAATGGACCCTCGTTCGACGACAAAGGCAATTCGGCTTATAATTGGATCGCTTTACACCAGGGTTCGAATCTTGTAGTTCTTTTTTTGCAGCATAGGAGCAAGCCATGCGATTTGCAACTGGGTTAGTATTGTGTCTTGTGGCAGTTAACTTTGGCGTGTCGGACCTGCGAGCGGAAACGAAAGTAACAATTTCTAAAACGCATCTTTGTTGCGGACAATGTGTCACTGCTGTCGGAAAAGCGTTGGCGGATTCCAAAGGCGTTAAAGCCGAATGCAGCCAAACGGATGGCACGATCAAACTGACCGCTGACAGCGATAGCGATGCCCAGAAGGCTATCGATACGTTGGCCAAAGCGGGTTTCTACGGTACGCTCGACAACGATAAACTCAAATACAAGGACGTCGAAACTCCGAAAGGTAAAGTAACTCGGCTCGAGTTGGTCGATGTGCATAACTGTTGTGGACGATGCAATACGACCATCAAGAAAATCGTCGGCGCTGTATCGGGCGTGAAGAGTGATACTGCCAAATCCAAAGAGTCTTCGTTTGTCGTCGAAGGTGACTTTGTCGCTGCAGACGTTGTCAAAGCTCTGCGCGATGCGGGATTTCACGCAAAAGTCAAGAAATAGCCATTACCAAAGCACGCGATGAGTGCTTGGTACAGCCGTTACGCAAGTCCTTTTCTTGAAACCAGCGGTAATTTTCGAAGACCTAGGATGCGAGATATGAAATTAAATTACTTCTTGATACTGGCGGCATTCTTCGTGACAATGCTGTCCAGCAGTGATGTGCGAGCTGACAAACTGCGTGCGCTGCTGATAGACGGTCAAAACAATCACGATTGGAAGACGACCACTCCGCTGATCAAAGCCACGCTGGAGGGTTGCGGCCGGTTCTCCGTGGACGTAGTCACTGCTCCAGCCAAAGGCGGCGACATGTCCAAGTTCAGTCCATCTTTTGAAGGCTACGATGTAGTTGTCTCGAATTACAACGGAGAGAGTTGGTCGGCTGCAACAAGAAAGATCTTCGATCGCTACGTGGCCGGTGGAGGTGGATTTGTCAGCGTGCATGCGGCGGATAATTCGTTCCCAGATTGGCTCGAATATAACCGCATGATCGGCTTGGGTGGCTGGGGCGGACGCAACGAAAAGAGCGGACCTTACGTGCGTTGGCGCGATGGTGGCTTTGCCAAGGATACACAACCCGGACGCGGCGGCAGCCATGGTCGTCGCCATCCGTTCTTGGTCGTCGTTCGAGACTCCAACCATCCGATCACCAGCGGTCTACCGAGTTCCTTCATGCAGTCCGAAGACGAACTCTATTCAGAATTGCGCGGACCGGCCGAGAATATGCAGGTTCTCGCGACCGCGTTCAGCGACAAGTCGACCAACGGAACCGGCGAGCACGAGCCGATTCTGATGGCAATCGCCTATGGTAAAGGAAGAGTTTTTCATACGACTCTGGGGCATGATGCGAAGGCGATGAGCGGTGTGGCGTTTCAAGTAACTTTGCAGCGAGGCGCCGAGTGGGTCGCGACCGGCAAGGTGACTCTGCCAGCGGTGACCGCCGAGCAACTTGGCACAGGCGCACCAGCGATGCGAGACCCGACAACCTTGCGTGTCTCATTCCAACAATCCACCACTAAAACCGATTTTGGCTCCCCGCCAGTCCCCGGCACGGACGGCTGGAAATCGCTTTTTAACGGCAAAGACTTGGAGGGTTGGCAGCAGCATAACGGCACCGCCAAGTACACGGTCGAAGAAGGAGTCGTGGTAGGCCGCACCAGCGTCGGCAGTCCAAACTCATTCATGTGCACCAAGAAGGACTACAGTGATTTCGAATTGACCTTTGAAGTAAAATGCGATGAAGGCTTGAATTCGGGAGTTCAAATTCGTTCGAAGAGTTTGCCCGAATTCAACAACGGACGCGTCCACGGTCCGCAGGTCGAGATCGAGAAAAGTCCCGGCAAATCCGGGTTCGTCTATGGCGAAGGAACGGACCGAGGTTGGATCAGCAAGAATCCACCTCCCAGTCACGAAGCCATCAAGAACGGCCAGTGGAATCGCTACTTGGTACGTGCCGTAGGCCCACGCATTCAAACCTGGATCAACGGCAAGAAAATCGAAGATCTGTCGGACGAGCAGGCTTTCCGCAGCGGATTTATAGGATTGCAAGTCCACGGAATTCGCGCTAAGACAGGCCCGTTCGAAGTTCGTTGGCGTGATATTCAGTTAAACGATCTTTCCGCCAAGTAACTATGGATTGCCACAACTTCAATTCCTACGAGGCTGTGATTTTTTGCAACCCGAAGCGTAAGCGAGGTACAATGATCGGTCCCTTAACTACTCTCTGAGCTAGCCGACATAGATCTGAGATTGTGTGTCTGGAAACAAATCACACTCCGAGGGACTGATAATCGTACCTCGCTTACGTTTCGGGTTGCAAAAAAATCACAGCCTCTACGCGAGTTCAAATGCTCCAAACAGATTCTCGCGTACGTAGCAAAGTTGACTTTTCTACGACAGTTCCCAACAACTCAAATGCGCGCGCCCTGCATGGTCTCCTTTGGTGCCCGTAATTTTGCCTAGCATGGACCCAATTAAACGCAAAGTGATTTCAGAGCTGTTTTTTGCCCCGAGTGTCCTCGTGCCTATCGTTGGAGGAATCAGCGCCGGAATTCTTTCGTGGGCTGCGGGAGGGATCACTGCATTGACGGCGGCAGCGGCGATTGGCGTCTTAGGTGGCATCGGCTGGATGGCAACACGCATCATTTTTCAGGTTGAAGCGATTACGGAATCCGCTCTCAAGGCTCAGCGGCACCACGAGATCGAAGAAAAAAACCGTCGGCTCGACGAATTGGCGCATCAACTGCGTTCTGACGGTGATCGCCGCACACAAGACTATTTAACTTTGCTAAGATCTTTGCGTGACGAGTTTGAAAACGAGGTGCATCGCGCGGCGGTGCGCGAACAAGTCAACGAAGTTTTCGATGCCGCCGTGGATCAACTTAAGGAAGCGT
>SYJV01000275.1 GCA_005798335.1 Planctomycetaceae bacterium | reverse complement strand
GCGCGCTGTATGGTGCAATCTGCGCTTCAGGAGAGCTTCGATTTTGACTTTCTATCTTGGTTTCTTGGGTGCTGGGATGTCGATCAACCGACGATCATCGGCAGCTTGCCGGGCCAGCAAGACGACTTCAGTTATATAGAAACTGTCTTCGGCTGTAATTCTCGGTAGCGGACCACCGCGGACAAAGTTGACGAACTCTACGAACAGATTCTCGGTTTCGCCGAAGGGAAATCGCTCAGTTCCCTTTTCTGTGATCAACTTCACGGCGTCGTCTCCCTCGTTGACCTCGACGACTCCTTTGGTACCGATCACGCGCAATCGATCGTCGCTGTGAGTTTCGGCGCTGGACGGACGTAAATAATCTAAGCGTGCTGTGACCGATGCGCCGTTTACCAATTCGGCAAGAATCGAAGCATGCGACTCGGTTTCACCCGTTTGTGGAAAACCAATGTTGCCGTGTACCGCCGCAGTGCGTTTGTAGTCGAGGCCAGTGACCCAGCGAATCGTATCCAAAGAATGAATGCCGATGAAGGGTATCGTTCCTCCCAGCCGCTGGCGGCTCTTAAGCCAATCCGGACGCTCGCCCCAGCGGTAGGACTTCTGCGTGGAGACCTGACATACTTCTCCGATCTTGCCCGCTTGGATTAACTCGCGCACGCGAACGTTTTTGGGTTGATGCCGTAATTCGAGCAGCATTGTCAACTGGCTGGCCGATTTACTGAAAGCGGCGCGCAGTGATTGCAAATCGTCCAGCTTCGTAACTAGCGGTTTCTCCGAGACGATATGCACGCCACGTTCCATCAAGGCGACAAGTTGTTCAAAGCGTACACCCGACTCGTCAGCCACGCAGCAGACGTCCATCATGGTATGTTCAAATAAGTGTCTCCAATGTTCGTAGTGTTGTGCACCAGCGAACATCGGTTGACGCGAATAGGATTCAGTAACCCGGGCATTTTCTTCGCTGAACGCCACCAGTTCTATGCCGCTCAATCGCTTGGCGCCTGCCAACACTGCGCCGACATGGCCCTTAAGTCCGATAATTGCAAGTTTCATCGCTGCAAGTTCAGTTTGGATTTGAGTTCAGCGATCGCGGGATAATCTTCAATCGCTTCATGATTGTCAATAATAGTAACGAATCTCCACCCTGACGGTTACATCTTCACGACCTCGATTTCGAATACTTTGGGCCAGTGCTTGCCGGTGACGAAAAGTCGGTCATTGGCTTCGTCGTACGCGATACCGTTGAGGACATCATCGTTCGACTTTCGCGAGCTTGCAGGATAGAGACTCGTCAAGTCGATCCATCCCAGCACATCACCAGTTTCCGGCGAAATGCGGGCGATTCTGTCCTGATACCAGATGTTGGCTAGAATCTCTCCCTTGACATATTCGAGTTCGTTAAGCTTCTTAATGCTCTCACGGCCCGACTTGACGACAATGCGTTTGGTGACCTCGAACGTCTTTGGATCTAGAAACCTCAACGTCGGCGTTCCGTCGCTCAGAATAAGTTGATTGCCGTTGTTAGTCAGTCCCCAACCCTCTCCTGTGTAACGAAAGGTCGAGATCGTCGCAAAAGTCTTCTGGTGGTAGATAATGCCAATGCCGTTCTGCCACGTAAGTTGATAGATATTTCCGTCGAGGATTGTGATCCCTTCACCAAAGTAGTCTGCATCGAGCTGGACGAGTTTCTCGATCTTTCCGCTTTTCGGTTCGACGCGCCGCAACGACGATTCTCCTTTCTTGCCAGTCCCTTCGTAAAAGCGATCGTCGACGAAGACCAATCCCTGAGTAAACGAGGTCGCATCGTGAGGGTATTCTGCGACCACGCGGTACCTAGCAACCGCCACTCTCGCAGGCGGACGAAATGAATTTCCCGCCGTCAGCGCCGCAATCCCGATCCCGCACAGAATAAACGCAGCAATCAAACGCCCCATCCACGGCAAGCGTCTGGTTAGATGGGTCGCGCGAATTTTAGCGTTATCCTGAATAACGGTTGAAGTGGCCGATGTCGGCGCATATACGTGAATCGAGTCCGTTCATGATGTACTCCTGTTCGGAAACTTGTTTAACCTGCAGCCGTAGGCGAGGAACACACACCAAACTTGTCAAAATCCTCGCCTACGGCTGCGGGTTAAACGCAATACCGTTCAACGAACGTGGGATAAGCTTCCAGCTTGTCAATATCTTGTGCAAGCAATGGTGAAACTCCGCTACAGGTTGACAAGCTGGAGCTTATCCCACGTTCGTTGAACGGTATTGGGGTTAAACGAGGTGCCGCCAAGCTCAATCATAGCCAAAAATCCAGACACGCTTACGCGACTACTTGATGGATAACGTTTCCATGAATGTCGGTTAGGCGGAAGTCGCGACCGGAATAACGATAAGTAAGCTGAGTGTGATCGAGCCCCATCAAGTGCAAAATGGTAGCATGGAAGTCATGAGTGTGGACGGGATTCTCGGCCGCAGTAGCGCCATATTCATCGGACACTCCAAAGCTAAATCCGCCTTTGGCGCCTCCGCCAGCAAAGAAGCAAGTGAAATTCCTATTGAAATGACCGCGGCCCTTGGGAGTTAAATCCTCCCATGGCGTGCGGCCAAATTCGGAGCAACCTACGATCAATGTCTCGTCCAGCAAACCGCGTTGATGCAGGTCCTTGATCAAGCCGGCGATCGGCTGATCGATATTGCGAGCCAAACCGGCATGCAACGATATATCGTTGTGATTGTCCCAATTCGTGTTGGAGCCGACGTCGAACAAATTGACCACGCGCACTCCTCGTTCGACCAGTCGTCGCGCTGTTAGGCACTGCGAAGCAAACGAGGCAGGGTCCGCAGTATTGTTGCCGTACAAGTCCAGCACATGCTGGGGCTCGCCGCGAATATCAAATGCCTCCGGAGCTTCGCGCATCAATCCGAATGCAGTCTCAAAGGACGTCATTCGGGAGCGAAGATTTAAATCGCCACTGCGTCCATCGAGATGCTCGGTGTTGAGATCGGCGAGCATCCTATTCTCGAGTTCACGTTGCGTAACTGAGGTGATCGGACTGTTAACATTCGGCAGCGGATTGGCACTTGGAAACAACCTCGTCCCTTTGTGATAGCCCGGCAGGAAACTCGCATCCCATGCAAGATAGGCGTTGTAAGGTTCCTTGGCGGCCAGCACCACGAACGGCGGCAGATTCGTATTTAGCGTGCCCAAACCATAACTGATCCAGGAACCCAAACTTGGCATAGGAATCGTGATCGAACCAGTAAGCATGCCCAAGGTCGCTGCCGAATGGCCGGAGGAATCACCGCGTACAGTGTGCAGAAAACAAGTTTGATCGACCACCGATCCCATATGCGGAAATAACTCGCTGACCATCTTGCCACATTGGCCATAGGGCTGAAACTTCCATGGCGAACCTTTGAGCGGTTTGTCGCGATCATTCAGTTTCTTGCCATGATCCCTCTGCAACATGGGTTTGTAGTCAAACGTGTCGACGTGCGAAAATCCGCCGGTGAAAAAGAAAACGATCAAGTGCTTGGCACGCGCCGTATGATGACCGAGCTTGGGAGCCAGCGGATGTCCGCCGTTGAGCGCTGCCGCGCGTACCAAACTGCTCTGAACGCCCCAACTCGTAGTTGCAGACGTCAGCGCTGCAGAACGCAGAAAATCGCGGCGGCCCATTCGGTTGAATTGCGACTTCATATTACTCATCCAAATTATTGCAACTGCTCAGTCGGTGTTCGTTCAAGACTGAAAACTCAGCTCAATCGACGTAGAAAAATTCGTTGGACGCGTAAACTGCGCGCACCAGGCTTGACCATGCTTCTTTTTCGCTTAGGACAACGTCCGATCCTTGCTTGGCGAGAACTTGCGTATAACGGTCGAGCTGCTCAAGACGCTTGCTCAGTTCATTCTCGGTAGGTGCCCTACCAAACGCTTGACGGTACAGTGCGACCGTTCTCGCGGCTGGTTCGGCAAAATGCGAAATCAACGTCTGAGCAAGCCGCGCGGAGGATTGATGAATAAACTCATTGTTCAACAAGTACAAGGCCTGCAAGGGGACGGTCGAATTGTCGCGACTGGCCGTCGACAAACTTGGGTCGGCTCCGTTGAACAGCGACAAATACGGATGTGCATGCAGACGCTGAACCATTAAATACACGCTGCGATGATCCGACGGGTAACACACATGATTGAACTGGTGATGAGCCGTAAATCGCCATTTGGATGGTTCGGGAAATGGATGCGGACCGGGTCGGCTCAAATCCAGGTTACCGCTGAGCAGCAAGATAGTGTCGCGCAGCGATTCGGCATCCAAGCGGCGCCGATCAAATCGCCAATACCAAGTGTTCCCCGAATCGAGATAGTGATTGGCTTCGTCGATGGAAGATGATTGCTGGTAAGTATTCGATAGCATGATCGCGCGATGCAGTTGCTTGATCGACCAGCCCGAATCCACCAGCGATTTCGCTAACCATTCGAGCAGTTCAGGATGCGACGGCGGCGTGCCGCGAAAACCGTAATCCGATGGCGTTGGCACGAGCGGCTTACCGAAATGATGTTGCCAAATTCGATTAGCCATCACGCGCGAAGTGAGATGGCTGGCGCGCGACGTCAACCAATGCGCCAGCTCCGCTCGACCACTCATGCTCGTAGGGATATCCAAAGGAGCTGGGTCGAGCACTTTCGGAACACCTCGTCGCACCGGAGTTCCCTTAGCATTGCGAGGGCTGCCTGCGGGTTGTACCGGGACATCAATGGGGGCCAATTCACCGACAGCATAGGCAGTTGGCAGGCCGTATAATGGATCGCGTTTTTCGAGGCTGGTCAGCTTTTCTCGCACGGGGTTGGTAAGCTGCTCCAGTTCCTTGCGCGCAGTCGCTAATTCGGACTGTGTGCTTTCGATCTTCTCTTTTAGTTCAGTTTGCAAGCTCGCTTGCGCGGACTTCAGTTGTTCCTGAGCTTCGGTGAGTGCTTTGTCGAGCGAGCGTGCTCTCTGGCCCACTTCGGAAGTTGTTTCCAAACGCTCCAATTCCGCCTTGAGCTGGGCCAATTCGGCGTCGCGCTGGGCGATCGCGCGTTGGACTTGATCGCTTGGTACCAGCGGCGCGAACTTGGTCTGCTTCCTAACTTCCTCAGCGCCCGCGAACGGATACTGCGTACTGGCGAAGAAACCGTACAGCGCATAATAATCCTGCATAGTTAGCGGATCATATTTATGGTCGTGGCATCGAGCGCAGCGGAGCGAAAGACCAAGGATAGCGGGGCCAAACGTCGATAAAGTGTCTTCGATGATCAAGTGCATATCTTCCAGCTCGCGTGTGCCGATGCGTTTGGACTGGGCGATGAACCCAGTCGCAATTACCAACCTGGCGTAGTCCGCTGGCGATGCGTCCTTGGCCAGAATGTCGCCAGCTAGCTGCTCGTGCAGAAAACGATCGTAAGGCAGATCTTCGTTGAATGCGTCGATCACATAGTCTCGATAGAGATACGCCTGGGGAATGGGGTAGTCCGCATTGTCGCCTGCTGTGTCCGCGTAACGGACCAAGTCCAACCAGTGTCGTCCCCAGCGTTCACCGTATCGCTGCGAAGCCAATAGTTCATCGACAACTTTTGCAAATGCATTAGGCGAGTTATCGAGTAGAAAATCGTCGATCTTTTCGGGCGTTGGGGGTAAACCGACAAGATCAAAATAAGCGCGGCGAATCAAGACCTGTTTGTCGGCTTGCGCGGATGGCCGCAAACCGTGTGTTTGGATGCCCACGGCGATAAAGCGATCGATGGGATGGGCAGACCACTCTGTTGGATCGCTAGGGATTTCGACGGTTCGTAACGGCTCAAACGCCCAATGGCGTTTTTCGCTAGGGATGGGATTGGATATCGATTCTGGCCACTTGGCACCATCTTCGATCCATCTTGTCAGATTCTCGATTTCTTGTTTGGAGAGCGGCTTTTCAGGTGGCATCTGAAGATCACCTTCACGACGAATCGCGCGCACGACCAAGCTGCCATCGACATTTCCGGCTTCGATAGTTGCGCCGCTCTCGCCACCTTGGAAGAAGAACTCTTTGGTATCCAAGCGCAAACCGCCACTGGCTTTTTTCGGACCGTGGCATTCGATGCATGAACTTGCCAATAGCGGACGAATCTTCGTCTCGAAAAAGACTTCCGCGTCTTCGGTCGCACGGAGTGCCGGATGAAATCCTCCAAGTGACAATCCGAAACTAACTACGATAGCAAAACCTAGCGACCGCATAAGTAGATCTCCATTTGTAGCTTGCTTTCCGCTGATCATGGTCTTGGCGACTCGACCGCGCTGATTGAGTTAGCAACCTTCAAGTTTCAAACACGGCCGCTTGCGGCCTCGCGTGTTTCAGTTTCGCGAGCAATGTGTCTCAGAATCGCTATGAAGGAAATTGGGTGGGGATTTCTAAAATTCACAGTCTAATTACAGCAGTTTACTGTGCCCAACGCAAGATTTTCCGGCAATTTTCTTATGCCTGCCCTTCCGCCCGAACCACCGACGAAACCTGCGAGCAAGTAGAAATTCGAGAAGGCTAATTCGATTCACGTTTGCGTATCGACCTGCGCATCGCTTCGAGCTCTTTCTTAAGTGGAGTCCAATACTGCTGATCCGCGTCCCGTTCTGCAGCTTGTTCTTTATCGAGTTCCTTCTGGAGAGCGGTACGGCTGGCACCCATTGTTTCAACGAGGAGCGGTCGTTTTTTCATTACTTCCTTGAGCAATTCAGGATACTCGGCGGCCACTCGGATCAGCACCTCCGGAGTACGAGATTCGCGAAGCCAAAAGCGCACACGGTCATCCGTTGGCTCAGCCCGATTCTGATCGTAATGCGCATCGACCAATCGGCGAATCATCGGCCAATCCTTATCTCGCTGCGTCTTCTTTGCATTTACCAGATCCTCGATGCCTAGCAGTTCGTAAATCAAACCATCAGCATCTTGAATGGTGGTACGTTGTTCCAAAGCGTTTCAAAGTCGCCGCATCCGCGCATCTTGGTCATCAGGTCGATTCGTATTCCTACGGCGTCAGGGTGTTTGCAGCGGAAGTGCATCGCATGACCTCGATCCAAATGGGACCATTCCATCGGTGGCACCGCTATGCATTCGGCATTAAGTTCTTCCAGAGCGGTCGTCAATCGATTCAGGTTCTGTTTGTCTGCGACAATAACGATATCGCAGTCTCGACTAAACTCGGCCGCGCCGTAGAACACGCATGCCTGACCGCCCATAAGCAGGTGCCGAACCTCGTGGGAGGAAAGCGTCGAAAGGACTTTGACTATCGGGTTCGGGATCAAGAGAGCCTCCTACTCGAAGATAAAACTGCCAAAGCTTTTTCGACTCCTCCCATCGCTCTTGCGGCGTAAGTCGATACCACTCAATCCACGAATCCTCTTGGTCTTGTGCTTCATTCAATCGTTTTAGCCGCTGATCTGGAGTCATGTGACCATTGTACAATTCAATTGCGTCGAGTACGAGCATCGGACCACCTGCTTCGCAATTGGAATCTGTTTATGGGGACTTTCCATGTTTGAGAATACATCGCATCATACTTGGTTCTTGCCTGCTTAAACAAACTTCCCGATACGTGAGGAACCAACCGATGCGATTTTCTGCTTGCTTGCCTTTGATCTTGCTCGCCATTTGCTGTGAAACTCAAGCTGCTGAATTGGGACGACCAACGGGCCAGAGCATCGTGTCGGCTGATGCCAAGTTGGAATTGCTGTTCACACGCTCGGCGAATATCAGCGGCGGATTGACCGAAGGACCAGCCGTGGCTCCGGACGGGAGCATTTACTTTACCGATATTCCGACCGGAAAAGATCCGGGGATGATCATGCGATTCGATCCCAAGAGTAAAGCCACAACAATATTTAGCAGTGATAGTGGTAAAGCCAATGGCCTCATGTTCGATGCCGACGGATTCTTGTTGGCATGTGAAGGTTCCGATTTTGGTGGTCGGCGAGTGTCCAAGTGGAACGTCAAGAATGGCAACCGTCAGACAGTTGTCGACCATATCGGTGACAAGAAATTCAACGCTCCCAACGACCTGTGCGTCGACAAACATGGCCGCATTTACTTCACCGACCCGCGTTATTTGGGTGACGAGCCGCGCGAACTAGAATATCGTGCGGTCTATCGGATAGACAAAAATGGCACAGCCAGCGAAGTGACGCACGAAGTCTCCAAGCCCAATGGCATTGCCCTGAGCCCAGACGAAAAAACGCTATATGTCGCCGACCACGACAACGGTACCGACAAGATCGATCCCAACGGACCCAAGCCGACGCACGGCCCGATGAAGATCTACGCATTTCCGATTGGCACCGACGGCAAGGTCAACGGACCTCGCAAGACCATTTATGACTTCGGTGATCAAGCCGGTTGCGATGGCATGTGCGTTGACGCGTTAGGCATTGTCTATATCACCGCTCGCAGTCTCAAGCGACCAGGCATTCTCGTGCTCAATCCAGCCGGTCAAGAAGTCGCCTTCATTCCGACTGGAGCGACGAATCAGATCGTTGATGCCCAACATCCACCAGTCGGTATGCCCAGCAATGTCGAATTCGGAATCGGCGACGAAGCGCAGGTACTGTACATCACCATTGACTTGAGCCTGTACCGCATTGCGCTAAAGGTCAAGGGATTTCATGCGCAGTATGCGAAGTAGCGACAGTTGGGAGAATGTAAACCTGTTGTGAAGGTCCGGGCCAAGCCCTGACCTTCACCCCCCTGTACCCACGTATACCTCTTATGCACGGTTAATTGTGAGGTTAGTGCGACTTCATTTAGCGACTTTCAGGTTGGCGTCGAGCCAGTCGAATACTTGAGTTTGAATCGCGGGAGTAAATCTGCCGATCTCGATAGGAGTCGACAGGTTGAGCGACCTTTCGGCACCGGATTCAATAAAAACTGGACGAGCTGCATCGACCAGGCGGCGAACATCATCGACCGGCATATGGCGGTCAAGCGTGGGTGCAACTATCAAAGTGGATTTGGGAGCGACCAAACCCAGCACTTCGTCAAAGTCGATGGGCAAGCGCTGCTGGTGTCCCACGAAGAATCCAAATCGCGGAACCAACCCATGGAGATGCGAATAATGTCGGATGCCTGCATTTCCTCGTTCTTCCGACGGCGCGCGAAGCAGCGAGCAACCTCCTACGGAAACCACTGCGTTAACCTGAGCCTCCGAAGCGGCCGTCAGTAGTGCGACGGAGCCACCCATCGCATAGCCTACCAGCGCGATTCGCGAAGCGTCGATTTCTTCCAGCGCCGTCAGCGCTCGCACGACTCCACGAGTATCTGCGACCATTTTTCCCATCAACGACCAAGTTGGATAACGCTGATAGAAATTCTTCGCATCGTGCACGCGCGTTCCGAATCCAAGTTGATCGAATGCAACGACCGCGAATCCTCGTTTGGTTAGTACGGCAATAGGGTTGGCCGTCTGGCGGCCGTATCCGGTCGCGTACGATTCCGGGTGCAACCATACGACTACTGGCACGCGTCCAGGTTTCGGTTTGCCGCCGTTGATAGTGGGAAAATAGAGTTCCGCTTTCAGGCCATCGCCGTATGGCAAGGCGTACGCCGCGGCGCCTGCAATTTTGAATGGTCGATTGTAAAGCAGCGCCAAAATGTGGTTATCCGGAGGCGACAGTTCGGCAAGGCTCTGACGATGAGTGACTTCCGCGCCCGGCGGTTCGGTCCCCAACGCCCATGCGATGTTCGCGCGAATCGATTCCTTGGACGCGGCTCGATCACCGACCTCGCGCGGCGGGAACTGCCGTGGATCGACATGTTGCTTAGTCGTCGCCAACCAATTCTCAAAAGTGTAGCCATTAATCCACGTTTCGGATTTTGGAAACCTAGCACGACCAAACGCAGTATCAAAAAAATCCATGAAATTCTCGATATCAGCAGCGCTGGTTGAGTGCTCTCCGGACCTCAGGTGCAGCCACAAGTTCTCATCTTTTCCCAACAACCGGAATACTCGCAGCGCTGACCGATACGATTGCTCGAATCCCCAGGGATTTCCTTCGACTTCGGCGTAAGCAGAGTACATCATCGCCGCGCGAGGTGCGACCAGCGCGAGCATCATGTGCTGATCCACCGGTAGTTTGTGCTCGCGGCCGGCAAAGAAACGCAATCGCGGATGGAACCAGTAGGAATTGTGAGCTCGCGCGGTAATTGCTTCCAATCCATTGTAGAGGTAAGGATCGGGCTGAAATCGCCATGGCAAGCACTCACCGACATTGCCGCTGGAGGCGACTACGGCGCCGATCCGTTCGTCAAACGCCGCCGCGAGTAAAGCTTGTTTACCGTTTCGCGAGTGGCCAGTAATCCCAATTTGTTTTTGATTTACCTCTGGCAACATGTACAAGTAATCGACCGCGCGCATGGCGGCCCAAGCCCAACGAGCTAATCCAGAGAAATCGTATTCGGGCCAGACTTCGAGATACTCATTCGAATCATCCGGGTCGCCGTACTTGGGATCAGTTGCATTGTAGATACAACCGATATAACCGCGGCGTACCGCCGTATGAACCCAGCCTCCAGCTCGACGCTGATTGGTAAGAAATACTGGGAATGGTCCCGTCCCTTTAGGAATCATCAACTCGACATGCAGTTTCGCTCGATGACCTGGGCCAAACTCAAGCAGCACTTTGCGAGTCGTGATACCAGCTTCTTGAATTTCGCTGGTAATCGTGCTCCGCAAATTTCCTGGCGGTGGCGGCATGCGCCCAAATACCCATTGCTCGAATTGAGTCTTAATCCACTCACGCTGCTGTTGCCAGTGCTCGGCAGTAGTGATTGGCACAGCAGGTTGTCGATCTCGAAGAACTAATGGATCTGGAAGGTCGGCAGATGACGGCATCGACTCGAAGTCAGGTGGCAATTCTCCATTGCGGGCTATCCAGTCTTCCCAGGTCCTATCGATCGCACTGATGCGACCGATGCTTGGGTCGAGCACAGTGGGCGCAAGAATCGAGCGAAGCTCTTCCAGCGTTCGCGTTCGATTGGCTTCATTCTGCCCCTGCGCAGTCGTAGAAGTAGCTGCCCAAACGATCATCAGCGTCACTATGCTCGAACCAAGCAATCGGTACATATGTCCTCACCATGCAAGTTGTGGCTTTCGAATTTATTTTGCCTGCGCGCTGCCGACAATTTTACACTGTGTTGCTATTCGTAACTCGGTTCTACCATCGGAAGGCTTCTTCCATCAGCAGGGCCTGCAGGAATCCTTGTTGTAGGGGCGCCACGGAGCAGGCCCGAGCCACATGTTCCAGTCCATGATTTTGCGATCAGGCGTCGGTTCGGCAGGCAGCCAATTGTTGTTGTGACCTGGTGTGTAGACGGAGGCGACCATTTTCCTTAACTGGCCGAGCTTTCCGTCGCGCGCGATCTGCACAGCCTGTTGATAGTGATTGACGGTGCGACGTTGAGTGCCCGCCTGAAAGTTGCGTCCGGTCCTGCGATGGTCTCGTCGAGGCGCTGGCAGTACTCAATCGTGAGCCCGCAGGGCTTCTCGCAATAGACCTCCTTCGCGTCGCTTGATTGTGTTTGGATTCGACATGGTGATCTTTCTCAAGAAAAAGTCTTCATTTGCTGCATTGCACCAATCTGTGTGATGCTATTTATAGGAGCTGGGCCTTCTCGGGACGATGTTGAGCTTTTTGTAGGCGAAGCCGCTGTCAGGTGGGTTATACTCTCCGACGAGGTCCATGCAGGATGTTTCGTCGATGGCGGCCTCCATATGCTGGCACCAGTAGGCGGCGTTCACAGTCAGGCGGCGGAGACCTTCGCTTTTAAAATCCTGGGCGCTGCCCATCGTCACATGAAAGACGCGCGCGGTTTGGCCAGTGTTGCCGGTCCACGTTTTGACCCAGGCGACTGGTAGCGGAATCAGTTCGGAATTTACATCGTCGTTGTGTTTTCGGCCCTTCAAGGGCTGGCCGTCCACCAGGGGCAAGCAGCCTTCTGGGAGACTGCTACCTTCCTTGTAGGTGCGATAGACGTCGGAAGTGCTCCAGATGTCTTTGACACCTTTCAGCACTGGATGATTCTTGTTCTGTTTGACGATGATTCCGCGAGTCGAATCCTGCTGCCAGCGGCCATGATGGTTGCGAAACGATCCACCCAGCACCGCTTCGCCAAAGTCGATCTTCTTACCGTCCTTTTGGTAATCGAAATCAATGAAGCCGTGATTTGCCGTACGAATGCCGATGATCGGCTTGCCGGAGTCGAGATAGTTGTGGATGTGCTTCAATTGTTCAGGCGGTAGAGAAATCAGTCGGCTGAACAAGATGACGAGATCGCACTTCTCCAAGTGCTCGAGGCCAGGAATGTTGTGAGTGATCGTCTTGTCCTCCCAGCGAATCTTCTGGGTCGGATCGACGTTAGTGTCCTTGTTCAAACTGAACAGGACGGTGCAATGAAACCCATGATGCTTGGCCAACAGCCTCGCCAGCATTGGCATTGAATGCTCGCTGCGATATTCCTGATCCGCCGCGATCAAGACGATGTGCTTGCCCGCTCCCGGCCCCTTTTCGCCGGAGTACGTCAGCCACAGAGGATTCGCCGGGACCGGATGCTCAGCGGAATTCGATCGGAGAGCATTGCCTAGAAGCGCGACCAGAAAGAGTCCTACTCCAAAAGTGAGCACGGGCGAAGAACCAGAAGATGGTTTCATTGGGGAAATTTTTGCTTTCGAACGACCGTAGAATTCCGCAGCTACTTGCGATTGATCTTGTAGGGTGCATCCAGGGCACTGCCCGCCATCATACTTATTTCCAAAGATCGTCGCCGTGATGCGGTCACAATTTGTGACTGCATCTCAGCGACTTCCTCAGAAGTCAGTCGGAACTAAAATCCGGAGGGAAACGGGTGATGTTGCGTTGGATGGCCGATTCAAAGCCTTTATTGGGACGCCATACAACGCAGCCAAGTCGCTATCGAGCACGACTTTCTGTAAGAAGTCACAAATTGTGACCACATTTTACGGCGATTGAACGGCAATCCATTACAAAGTAGTCGATCGTTCTACGTCCGCCATACGAGTATGGCGACTGCAGACCAAAAAAAAGCAGCAAACGCCAAAAACGTCATGACTAGCTCCCAAGCAAACCGCCATGGTCGACCCCGAAACATAAACGCGCCGGCCAGAACGAATGGTAGAGCGGCTGGAAATCCGCACAAAAATGACCACTCAAATACCAGGCTCAAACGGCGGCACAACAGAAAGTACCCACAACTCACAATCAATAACGAAACTGCCGCCAAGACCGATCGCCAAGCAGAATAGTCTAGCGGTGTCCGCTGCTTGGATAACTTCAGTTCTGTCACCGCGGCGACAAAGGTAACAAACAACGGGATGTGCCAAGTGAATACAAAGTCTCCGCGCCATGCGCTGATGAATGTCGTTCCCAAGCTTCCAAATAGAATAGCAATCGACCAAAACAGCCAACGGGCTCGGACAAGATTCAGACGGCTACCAATGGCCAGTCGCAGGCAGCCCGTAGCTCCAACGCTCACGCCGAAGATGCCAATTAACGACACAACAAACCACTCCCAAAGCCAATCGCGGCTGGGAAGATCAAAGGCATACTCGGGTTCGACTCCGAGTAGGGCTGCGGCAAGGTCAAAATACTTCGATTGTGGAATGTCATGCGGCGTCAATGCTTGTTTCAACACCACAGGACTCAGACTTTCTGGTTTACCGAGATAGACACAGACCGCGCGGCTGTGATTGCGTACATAGAGGCGCTGGCGATGAAGTATTGGTTGAGTCCAGCAGATTTCGCCCCCTAGAATTGATACTCTCGCCAGCTCCTCGTACCGTTCAGTAGTCGCTCGCGCCAGGATTAGCTCGCCAGTGTCGTTCATCAGAATCAGCTTTCCATCCGCGCTAATAACCGTTGCATGGCCCACTCGCTGGCCGACGTCCGAGCCAGTGGTCGAAGTTCGACGCGGGCGATTGTCTCCTACCGACCAGTATTCCTTGCCAGTCAGGAAGTCGAGACAGCGAAAGATGCCTCGCGAGGGTCGATGTGTCTTTGCCTGCGCTTCGTGCAGGTCGAAACCGTACAGGGCACCATCGATCAACACACTAGAGCAAATATCGTTCGACATCGACTTGTTTTTCCAAACCGAGGTCAGCGGTTGTGCGGCGTCTCCGGTCAGCCGCAGCAGTTCCGAACCAGATTGAAACGGACTCGATATCCAGAGATAAGGCTCGGAGTAGATCGGCCACGCCGAGTGTTCGTCGTAGCCGGAAGATAATTCTCTGCGCCAGATCTGTTGCCCCGTGGCCAGATCGTACAAAACGAGTACATTCTGCAAGTACCCCAGGACGCAGCGCTGAGCGCGAAAGGTAAGTGGATAGGCGGGTGTGTAACTTGCCGCATCGTTGCCAGAGCGCCAACGAACCTGACCATTGGCGGCGTCGAGTGCGATCATTGCCGAACTGTGGCCACCAACTGGGAGCAACACCAAGTCGTCAATGACAGTCGGCGAACAGGAATAGCCAAAGTCCGTTCCGTCCCCGCCAAATTGTTCCTTCAAGTCAATCGACCACAGATGTTGTCCATTGCTCGCGCGAAGGCAAGTAACTGACCCTTCCGGCGCGGCGAAGAAGACTCGACCATCGGCATAAGTCGGCGTGGCACGCGGTCCAGGATAGACGCCGGCTGGATCGTAGGGAAAGGCATAGCGGTGCTCCCATATCGTTTTTCCAGTATCGGCTTCAAAACAAACCACATACTGTCCAGTAAGTGATTGCCGTTGAGTTGCAACTCGATCGTCCCACGCAATGAAGCTGGAATAGCCTTGCCCTAGTTCACGTGTCCACAAGATAGGCGGCCCAGTCGGTGGCCATGATTCTGCCAGTCCCGTCTCGAGCGAATGTCCGTCAAATCGTGATCCGCGAATGAAGGGCCAACCAGCAACAACCGATTTGGAGTTGGTCGCATTGGCATTTTCCTCAACGGGAGCACCGAACACAGCGCACGACGCAAGAATCATCCAACCGACCACGGTCGCGCGGCAAAAGCTAACACTAGTGTTGCCATCATCCATGTCTCGCAAGGTCCTCGCCATAATTCCGTCCCTCTCTATCGGCCGGGTGACAGAAGGCAAAAAGATGTGCGGTAAAAGATAAGAAGAACCAATCTTTTACCGCACGTTTTTTTGCCGGTAAAGGAGTCAGCGAATGGTTGTAAAGGTAACATGTTTGTGAG
>SYJV01000274.1 GCA_005798335.1 Planctomycetaceae bacterium | reverse complement strand
TTTTTTTGAGCGACTTTTCGCCATGATGCGGTGGCGTTGCTGCGATGCTATCTGGCTGGACGGCGTGATGGCTGACTGGAACGGAGAAAGTTCTTCACGCGTGAAGAGGCCGGGATGGTTGGCGTGCGCGTCGAGCGTTGGAATCAAGGTCGCTCCCTCGCGCACGATGCGGACGCCCGCGTGATGGTGACCGTGGACGCGACGCTCATGAGACTTTGGCAGTCGAAACCAGCGCTCTAAGTGCAAGTTGTCGCGCGGATGAGATGTCAGTTGTGCTCCCGCGAAGAGGCCCACTCGAAACGACGTCATCACCTTCGCCAAGTGGCTCAGAATCGGGTCGCTCGGCGTTTGCTGAAACTCAGCCAGCTTGGCGGCGAAAAGCGGTTCGCGCTCAGCCAACGGCGTCCCCTCCTCGGTATTCAGAATGTCCATGACTTCGCGCACTTGGTCGGTATAGCTTCGCACGCGGGTGAAGGCCTCTTGCTGGCCAGCCACACCTCGGTCGATGAACCCCTGAAGTCGATTCAGCAGCGCGAACTCCGGGCCAGTTCGAGCGGACGAAGCAATCCGCGCCAACGACTCGCGCACATCACCCAACGCATCCAACATCCGCAGGCCAGGCGGATTGTAAGGACCTCCGTGATTATCATTCAAAATGCCGCGCACCATGCTGCAGTAATCGAGTACTACCTCACCGGCTTCGCCTGCCAGAGAGTCTGGCTGGGCCGCATCGACCGCAGGGATACCAGCCGAGTTCGCTACGGCTTGAGTGGCTTGCTGAGCATCGAGCACGACCCGCTCGACTGCCCGCAAACCCCTGATTTTGGAACGCATTTTCTTCTTGGCGGTACTGTCCGCCTCCAGCACCGGTTTGGCCAAGTCCCGAAAAAAGTGATTCTCGCAATAGCGATGTGGAACGTCGGGAAACTCTGCGGCTGCGCAGCTCACAAAAGCCTCTTGCTTGTCGGTGATCCACAACACCACTTTCAAGTTCAGTGAAACCGCCAGTTCTTTCGCACGAATGAACAACTTCCTGATTTCGTCAGTCGCGCCCGACAGCAACGCTTCGGCAAACCAGACGCGACGCTGAGTTACTTCACGCACGACGTAAATTGTCTCATGACCCTTTTCGGGTTGCAGTCCATCGATCGACAGGGCGATCTCCTTGTGGCCGCCATAAAGCTTGGCCAACTCCTGCGGAGCCTGATGTCGAGCCGCAACCATGTTTTGGTAAGAAGCAATGTGATCTTCGATGGCGTCGTCCGACAAGCGAATCTGGTAGCTGTCGTAGAGTTCATGGCGAATTTGCGGCACGGACCAATGCCTAGAGAATCGTCGCTGACCGATCCAGCAGAAGACGTCCCAGCCGATCCCCCAACGAGGCATCGCATAACCGCACTCTTGCTCGGGACTGAAGAGTTTCATCTGCGCGCACTGTGCATTTGAGCACTGAACGAGTTTAAGATCCAACTGCAACGGGCCGTCGAGCGAATGAATGCATCGCTGGCGGCTACAGCGTACGTGCATTCTACCTCCGCACTGGGGGCAAACTCGATCCTCTCGATCCAAAACAACTACCCGGACCGCAGATTGGTCCACAGCTAGACGCGACATTTCGGACTCCTTTCCGTTAATTTGCGGAAAGAAGTCTCGCTAAAAGCGAAATTCAATACTAGACCAATTCCCAGCAGTTAAGCGGGACATTGCTTTAGATGGCATGAGTTTTACGCCAAATCCGTCGCTTGCCGGTTCCTCGTCGATTCAGTTCAACGTTAACGATCTTGGTAATAGCGGTATGGGAGGACCACTATTCGATACTGATAACATTGCGATCACAGTTTTACCGGTCAATAGTGCGGCGGTCTGGTTGTCAACTCTCGGTGCTGCCGCACCGAACAGCGGACCGTCATGGTCTACAGGAACTGTAATGGCGTTTGGGGATCCAGCGTTTGATTTGGAACCAGGAACGACGTCAGGCACATTTTCTGCAGTGTTCAATATCAACGCGTTCGGCACCGATGGCGGACACTCAATTTCCGCTCTGCATTTGGTTCAGACCACAATTACTCTTGGCGGAGTCGGAGGTTCATTTACGCTCCAACAAGGCGATTTGTTGTTCTCGCTGGAGAGCGGTAGCAAGACCATTAATGGAATCACCTTTGATAATAAGGACTTGATGGTCTTTCGTCCGAGTTTGCCAGGGAACTACGCGTCGGGTACATTTACCAAGTTGCTGGATGATCCCAGCGGTGTGTCCAATATTCGGGAAATTGCGCTGGTCGAATCACCGTTGGGTGTCATGGTTGGAAACGTCCAGGTGGCGTACGGCGATTTCCTACTGGTCCAAAGCGGCGGCGCCGACGACGATAATATCTACGTAATGCACGCAACGACGGTCGGTGCAGGGAGTACCAACGTGACCGCGCCAACGCTGTTGGTCGATGGCAGTGACCTCGGAATCGATCAGCAGATCGGTGGATTAGAGCTGATTCCCGTCAATTTGCAGGCCGGTGGTGTGAGCTTCCAAGCAGGCCAGCTCCTGCTGAGCGTGCGCAGTCCAGATACAGTCGCGGGTGTTGCAGTTACGGAGTATGACGTCTTTGCTCTGACGCTAACGACCGCGGGTTCGAATACCAACGGTACAGCAACGCTTATCGCCGAGGGAGTTGATTTAGGAATAGGCTCATCTGGAGAAGAGATTCGCGGTCTCACGCTGTCAGTCGACAACGTAGCACCGCTTCTATTCGGAGCAAATCACTTGCCCGACATGATCGAAGATCCGTTTTCCAATTTTGGAGTCAGCGTCTCGTACCTGACAACTGGGCAGTTCTACGATACCAGCGGCAATATTGAGATGGGTGTTGCCCTTACGTCGGCCGATAATTCTCATGGCAAATGGCAGTTCTCGCTCGACAACGGATCAAACTGGACTGATGTGGGAACCGTCAGCGAAACCTTGGCTCGCCTGTTGCCCGCAGACAGTACCGCGAGGCTCCGCTTTGTCCCCAATGCGAATTGGAATGGCGGCGCGTCCATAGCCTTTCGCGCGTGGGACGAAACAATAGGCACGGTGGGGGCTTTGCAAGCGACGATCCCCAATGGCGGACAGTCAGCATTTAGCACGGCGATTGTCTCGGCCACGATTACAGTAACTCCGGTCAACGATGCGCCAACAATTAATAACAACAGTAGCCTGTCCTCAAATTCGTTTAATCTGGCTGAGAACATTCAAACTGCCATGACACTATCGGCCAGCGATATCGACACGCCGTCGCAGCCATTAACTTTCAATATTATTGGTGGCACAGAGGCTAGTTTCTTTAATCTTGACGCGAACAGTGGTAAGTTGCAATTCAAGTCGAAGCCGGATTTTGAACAACCCAGCGACGTTGGCAGCGATCGAGTGTATGAAGTAATTGTTCAGGTCTCGGACGGATTGCTGACGGATACTCAAACGGTCACGATCGCGATCACTGACGCTAACGATGCGCCCGTCGGAGTCTCCGAATCCTATACACTTGCGGAAGACAGCAGCTTGGCGGCAATTGGAAACTGGTTCGACCCGAATTGGTCCACTTTTCAAAAGCTGACGTTCAACAATACATCGGCTACCAATCTCGTCGATCAAGTGATCTTAGTTACCTTGGACGCGTCCACGATCGATTACAGCAAAACTCAGAATGCAGGACAAGATCTACGATTCGTCGATGCCAACGGTACCTTGCTGAGTTATGAAATCGATGTGTGGAACGAAACTGGAACTTCGCAAGTGTGGGTGCGAGTCCCGCAGATTGATGCGTTATCCTCGACAGACTTTATTCGGATGTACTATGGAAACGCCACCGCCATCGCTGGTCAGAATCCTAACGGAGTATGGGAAAGCAGCACCAGAGCCGTACTGCACATGGCTAATCCCGCCGACGACTCCACGGTGAACTCGAATACTGTCTCGTACTCGGGTACTACCAACTCAGCCGGACGGATCGGAGCAGCGAGGAACTTTGATGGCGTTGACGACAGTGTCAATGTCGGTTCTGCAACCGTGATTGACAACCTGTTCACCGGTGGTGGCACGATCTCAGCGTGGATCAATCCCGAGGGCTGGGGTGAAGGATCCTATGGACGAATCGCCGACAAAGCAAATAGCACTTTTTCGTCGGGCACGGGCAACGGCTGGGGGTTGTATGCCACGGGAACGGGGAGCTCTGGAAGGGTTTTGTTCCATTTTGGATTCTCAGGTCACGTCGGACGTTGGAGTACCGCGATGGGTGCCGTCACGACCAGCAACTGGCAGATGGTCACGGTAGTTTACGATAGTTCTTCAACCGCCAATGATCCGCAAATTTTTATCAACGGCGTTTCCGTAGCAGTATTCGAAGAGGCGTCACCAGATGGAAGTCCAAACTCGGACGCTGCGCTGAATTTAACTGTGGGTAATCATAGCGTCGCTTCGTCACGTACATTCCAAGGTGCGATTGACGAATTTCGAGCTTACGAAGGCAGTTTATCCGCGGCCCAGATTCACGCGAATTTCCTGGCGGTCAATGGCGGTTTGACAACGCTTGGTCCAGCTCAAACTCATCAGGGTGTGCTTACCAACGACAGCGACCAGGATGGAAACCCACTGATGGCTACGTTGGGAACTACTACCAGCAATGGCAAGCTATTATTCAACTCCAATGGTTCCTTCACGTATTCGCCGTTTGCAAACTATTTCGGAAGCGATTCATTTACCTACGTAGTTGAAGACGGTAGTAGCAGTTCGAATCCAGTAACTGTCAGTTTGTTTGTCACGCCGGTGAACGACGCACCTATCATCACCAGCAATGGCGGATCGGCTACCGCCAGTATTACGATTGCTGAAAATAACTCCATCCCAGCCATCGTGACCTCCATTGAGGTTGATAGTGATTCTGTTATGTACAAGATCTCTGGTGGCGCAGACGCGAGTTGGTTTTCAATCGATCAAAACAACGGGACGCTAATTTTCTCCCCATCACCGTCCGATTACGAAGCTTTTCGCGACAGCGACAAGAACAATATTTTTCAGGTCGAAGTAACAGCTACCGACTCGACGGGGTTGGCCGATGTCCAGATGCTGATGATCCAAGTTACCGATCAAGACGAATTCGATGTTTCACCCATTGTGGATAGTGTCCTCAGCCCCAATCAAGTGCTCGAGAACGCTGCTAACGGAACTGCAGTGGGAATTGATGCCTCTGCCGTCGACTTAGATGGAACCAATAATACGATCACGTATTCCTTGGTCGATAGTGCCGATGGACGCTTTAGCATCAATGCGTTTACAGGAGTGGTTCGTGTGGCGGATAGCAGTCGCATCGATCGGGAATCGTCCAGCATACATGGCATCACCGTGCGTGCATCCAGCACCGATGGATCGTCGTCGATAGCGACTTTTGCCATCGACATTTTGCCGGTAAACGAATTCGACCCCGTGATCACTTCTTCGCGCTTGCTGCGAGTTAGCGAGAAACAGGTCATAGTTGATAGACTCGCAGGAGACGACCTTGACTTACCGACTCCCAGTCTCAGTTTTACAATCGTCGGTGGTGTTGATCGAGCCAAATTCAGAATCACGAATGATAATGATCTGGCTTTCGTCAGCCCTCCGAACTTTGAAAACCCTGGTGATGCCAACCGCGATAATTTTTACGAAGTCAACGTTGAGGTCAGCGATGGGTCGGGACGCTCCACAGTCGCGGCAATTACTGTTATGGTCGAGAACGCGAATGATGCTCCTGTCGCTCGAGACCACAGCTATACGGTTCTGCTGGGAAGTCCTTTTAACGTTGCTGCACCCGGTTTACTGCAGGGAGTTACCGACGAAGACGGTCACAGTTTAACGGTCGCGCTCGTGGGCAGCCTCGATAGAGTTAGCATTGCCCCCGACGGCTCGTTTGTGTACACACCGTCAGCAGATGTCGGCGGACAAGAATCATTTACCTATGAAGTATCTGACGGTAACGGCGGTGTCGACACTGGAACTGTGTTCATCACGATCGCTACGCTTCAGCAGCCTGTCATTTCGAGCGATTCGATAACTACCACGCCTCCTCCACCATCAACCATATCTCCCGAGTCTTCTTCGTCGTCCTCATCCTCATCGTCCTCCGCTTCCTCCTCAGCCAGTTCCAGCACCAGTCCGCCTGCAACATCTGATAGCGCGACGCCGGTCGCAGAGGCCAATTCACCGGTGATCACTAATCAGATTGCAGAAACGCAGTCCCAAACCAGCAACATTCCCACTGAGGCGCAACGAGGGCTGTCTACGCTGGCGGAAATTCGCGTCGCGGAGAATGTCCATCGAGTCCAGAGACTGACGGAACGCTTGGTGGAATCCTCGTCGCAGCAGGGCTATCGTTCCTACCGAGCTGAATCCAGAAATGATTCGCTTCGCACGCTAGATACCATCAACGACTTAGGTTTTTCCATCGCAACTTTTAATGCTGCGACTGATATTGTCTGGCAAGACATCGACAGCATTCAACAGCAGATTGACGTAATCCCAAGCATCGATCCGATCGTGATGGGCGCGGCAACTGGATTGACATCGACTTTATCCGTGGGCTATGTCGTTTGGTTAGTGCGTGGAGGTTACATTGTCGCCGGCGTGATGACCCAGTTACCTGCCTGGCGCATTGTTGATCCGTTGCCAGTCCTTAATCAATTAGATGATCCGGAATACGACGGCGATGACGATTCGCTGGAATCGATGGTTGCATCGTCGGATGCAGACGCCGATGAAATTCAAGAAACCGAACAGAACACTCCTCCTGCCGAATCAAATCACGATGCGGCAAACAATCCTTTGGTGGCAAACCTGACATGATCCCATTTCTATCGGTAAAAGCGCGTATCACGCTGGGCTTGGTCAGCCTGGCAGTCAGCGTCATGATGTTGGCGCGATTCTTCGGATTGGGTCCGAATGCGCAATCCGCAGTATTGGAAGGACGCAAGGCTCTCTGCGAGTCGCTGGCACTGAACTTTTCCATCCTGGTCAAACGAGGTGATATTTCCAGCATGGAAGGGGTGCTGAAAGCGGTCGTGGATCGCAACGAACATCTATTGTCCGCCGCGATTCGGCGCAGCAATCAAAAGTTGCATTTAGAAGTTGGCGATCACGCGAAACATTGGAAGAACACTGGAGAGATGTCTACGGAAACACAATTGGTTGTGCCACTGAGCAAGGGCAATAATGTCCCATGGGGTGAAATCGAACTCCGCTTCCAACCGTTGAACCAACAAGGTCTGCTGGCGTTTGTGATGGATCCGTGGATGCAGTTTACCACCGCGGTCGCATGGATCACATTTTTGGCCTATTACTACTACCTTGGCAAAGTTCTCAGGCAACTGGACCCATCCAACGCCATCCCCAAACGCGTGCGAGCCGCTCTTGATACACTGGCTGAAGGTCTGTTGGTCACCGATCGCAAAGGACGCATCGTATTGGCTAACGAAGCGTTCGCAAACTGGATCGGTAAAGACGCCGACAAATTGATCGGGCAGGACGCGGGAGTGTTTGCTTGGAAAACGGATCTGGATCCAAACGCCGACACTCGCTGTCCATGGACACGCGCGATCGAAGACGCCACTGCGCAACCCAATGTGATGATTCAGTTGACCGACAAGGACGGGAAATCGCTGACGTTAGTGGCCAATTCGTCACCTGTGCTGGGACAAGATGGCAATTACCGAGGAGTGCTGACGTCCTTCCAGGATATCACGGAGCTCCAGCAAAATAGAATAGAACTTTCGGAAGCTCGCGATCAAGCGGACGCGGCCAACCGCGCCAAGAGTGATTTCTTGGCGCGCATGAGTCACGAGATTCGCACACCGATGAACGCCATTCTCGGTTTCACCGAAATCCTTCAGCGAGGATTGGCGCGCGACGAAGCACAACGCCAACATTATTTGCAAACGATTCAAGGCAGCGGCGAACATTTGCTGACGCTGATCAACGACATTCTCGACCTCTCCAAAATTGAGTCCGGCAAGATGGACTTGGAATTGGCGAGGTACTCGCCCGTGGAGATCATCTCACATGCGCTAATGATCTTCCAGTTAAAGGCGCAAGAAAAAGGCGTCGAATTGTTCCACGAGCCTGCGACACCCTTGCCTGAGACCATTTTGACCGACTCGGTCCGTTTGCGCCAAGTGATCATCAATCTCACTGGCAATGCGCTCAAATTCACCGAACGAGGCAGCGTGCGGATCGTTACCAAGATGGTACCAGGACCAAGACCGATGTTCGTTATCGATGTCGTCGATACCGGGATTGGCATTTCATCCGAAGCCGTCAACCGCATCTTCGACCCGTTCTCGCAAGAGGACACGTCCATCACGCGGCGATTTGGTGGCACCGGTCTGGGATTGTCGATATCCAAGTATCTAGCTGAGAAGATGGGCGGCGGCGTTTCCGTCTCCAGCGTCCAAGGTAAGGGAAGCACATTCTCGGTCGCGATCGATCCGGGCCCACTAGATGGTATTCCCATGCTCGCCCCAGCAGATGCTATAACGCATCAAGGTACTCGCACAGGACTCAAGGAAACGATCCGATTGAATGCGTGCACCATTTTGGTCGTCGACGACGGGGAAGCCAATCGTCAACTGGCGTCCGTCTACCTCGAGCGCGCCGGTGCAAGCGTCATTTGTGCAGAGAATGGAAAAGAAGCCATCGAGCGGCTGATCGAAAATAAGATCGACTTGCTGCTGATGGACGTCCACATGCCAGTCATGGACGGGTTGCAAGCCACTCGCCATTTGCGCGCTGCCGGCTGCAAACTGCCGATTATCGCTCTTACTGGCAATGTCATGAAGAAAGATGAAGATGCCTGTCGCGATGCCGGATATACCAGTATGTTGGCCAAACCGATCAGCATGAACCAACTGCTGTCGGCGGTCGCCAAACACGTCGGTGGGCAAGTCGTTACCGAAACTCAGTCGGCAGCGTCGAGCCAACGGTCAAGCAATCCAGAATCAGAAATCGAACAACTGCAAGCGATCCACAACATGGCCAATGACATCAGTTCGGAATTGGCCGCAAGTACGCAAAATTACCAACCGATCGAATCGGAGTTACCCGTCGATTCCGACGACGAGATCCGTGCGATCGTTGGCCAATTTGTGGTCCGCTTGCGCGAACGAATCGATGAAATGGAGCAGGCGTTTGAAACCAGGAATTTCAAAGAGCTGGAGGAACTCGCGCACTGGTTGAAGGGAGCCTCAGGATCGCTCGGCTTCAGGCCGTTCGTCGCCCCGGCTCGCGATCTAGAAAACGGCGCCCGCAGTGGTCAGTTACCAGTCATGGAAATCAACATGCGGCTTATTCGCACTTTGGTAACGCGGGTTCGTGGCCCTATGGAATTGATCCCGGCTGGTAACTAGTGCTTGCGACCTGTGCCACCTGGAGATGCGTCAATTCGTTTGTGTGCCGGTGGCATCGTGTACGCCAACTCGATGGGGATCGAATGCGCCGGTACTGACTGGCGCAGGCGTCTCCACAAGTTCAGGATTCGGTTGCGGTTCAAAGAACCTCCCTCGTTCGACAGCATTTTGATAAGCCGGCGCCGGCCATGCCGATTCGGACAACGCGACTTGGCTGTACGTCAACAACGAGCCTTTCTCGCGATGGAAGTCGCGCAGGGCTAGCTGATAGTCAATCAACGAACGGAAGTACGCGCTCTGGCTGTTGGCTAACTGCTGCTGAGCTTGCAAGAGAAAGTTGATATTGATTAGCCCTTGTTCATAACGACTGCGCAATACCTCCGCTTGGAGCTTGTCGGCATCCTGGCGGTTGTAATTGGTCTGTACGAGTTCGAATGCCCGCAAAATCTGCCTCGCCGAATTGCTTAGATCGTGAGAGATGCGTAACTCCTGTTCCTTCAGCAGCGATTGTTCACGGGCGAGATTCCACTGTGCATTGGCGATCGCGGCACCGGCTTGGCGAAATCCGACAGGATAACTCAACTCAAATCCCGCTTGCCATTCTTGATAATCGCCCGTCAAGATATTTTGGTACAAGTTGTCAAAGTCGGTTACCGAGCTGGCCGATCCGATCAAGTGATTTCCCAAACCGCGATAACGATATTGGGTCAACGCGTCCAAGTTGATTCGCTTGTTCATGCGCGCCGCAACCAATTCTAGCTCGCGTCGCTTGATCGACCATTTCTGTCGGCGAATCTCTACGCGTTTGCACAGCGCGTCGGCTAACGACGATTGCCAATCGTACACTACCGCACCTTCCATCGGATCTTCGACGGGTTTCAGCAAGCGGCCATCGGTTGGCGGCAGGCCCAGGAGATACCGCAACCGCTGCTCGGCAGCGTACAGTCCGTTGGGACCCGAAAGCGATTCTTTGACCTGAGCGTCAAACAAATAGTATTGAGAACGAGCTTGTGCTTCGTTATCGGCTTCGCCTCCGCGCGCGCCTGCTTTCTGAAGCTCGGTAACTCGCTGCCAAGTAAGTTGCGAGCTGGTTCGGCCCGCAATCTGCGTTTGGAGATTGCGGTAGCTGAAATACAATTCCCAGTAGGCAGTCTCAACGTCGTTGATGAAAGTGATTACCGACTGTTCGAAGTCGGCCAAGGAGATATCTGTATTGATGCGCGCGATCAACACGCCGTTGTACTGACCGACATTTGAGTTCGGGCCCGCGATGCGGTTGTAATCCACGCCCGCACCTCGCATCAGTGGCTGGCGCCACTCGACTTCGAACCATCCGGTGTAGTCGCTGGTAAACAATCGATTGGCACGATTATTGTTGTCGTAAAGGATGTTGTGTCGCGCGGCGAAGGACGCACCTGTGGCGGTGCGTTTAGCGATCTGCGATTGAAAATTCGCTGCGGTTTGTAGGAAAACCGGCGGCGAGAAAAACGCAAAGCCCGGGTCGATATTGCTGGGGCGATCGTTCTTCTGCCAAAATAGCTCGCTTGTTACCTGCGCGTCGAAGGCCGATAGCGCCGCATCAACTCCGCCCAAGGGGTTGGACTCAGCCAGGGCTGGATCGTAAACACTGCGACTCGATATGGGAGATTGAACGATGCTTCCACCGATCGATCGCAGTATATCGCTACGCTGCAGCGCCATACGCACCGCTTCATCCAATTTAATTTCCCACGCGGGTACGTCAGCCGGATTCTCTATCGCCAAAGGCGTCGGTGCAGCGAGGACATCGGGATCCAAACAAGACTTGACATTCGGATACTCGATTTGAGTCGCAAAAGCTTGGTGGTACGACTTGCCGTCAGAGTTGAATTTGAACTTTCGTACGGGCGAACAACCGGTGACAGCCATCGAAGCCGCACATAGCCAGCTTGTCCAACGATACGGTCGAGACAATCGCATCTGTGGTTACCTTACCTTCGAGCACGTTTCTACGAGGGACTTGCCGGATATAGGCGAGTCTGGTCCTTCGACCAACTCGATTCGTTCGGCCCTAGCGCCATCCCTCATCGATTGAAACATCATCAGCGGCACAACCGCTACGAACAGCTATCGGCCGCATTGCCCGAATCTCTCGAACAACCCATACACATCGCACGCGAACTGATTCAAGTCGCCAGCGACAATCGATATAGCCCTCACAGCTTAACAGCAATTCCCGGCGAGCAGAAAAGCGATGGGATTATGCGCTGGTCTATTGCTAGCGTGTCGCAAAGAGGCATGAATTGGTAAAGCTTAAGGCTTTTGTCGACGAAGTTCATCTTGCTCGTAGGCTTCGCGCTCGAACGGATTGTCGTAATAGTAGTGGTTACCTCGCAGCTACATCCACATCGATGCAAGCATGTAGGCAGGACCTGTTGCAGGCTGAGCTGATAAGAAGTGAACCGTTGGCGCTAGCCACGGGCGTCGAAGGTTGCGCCGATTTGAACCGAAGACGTTCCAACACCTAATGATTTTGTCCATCGAAATGCGATTCTCGGCGCAACACCTTCGACGCCCGTGGCTAGCGCCAACGGTTCACTTCTTATCAGCCCAATTGCAGGCCCTCAGAGTTTGATTTGACGAATGTGAACTCATGCGTACTCACGGTAAAAATTCGGGAAACTCTTCATTTGGATGAACGACAATGCCACCATTTGTACAGATTGTCAGCTCGACCAACGAACTGGAGGCACTAATTGGGCTTCCCAGCGAGCTGGTCATCAAAAAAGAGCTCGGACGACTCGATGACCACATGTGCGAATTTGTGGGTCGGGCACCCATGGTGTTGTTGGGGACCGTTGGTGCAAATGGCAACTGCGATGTCTCGCCACGTGGTGATCTGCCTTGTGTCGCCAAGGTGCTTGATACACAAACATTACTTGTGCCGGAGCGCCCCGGTAACCGCCGAGCGGACAGCTTGCGCAACATTCTTCAAACTGGTCGCATTGGTTTGCTGTTTCTCGTCCCCGGAGTTGGCGAAACTCTTCGAGTCAATGGCAGAGCATGCTTGACAAGCGATGAAACGCTGTTGGCACCACTGAGTGTCGGTGGCAAAACTCCCATTATCGGCATTGGCATCGAAGTGGAGGAGTGCTACTTCCAATGTGCCAAAGCGTTGATTCGATCGAAACTATGGAGCCAACCCAGCCCCGAGCCGCAATCTGCCGAGTTTAATTTCGCCAAGGTATTGGTCGACCAGACAGGAATTCGCGATCAATCCGTGGAGGCCCTTGCGCGGCAGATCGAGACCTCCTACCGAGAGAGGTTGTATTGATCGTGGCAGGCGTCATAGGCCGACCGGCACCGTCGCTAACCGGTGCACTCTACTTGTGAAATGCACGTACGTTACTTCTGGCGTGGCTTTCCGTTCGTCAGCATGGTGGCAAGCTGATCTTGCGAATGGAAGATTTTTCAAACTGCCCGGTCAACGTCCGATCACTTTTTCCGTAGCAAACGGTCTTTGCGAAATTAATGCGCTGCAAAATAAGTGGTTTGCCCAAATGAATTTGTTGATTCGGTCGACAGCAATCCTTGGCGTACCGAGTTGTTCGGAGCTGAACCAGCTATCCAAGTTTTATGGATAGCCAATTCCTGGCGAACCTGCCAACGAATTCTGCTGCACCCCGTTGCCGCGTCCCGAGCCGGACTCTCAAGTCATATTCCATCACAGTTTTGACGTCCCACGAAAGGAAATGTCGTAGGAAGTTTGTCGTCGAACGCACATCGACGGAGCAATTGCGACATCGACAAGAGTACTTCACCAGAACGCATCGTCGGAATCCATATTGAACCGTCGATTTAGATATCGCGAATCAGCAGCCAGTTTTCCGGCCAAGTCATCCGTCCGCTGATTTATTGCATTCGACCCTGCTCCATGCTAACGTGTGAAGAATTCCCAAGGCTGTGATGCCGATATTGAGTAACGAGTCTCGCAGGATTTCGCGATCAGTCTGTTGAGTTTTATCCCTATGTTTGACTTCCATTCGAAACAACATTCGTTTCAGCACGCGTTCACGGATTGGAACCCACGTTCCGGTGAGGGGTTAATGCTGCTGACGCGGCGCAATATGCTCAAGGCGGGCGTGGCAGGCATCGCTGGCCTATCGCTACCCAGTCTTTTGCGAGCACGCGCACAAGCGGCTCAATCTGGTCGGAAAATGGGGACGGGCAAAAGCGTTATCCTACTATGGATGGCGGGTGGGCCAAGCCATATCGATACCTGGGATCCCAAACCGTCGCGACCCTGGGAAAATCGCGGACCGTTTGGTGTAATCAATACAAAACTGCCAGGCGTGCAAATTTGCGAACACCTTCCCAAGCAAGCCGCCATGCTGGACAAGTTTACGATCATTCGCAGCGTGGATTCGAAGCGCAGCAATCACGAACCCAACAAAGTCATGCAGTCCGGGCATCGTGCCGCAGAACCGCGTGTAAATCCCAAAGGGGAAAGTTACCCAGCGATCGGCTCGGTCGTTGCTAAACATCACGGACCAAATTATTCCGGTACACCGCCTTATGTCGCGTTCATGAAGTCGCGTTCGCATATAGCGTTCGCAGGTGACCTTGGCAAACCCTTCAATCCGTTTATTGCCGATCAAGCGACGCGGCTGCCAATTTACGATTTGGTAGGCCTCAATACCGGTCGGCACACTTCTGCGGACTTGTTGCAACTACCCAGTGGAGTCACCGACGATCGGCTTGTCCAGCGGCGATCGTTGTTGGGGCAACTCGATACGATTCGTGCGGCGCTCGACGCATCGGGTTCGATGGATGCGGTGGATACTTACGGACGACAAGCGATCGAGATGTTGATCGGTGGGAAGGCTCGCGAAGCCCTCGATATCCAGCGCGAGCCGCCCGAAATGCGCGAGCGTTACGGCAATCACTTATGGTGCCAGCAGGCGCTGATTGCTCGGCGGTTAGTCGAAGCTGGGACCGCGTTTGTCACGTTGGACCTGAGTTACCACACTGCGTCAGGAACTTGGGATACACACGGTGACAATATTCCACCGTATGGCGGCATTTCGCGCGGCCTCGGTCCGCTGCTTCCGCTGTTTGATCACCTGCTGACTACGCTGGTTGGCGATCTCGATCAGCGAGGATTGCTAGACGATGTGCTGGTGATTGCCATGGGAGAATTTGGCAGAACTCCGCTGATGGGAACTCAGGGGAGCACCGATGGTCGCAATCACTGGAATGAAGTCATGTCCATGTGTTTGGCCGGCGGTGGCTTGCGTCACGGACAAGTCATCGGCGCCACCGAACGCGATGGAGGTCAGATTGCACAGCGCCCCGTCACACCTGGCGATTTAGCAGCCACGATCTACCGACACTTCCAGATTCCGCTCGATACTCAGTATCTCGATCCACACGGTCGCCCCAACTATGTCGTCGAGGATGGAGCGCCCATTGCGGAGCTGTTCTAGACCAAACTTTTTGCAAAGTTGAGTCTAGAGGTCGATTGCCCCGCGATGAAGAATTCGTCGGTGATATAAGACGACTAGCAAAGCTACTTGCGCGTCGCTTCGTCTTTCGCGGCTTTCAAAGCGGCCGTTTCATTGGGTAGCTTGTTTTCAGAACCAGCCGGGAAATGCTGTATGTCGTCGTAAATGTAATAGGGACTTGGCAAAGTTTGACCAGCCACCGAGACCTGACAACCGGTCGAACTGACTAGACCACAAGCCAGCAATGCACCTACAGCCAGTAACTGCCAAGCGCCGCGTCCCATTGACACTTTCATTTCGAATCTCCTGCCGGTTGCATTGTCGTAACAACTTGGGACCAACGTGCCAAGTGACCTTAACGCTTGTATCGGTTGTTCTAACGTCCGACTTCATCGATTTCGGTTGAATGCACCTCCAATTTTCCGGATCTGTGAAGCGATGGAATGGTCCGTCATTTCGTGGAAACGTAGATGGAAATTTGTGCTGTTTGATAGCGATCGGCCAGATTTTCAAGCGCATGCAAATGAATTCGTTCTGCGGTGAAGGCAAAAAGTATTAAACTGAAGACACTCGACGAATTGAGACTGTGCCCTAAAAATGCTAGCAACCCGGTTAGAGATTGCGTTCATGATTGGCATCGACTTTATCAAACGAGCTGTTTGGATGATCCTGGCTGTCGCAAACATTGCGGTTTACGTCTCGGTCGCGCTCGGACAAGCTCCTCCTACCAACGTGGTCGCCAGTGAGTTACCTCGTCCCGATTATTATATTGCCAAGGATCTTTACGACAGCGGACAAATCCAAGATGCGACCGAAGGGTTTCAGTCAGCTTTCAAACGGGCTCGTCAAATCGGAAAACAGCGCTGGGTAGATAGTATTCCTCCGTTGGTGATGCTAGGCGAATGCTTCTATCAGCAGGGGAGCATCGCGATGGCGCTCGAGCAATACGACGCCGCATTGATGCTCGCGCTGGCATATCCCAATTGGATCGATCAGCTAAACGTACCAATGGCCGCATTGCCTGTCTTAAATACTGGCAGCAGAAACGTTACTTGGGGCGCTTCGTCCCGCAAGTTTCCCTTGGTTGCGATTCCCGATGCCACGCAAATTGCTGTCGACCCGACGGCGGCTCAGACATTGCCTAACGGCGGCGTGGTCGCACCCATTTCCATGGTTACCCGCTTGGACGTTGCCGAAGTACTGCGCACGATCGGGATCGCGTTATGGCGGCGAGCCCAATACTTGGGGCCGTTGGCGCGCCACTCGCCACTGGCCGATCCTCTGGTGCAACTATTTGCAAAAGCACCGCAGCAAAACGTCCCCTGGGTCAGCGCCTCGTGGAACGTGCTACATGGCTTGGCAATGGCTGGCTCGCGCGAGGACCAACAATCGCGCGCAGTGTTAATGTTGGGCAGCAGCATCGGCGAGCAATACGATTATTTTCTTACTCCCCTGGCATTGGTCGCGTTGGGACAAATGGACGTGAACAGTTCGAACCCGCCAGCGGCGCTAACAAATCTGTTGGATGCTGCGGTGATTGCTGCCCACTTTGATCAGTTTGACACGCTCGCTGAATCGGCGTCGTTAGCTGCAGGCATCGCCACGGCAACGCGTCGTGCCGACCTGTTGCCGACATTTCAAGGAGCCATTGCCTGGAATCAATCGCGCAGCCGCCACGCTTTCGTTTCAATCAGCGCGGCAGCGTCCGAACTGGCTCTTGCGGCGGGCAATGTGGCCGCTTTTGATACTCTAGTCAAACAAACCGGTACGGTACTAAGACAGCGCCAGAAGCAGATCGCCGTCCCGCGAGTGCTGGCGCAGGCCAGCTATGTCGCGGCTCAATTTGCGTTTGCACAGAACAATGCGGCAGTGGGCCTCGAGAATTTGGACACGGCGCTGACACTGCTGCGCGGCAATCCGCGCTCAGGGACGGCCGCGCGCTATGTCTTTCAAACACAGATGGCGTTGGACTTGGTCGACAAGGGAGCACTGGGCATATTGGAGGGCGAACAAGCGCTCAGTCGATTACTAGCCGAACCGTCATCGGCAGATTGGATGATGTTTCCCATCGAGTGCTTGACTCACATTACTACGTCAGCGCTACCGGCATATGAGCGTTGGCTGGAATTCGCGATCCGCAGAGGTACGAAAGAGGAGATTGTTGCGCGCATGGATCGAGTACAACGTCAACGACTGTACGAAGCGCTACCGCTGGGAGGACGCCTGTACGGTTGGCGACAAGCCGCAGGAGGAATTCATCCAATATTGCCGCCAACTGTTCAAGCAGCTTTGCAACAAGCGATACAAATGAATCCAGCGATCTCCAACATGGCCGCGCGAATGCAAAAGCTGATTACCGAGTTGAACCAGCAACCTATGGCGGTCGACGACAAACAGTTGACCGCCGAAGCAAAAAAGAAAGCCACCGAGTTGGCGCGCGTGGCGGAGAACTTTGAAAACCTTTTGACAGCGTTCGCGCTGAAGCGTTGGCCGTTGGAACGATTCGCGCCGCTGCCAGCAAGTTTGGCCGAAATTCGTCGAGCGATGCAGGACGATGACTTGGTGATCGCTTGGGTAGAAACCGAGAAATCCCTGCTGGGAATTGCGATCAACAAGAACACAGAAGAGTCTTGGCGAGTCGACGATCGCGCCGCAGCTCTTCAGCATATCCAACAGTTGCTCGCGGCAATCGGCGTGCCTGGTCAAGCCAAACGCGACGAACAGGAAGTGCGCGAAGCAGTTCAACTGTCCGCAGCAGCTCTTTCAAAGTTGCTGCTGCCCGAGAATATTCGCACTATGACTCAAGCTGCGAATCGGTTGATCATCGTGCCGAGCGGCAATTTATGGTATTTGCCGTTCGAAGTTTTACCCGATTCGGATGCGCTGAATCCCGCACCACTTTTAGCGCGCCATCGGATCACTTATCTACCGACGATCGGCTCTATTCAATTGATCGTTGGCGCTGCCCCGAACGTCGTTGATACCGCTGGAGTTGTTGGTAGTTTCTTTTCTAACAACCGAGCGACCAACGCACAGATGTCCGATTCACTGGTTCAAGTAATCCCCAACTCCCAGCGCATCGACCTCACGCAAAAACTGCCAGCGCTGCCAACTCATTGGTTGCGTCTTCGCGCTGACCAATTGTGGGTGGCCGCAGACAGTCCTTTTCCCAAAAATCCGTGGGACTTGAGGATTCTGCCCTTTAATGGCAATCGCGACAACGTGCTGGGAAGTTGGTTGCAGTCGCCGCTCAAATCGCCAGCCAGGGTAATTTTGTGCGGTATGCATTCTTCGGCCGAAGCAAAAGTGCTGGCTGGCGGCAACGAACTATTTCTGCCTGCGTGTACGCTGCTGTCGTCAGGAACTCGCGCCGCCATTTTGACGCGTTGGCCCGTCGGAGGTCGCAGCACCCAGATCGCCTTAGCGAGATTGTTGGAGGAATTGCAGTTCGAATCGCCGTCGGCCGCATGGCAGCGGTCAGCCATCGCGCTGTGGGCTGAGCAACTCCCCGCTGAAGACGAACCGGCGCTTCCGCCGGCAATTCGCAACGGCACTGCGCTGGTAGACGGCGATTATTCGTTGCTCTGGAGCGGCTATTTCCTGGTCGGCGACCATGAGGCGCCCAAGCCACCGTAGAGCTGCGGGTGTAATGTGTTGACTGTTTCTCACAAGTCACCGTAGGTCCTGTGGGTACAAGCTCGACACGCAAGCGAGTGGATTGATGGCGGTAGGCATTCGCTTGCGCCACGAGATTGTATTGGTAAGAACCCATCTGCCGATCGCCTAACCGTAGCGATCGGCCCTGGTACGGCTGGAACAGAATCGGAGTGTTGACAGGACGGGCTCGGTAGGGTGTAATAGGCACGCGGGAACTCCCGCAGGAGGGACATCGTGGGAACCACACTGTTTGTCGATGGAGACTATTCGCGGGAGAAGGCCTTTTTCGAATCGTTCCCGCTCCATCCGATCGAGCCGGGGAAACTCGTCGATCTTGGCTTGCAAACGGTGGAATACACCGGCAAAACGATCCGCGTCGACTCGTTTCAACAAGTGGATGGCATGAACTTGGAAAGCCTGTGCGACCGTATCGTGCGCGATGCGATCATCCCGGGCAACGTCATGGTGATCTGCCACGGGAGCGAAAACGGGCTGACGTTACCGATCGTCAAGGGCGGCACCAGTTGCCAGATCGGGGCGGAGGCCGTAAAAATGTTGCTGAGTTCCAGAACCTCAGAGGCGGCCTACTACTTCAACATGAGCACCAGCCAGGGAAACGTCATTGAGCGGGTGCAGGAAAAGCTTCGGGCCGTGCACCGTAAGCAGCTCAACCACCTGGCCATTCGGGCCTGTTCGGTCGGGCAGAACGCGCAGAACCTCGAACAGCTCATCCGGCTGTTTGGGGCGAAGTCCGGCAGTGCATTGAAGATGCGGGTATTCTGCGCCAAGATCGTGCGCATCAAGGTCACGTCCGATCAGCGGGTGTTCAGTAACAGCGGCTGGAAAGTGTACAACGAACGGCCGTTTCGCATCGCGTTCCTCACGTCGGGTGGGGAGGTGGGGAACATACATTTTGACTTCGTGGAGACGGCTGTGGAAAGTCCCGAGGCCGTTGACCAGTTCGTGGACAACTATCTGCCGACGGCCGTGCGGCGGATCAAGGAGACCGCGGTCATCGGCGGCAAGAAGATTGCGGTCACGCGCGTCGAGAAATTCGATTACGTTCTCACACCCAAGACGACGGTACCCTGTTACTTTACATACGACGGCTTCCGGATGCACTTCGTGAAGGGCGGCAAGTTCAGCGACAGCCTGGTCTACCGGACGCATCCGAGCCCAGGGTCGGACCCGTTCGCGCGTTGATGGGTAAGGAAGCTGGGGTTCGCTTTCAGCGCTCGCCAGCGATAGCGATGATGTCCTATAGCAGATCGCGTTCTGACTCGGCGCCACCCAGATCGACCGATGTCCCCCGGCTTGACCTAGCGTAACCATTCGCGCGCCGTCGCCCCGTCACAGTGCTATTCGCTTTCCTAGGTCAATTTCAGCGTCGCTCTGCAAGAAAACGAACAGATCGCGAACTTGTTCATTGGAAAGTGCATCCAGTAAATTCTCCGGCATCAGCGAAATCGGCGATTCCTTCAGTTGCTCGATGTACTGACGATTGAGCATGGTTCGATTGTTCTTGGCATCTAGGAGAGTTATCGTTTGGGAATTGGATTCCGCCAACAATCCGGTGAGTGTTCGACCATCGGTGGTCAGGGCCATATGACTGATGTACTGCTGGCGAATAACTGAGCTTGGGTCGACCACATTCACCACCAAGAGATCGCGATTCTTTCGTTCGACAGCGGACAAATCGGACCGATCGACTCGCCTACTCCGTGCAGTTTGTGGCAGTTAGCGCAGAGCGTCTTGAATAACTGTTGGCCGCGAGCTGCATCGCCTTTTCCCTTGCCCAGTATCTGCTGAACGGCGCTGACCCGCCCACGCATCAAGAGCGGAGTTGTCGCTTGCACTTTGCCCCATTGTGTTACGGTCAGCGCGGCGATAGGCGGGTCAGTCATTTCGCGCATGGCTCGAACGTGAACGAGCGATACGGCTTGAGGTGGAATCGTTTTGGATTCAATCGACTCGAGCATCACCAAGGCGGACTCTGGTCGGCCGGACAGCAATTCGATGGCTCGCCCTTGCGCCGTGGAATACAATGTCGGATACTGCTGCGCGACGACGCTTGCGATTTGCGAGTCGTCAAAGTATCCCAATGCGTCAATGACGACGCTGTGTATTGGTCCAGCGTTGGTTTGGCGCAGCAGTGTCAGCAATGCACCTCTGGCTTGCGCTTGGCGCGTCTCACCGAGGGCTTTGATCAAAAAGGGGCAAAATAGGACACACATTGAGAATTCGACATCGATCGTTCGGCCCCTTGAGGGCAAACATTCGATGGTTACCGTGTTCCCAGGGCGGCGCTCTGCCCTGGGCTGATTTGTGGTTGACCCTTGGGGCCGTCAAGATCCGACTCGTTAGCGTATCGGTGTATCGGCCTGAATGGCCCGGCAAAAACCACCCCAGGGTAGAACGCGGTAGAACGCCGCCCTGGGAACACGGTTCATTTTCCGATCGATGCTAAAATAAACCCTCATATTTTCAGGAAAAAATGCTTCACGGCGTTGCCCGTAGGCCCGGAGGAACAGGCCGTCGGTAGAACACTAGCGATCTTCCAAGCCTGGGCCCGTTTTGATGACGATGGCCGATTCCATCAACAATTTCTTGGCGGCGACGTTGATACCGTAACAGCGAGTCTGGCAGAGACCGCAGCCGACGCATTTTTCGGCGACGACGACCGGTGCCAGAAATCCAGTCCCTTCGATCGGCATGCCTGTTGCGTCAACTTCCGTCCGTACTTGAACGAACTCGATCGCGTGGTATCCGGCAGCGTTGCATTCGTCGACGCACAGTTGACAAGCCTCGCGGCCAGCCAGCGGTAGGCAAGAGTTGCTATCGACAATTGCCAGCCCGATGCGCGTGCTTTTCTTTTCTTCCAGCGACAATGCGCGAATGGCTCCCGTCGGACAGACTTGACCACAATTATTGCAGCTCGACGCGCACCCAGCCCAATCGGCGACCACGTGGGGTGTCCACAGACCTTCCAGCCCCTGCAAAAATCCGAGCGGTTGCAGGACATCGCTGGGACATACTTTAAAACACTCGGCACAGCGAATGCACTTTTGCAGAAATTCTTCTTCAGCGACGCTGCCCGGTGGACGGATTGGGCGGGGCGAATTGGCTCGGTCTAAGCGCGCACCTAGCAGACTCGTAGCACCGGCTGTCGCTGCTCCCGCCGCTGTTGCCGTCAGTAATCCAACTCCTGTGGCTACGAATCCTCGCCTGCCAATCGGCGTCTCGCCAGTGGGCGGATCGTTGGCGCTTTTCAGGCCCGCAATCTCCCAGCGTCCGACGAACTTGATCGCATGGGTCGGGCATACTCCACCACAGCTTTGGCACAACGTGCAATCGGTCGTCCGCGTGGTAAAGTCAGGCTTGATCGCATCGAACGGACAGATCTCAACGCATTTGTTGCAATGGATGCAACTCGACTCGACCTTGCGCTGGCTAACTCGAAACAAGTTGCCCAGCGAAAATACTGCTCCACTGGGACAGACATATTTGCACCAAAATCTGGGCTTGAGAACACCGAGCCCCAGCACCGTAAAAAACAAGGTGATCGACAACCAATGTCCCGAATGCATCGGCGGCATTTGATGCCACCCCACGGACCAACCGGTTTGCAGCGGAGCCACGGTGAACATCAAACCACGCGTAATTACAGGGATCGCCGCAAAGAACCCACTGATCAGCACGCCGCTGACCGCTGCGACCAAAATAGCCAGCAGCAGATAATACTTGACGTGCACCCACCATCCGTCGTCAGGAACTCGAAATCTAGTGAATCGCTTGCCAATCAAGGCGTCGAACAAATCGATCGTCGTTCCTAGCGGGCAAAGGTAACCGCAAAAACCTCGTGGGACGACAACGCATACCACCAAAATGATCACAGCCGACGTGAGCGACCAGACCCAACTGCGCGACGCGACGGCTGTCGAGAAACTGACCAGCGGATCGATCACCAAGAAGAACTCGGCAGCGATTTTCTCCTTGCGAGCCAAGTTGTTCGCATAGTGGTTCGGCCACAATTGGAGCGGTTCGCGGCTCAAGCTCCATGGACCGGTACTCAGAGCCATAGCGGCCAGAATATCGTCGCTGAGTTTTTCTACCGGAGACAATTCAACGGAGTTTTCTGCTACCGAAACGATTTCAAACCGCCCCAACGTAACGAGCTGTGCCTGGTCACTCGCATCGCTAGCGTGTAGGCGGCTTCCTGGCTGCAGTAAGTCGGTGGTGGTTTCATTACCGGTGAGGGTCGCCCGTCCGCTGACTGCATCAACGCTGATCGGAATAAACCCCGGCCACGATTGGGCAGGTCGCGCATCATACGGCCAGCAGACGTAGAAGAATAAGATTAGAAAAGTCACCAGGCAGACTGACTGAACAACGCGCCGCACCGGAGAAGCCAACCAGCTTAGTCCCAGGCGCCGCAAGAAGGTTCGCCCCAGTCCTCGGCGTTTCGTGGTCCAGTCCGACGAACAAGCGGCAGGCAGTATTCGACGGAGTGTTTCGACCAATCGACGCCGCTTGAGCTGGCGAATGCCGTCGCGCGGACGGCGGATCATCGGCAAAAACCAATTCAGCCGCATCCTATGGTTTGCCTTTGGCCAAGGCCTTGGCGGCCGCGTTGATAATGGCTTCCGACGTAATTGTCGCCCCTGCCACTGTGTCGACGTTAGCGAATCCTTGCTTGGCGATAATACGCGGCGGAGTATCGGAAATCGAAGAATAGAATTGCTTTTCCTGGTGTTTCGTCACATTTACCGAAGTAATGCGACCAGCATTTACTTGCACAGCGACCTCGACTTGGCCTTCGTAGCCAAGACTGCTGGCCGAGTATGTCCCATCGGTGATTTCGGTCGGTTTGAGCCGGTAGAACTCGATGGCTGCTAGACTCGCTTCGGCGCGCTGGCGGTCGCGTTTTGCATGATCGTTATCGCGCGCGTCGCGATCCGCGGCTTGGAGAGCTTTGCGGTAATACTGCTCGGACGCATCGAGATTACCGGCCACCCGATATACGTCGCCGGCATACAGGAAGCAGGTCACCGGTTCGGAAAACTTACTGAACGACTCGGCCAACCGAATCGCCTCTTCCGTTTCGCCCATGTCGCCGAGTAACTTGATTGCATGCAACGGTCGTCGTCGCATGCGGTCGACAACATCCTTGGCCATCGATTTGCTACCCAGTTGCCAGTAACTGTCCGCCAATTGAATTCCAGCGTGCACGTCCCGGTCTGGCTCATTCACCACTCCGGCGCGCTGCAGCCAATACGCTGCGCGAGGGTAGTCGACCAGCAAATGATGGTACATGCTGCCCAGAGCGAGCATGGCTTGCTTGGTCACTGCGGTATTTCCGTGGTGAATATCCAAGATGTGATGCATCAGCTTGACGCCGTTACGCCACTGGTTAGGGTTTGGATTGATTCGATCCCACACGAATTGGCCGACGTTCTTTGAGTTATCCCAGCCCTTGGGCGGCGGTATGGGCCAATCGAGATCCAGTGTCGGCGGATAGCTCAACTTGGTCGCTTCGAACCAATCGGGCAATGACTCACCGGCCAACTTTATCTCGGCCAGGATCTCGGTTTTGGAACGAGCCGTTTTCTTTTCGCCGGTACCGATCGGAATCGCACTGCCATCAACGATGACGCTCTTAACTATATCGCGATCATACTTTCGCGAGTAGGTCTTTCCGCCGACAACAACTTCGACGACAATGGCTCCCGCTTGGTGAGACACGACTTTGCCGCGGACCTTGGCACCATTGGCCAATTCGACGATATCGTCCGCCAAAACTCCGTGTGGAGTCGAAAATAGAAACATCAACGCAATAATCGCACGAACCAAACTCTGCATAGTCAAATCCAGTTTCTGCGTGTTTCGATTTTACGTCTCGAAGTAAACGGTTTATTGTATTCACTTTCCCGGGTCAATTTCTGTGTCGCTCTGCAAGAACGCAAACAGATCGCGAACTTGCTCATTGGAAAGTGCATCCAGTAAATTCTCGGGCATCAGTGAAATCGGCGATTCCTTCAATTGCTCGATGTCCTGACGATTGAGCACGGTTCGATTGTTCTTGGCATCCAAGAGAGTTATCGTTTGTGAATTGGATTCCGCCAACAATCCAGTGAGTGATCGGCCATCGGTAGTCAGCGCGACATGACTGATGTACTGTTGCCGAATCACCGAGCTTGGGTCGACTACATTCACTACCAAGAGATCGCGGTTCTTACGCTCGGCAGCCGACAAATCGGGACCGATCGACTCGCCAAGTCCGTGCAGTTTGTGGCAGTTGGCGCACAGGGTCTTGAATTGCTGGCGGCCACGTGCTGCATCGCCTTTTCCTTTGCCCAGCATCTGCTGGACGGCGCTGACTCGCCCACGCATCAACAGCGGAGTCGTCGCTTGGACATTGCCCCAATGCTTGACTGTAATTGCGGCGATACGGGAGTCAGCCATCTCGCGCATGGCTCGAACTTGATCGATCGATACGGCTTGAGGTAGAATCGCCTTGGTCTCAATGGACTGTAGCATCACCAAGGCGGACTCTGATCGGCTGGTCAGCAATTCGATGGCTCGCCCTTGCGCCGCTGGAGTCAATGTCGGATACTCCTGTGCGATGACGCGCGCGATTTGCGAATCGTCAAAGAAACCCAGTGCGCTTATGACGACGCTCTGCAAATGTCCATCGTTGGTTTGCCGCAGCAGCGTCAGCAGCGCTCCTTTGGCTTGCCCTTGACGAGTTTCACCGAGGGCTTTGATCAAAGATGATCTGAGGGGCACTGAAACGGACGAGTCGAACGCTAGGACTAAGGCGCTATCGGTGGCACGGGGCAGGCCCAAGCGGATTCCCGCCTCGACCGCACGAACGTTGTCTGGTTCGGTCGACATCAGTTGAGATAGGACTTTAGTGAGATCGCCGGCTGCGTCGGTGAGTTTTCGCCCGGACAGCTCCGACAGCATTCCATTGAGCAATCGGTCGCGATCAGCACTCTCTTTGGCAATTTCTAGTAGCCGAGCACAGGCACGCAAGCAGGCCGGAGTTCCTTCGGCACAGAATCGCCGAGAAATCCGCTCAAGAAGTGTTTCTTGAACCATTGTCCGCTGCCAAAGTTCCGGACGATTGAACAGTCCGACAATTTCATCTGAGTGCGCGATCGCTTTGTCCTCGATGGCCCACCAAATCAGCAGTGGAATATGTGGGTCGGCTTGATCCGAATCGTGATTTACTAATTGGTCGACGATCGCTAGTGCAGTTGCGCCGGGCAGTCGCTTGGCTGTGCACGCGAGTTGGCTACGCACGATCGGACTGGGATCTTCGGCTGCCATGCGAACAAATTTCTTGGCCTCAATCGGTGTGACCTGACGACGATCTCCCAACAACCGCACGGTCCAGGCGCGAACGTACGGATGAGGACTGTCGAGCAGTTCCGCGGCCAATGTTTCGCTGAAACCACCGCTAACGTAGGTCGACCATAGGGCTTGCAATGCAAGCCTTTGATCTGGACTATTCAATGCCAGTTTGACTAGCGCGGCGGCGACGGATTCGTCGCGTCGCTCCGCAAAAATCCGCCGAGCTTGCCGCGCGTACCAATCGTTGGGATGTGCGAGCAGTTTCATTAGCTCGGAATTGGATTGCTCACTCAGATTGAAAGTCCCGGAAGCGATGGGTTTCAAATCGTCGGGAGCGACTCGCCAAATTCGTCCGTCCATGCGGCTGGGTTGGTACCATTGACTACGGTTTTTTGGCGACGAATGAGATATGTTGTAGTCGTACCAATCGGCGATGTAGACTGCGCCGTCGGGTCCGACCGTCATATCAACCGGCCGAAACCAAATATCGTCGGTTGTGACAAAGTCACCAACATGCCGCGTTGCGATTGTCGAACTCCGCTGCTCGACAGTTGCCCACCGAATTGCGCTGTGGCGAGTGTGGGGAGCGATACACGCATGATTGAATTGGCTGGGCAGCGCGCCACCTTGGTACAATACCGCGCCGCCCGAGAGGCTGTCACCAACATAGCCGTGATGCTGTACTGGTTGAAAGTAACCGTACGTGTGCGGATTATGCAGCGGGCCATGCTTGCCAAAGCCCTTCACGTAGTATCCTCCCTGTACCATATGGACCAGCAACTCGACTTCATTGCCCGCCGAATACACGTTGCCAAAGCGATCGAACTCGACGCCCCACGAATTGCCACCACCTTCGCCGAACAATTCGAATTCATTGGTCAGCGGATGGTAGCGCCAAACTCCTTGCTGAAATCCAATGCCGCGAATGTTTGCCGTCGCCGTACTCCCTTGGCAACCGTACAACCAACCGTCCGGTCCCCAGGTCAACGAGTTGGCGAACGCATGGGCATCTTCCATACCAAAGCCTTTTAGCAAAACCTGGGGTGGGCCGTCGGGCACGTCGTCACGGTCCTTGTCGGCATAGAACAACAAGTAAGGCGGTTGAACGACGAAGACGCCCCCGTGACCGATAGCCATCCCGGACGCCAGATTCAGATCCGAGACGAATTCTTTGACAGTATCGCTACGGCCGTCTCCATTAACATCTTCGTAAATCGAAATTCGGTCGCGACCTTTCGGACCCTGCGGAGGTGGGTCGGGCAAGGATTCGTATTTGGTCCTCAACCAATGATCCATCTCGACGGCTTTTAACCCATTGGGATTCGGGTACTGAAGATATTGCAGCACCCACATCCGCCCTCGATCGTCAAACGAAATCGACAAGGGCTGCGCGACTTGCGGCTCGCTGACCATCAGACTGATCGCCAAGCCCTCGGCAACTTTGAAGTGCTTTTGTGCTTCAGCCGGCGACAGCGACGGTGGGTGGTCGCTAACATTGCTGGCCGGTGGGATTGCTTCTTGACCAAACAACGAATGGTTGACCATCCACAGCACGAGAACCAGAGCCAGTGAAATAATTCCGCTCAGCTTAGTTGACGACAATTGGTATCGAAGATTGCTGTGATGCATCTAACAGCTCCGTAGTTCCGGCGTGGACCGGGCACCTGAACTCAAAGGCAACAAAAAGTATGGATCAATCGATAAACAACTGTCGCATTTGAAGTTTCCTTTCCTTCTGATTGCGGGCCGAAATTTGCCAGTCGAGGAGTAAATACGATTGGACGATACGAGACGCTAGTAGTATAACGAAATCGATTGACACAGAGCCAAAAAGTCAATTCGCAGGGTTTGGCGAATGCGGTAGCTATAGTCAGACCCGAACACAAATACAACAAAATCAAAAATTACTCTCCACAGAATTGCGATACGACCGCCAACTCAAAAAAGTCACAGCCTCTCCGGGATGCTTGTGACATCCCTTCCTCACTACGACGTTACCCAACAAGGAACGGACGCAGCGAAATTTTATCTTACTTTCTAGCCGGTTGGTAATAGGCATTTCGTTAAACCCGCGCCGACATTTAGAATACAGGCCAGCAGTAATCGTTCGGCTTGCAAAAATGGTGGTATTTGGACGCACTAAGGCGGTATTGGCAGCGGTTCTAGGATACAATCGCCCAATTACCGATTGACGGTCATCTAAAAGAATACGCGTCCCAATCTCAGCTAGGTTGAGGAGTACTTAATGCACAACAATATTTGGTGGCTAGCCGTGCGATACCTGTATAAAAACGTGGTGAATTGTTCGCAGAATAATGATCGATCGTGTGGATCGCACAGTCGGCAGCTTGGCAAGCGAGTCAATGTCCTGCGGTCCTTCAGTGTTGTGTTCGGTTCGATAGTGTTTGGCAACCTTTGCGGCGTGTGGCAAGCGAGCGCCCAAGAGCCCAAACCGGTAACAGCAGTTTCGGAGTTGCGTCGCGTGCCTCTGTCGCCAAATGACTCGCTGAAGATGCTGGAAATCCAAGACGGTTTTCAGGTTCGGCTGATTGCTAATGAACCCCAGGTGATCGATCCCGTCGACGTTGCTTTTGACGACCGTGGTCGAATGTGGGTCGTGGAAATGAATGATTATCCCTACCGCGAGAAATCCGATGATATTCCTCGCGGTCGCGTGCGCATCCTAACCGACGGCAACGGTGACGGCGTTTACGAACATGCGTCGACGTTCGCTGATAAACTGGACATGCCAACGGGAGTGGCGTTCTGGAAAGAAGGCGTGCTGGTAACTTTGGCGGGACGGCTGGTCTGGATGCGCGACACCAACGGCGATGGTGCGGCGGATCAGGAGGAGGTGTGGCTGTCCGGCTTTACTCAGGACAACGAACAATTGCGCGCCAATCATCCGAGATTGGGTCCAGACGGATGGTGGTACATCGCTTGTGGATTGCGCGGCGGCAAGCTGGTGGTTGGTCCCAGCTCCAACGACTCCACGCCGGTGTTCGATATTGGCAGTCGCGACGTGCGTTACAATCCTCGTACCAAAGTTGTCGAGCCTATTACCGGACCAGCTCAGTTTGGATTGTGCTGGGACGATATCGGAACTCGCATGTTCTGCAGCAATCGAAATCCGTGTACTCAGGTGCTGTTCGAACAGATCGATCTGACCGCTAATCCGCTCGCGGGAATCATTCCCTCGACGCGCGACGTGATTCCGTCGGGTGAAGCCTCGCGAGTCTTTGCAATTGCCCCGTCATGGACAACTTCGAACCTTCATGCTGGACAATTCACAGCAGCTTGCGGCGTGTTCTTTTCGCCGCAAGCGACATTGACATCGGAGGTGCGCGGCGACGTGTTGGCTTGTGAGCCAACCGGCAGTCTCGTGCACCGACGGAGTGTAACCCACGACGGCACGACTTGGTCGCCGCCGGATGAACTTGCTGGCAAAGAGTGGCTGGCCAGTCGCGATGAGTGGTTCCGTCCAGTCAATGTCGTGGCCGCGCCGGGAGGCGGATTAGTCGTAGTTGACATGCACCGCGCCGTGATTGAACATCCGCGTTGGGTGCCCGATGAATTGAAGAACCGGCCCGATATGCGCTGGGGCAATAGCGCAGGTAGACTTTACTGGACGGAGGTGAGCGGTAAGACTTGGCCCAGCCAAACGATTCGCGACTTGATCAAACAACCACTCTTTCAACGACCCAGCGCTCAACTGGCCGCGCTCGTTGGTTCGGATGACCATTGGATGAGGTTAACCGCTTCCAGAATTTTGATTGAGCGCGAGGCGACCGACGTCGTTGGGGTTTTGCAATCCTTGGTCAGCAACGCTGCCATAACGAGTTCCGCACGTGCGACCGCGCTCAGTTTGGTTGCTCATTTGGCCCCCACGGGCAAGACAGCGATCTCGCAAGCGCTCGGCGATGCCAATCGATTGGTGAAGGTCAGTGCATTGCGCTCGCTGGGAAGTAGCCAAGATTTGTCAGTCGATTCAAATGATAAAATCCTCAGCATGGCCGAATCAACGCGCGATCCATGGATTCGCGTCGAGTCGGTCCTGTGTTTGGCGCGCGGGCAAGCCAATTCAACGACGAAATTATCGTCGAGCCAGGTAGAGCGGTTGGCGAAGCTGGCCGGCGCCCAACCACAAGACGCTGACTTGTTGATCGCCGTCGCGGCTGCCAGCCACCATGAATTGGTTAATTTCACCGTCAGTTGGTTGTCGTCGCTGGAATCAGCCGCCGAACAAATTCCGGCACATCTTTCGGTCGCTGCTAAGAAGTTAACCGAGGCCATTCTGCGCGACCAACCGGCGCGTTGGGAGTCCGTACAGAAGGTGACTCAAATGAACTTGGTTTCCACAGCGAGTCCATTGAAACAATCCGCGGCACTGGCCGCACTGGTTCAATGGTCCGCGACCAATCGGCGCTCGCGCGGTAGCGACAAACTTGGCGATTCCGTGTGGCAGCGAATCGGTGAATTGATACAGTCGCAGCGTAGCGGGACCGAAGCGCGCGCCGCGGCAATTGAGCTGTTGGGATATTCGACTCGCCCAGAAGATGTCGCGTTGCTCGGCAATTTGGCTCGCGGAAACGAGGGGATGCCGATGAGGATCAAAGCCCTCAGAGCTTGGGCCGAGACGGGCGCGGCGGAATGCGATCGCCATTTGATCGACCAACTTGCCAGTAGCGGACCTCAGTTGCAGCCCGTGATGTTCGACTTGATCCTCGGTCGGCAATCGCGCTTGGTGGCGTTGCTCGGCAAATTGGACGAAGGTCAAATTCAGCCGCGGCAGATCGGAGCCGTTCAACTTGCCAAATTAGTGGAACGCGCGGACGAACAGTCGAAGGCCGGTTATCGCAAGCATTTGGATACGATCGCCAATAGCAATCGAGCGAGCGTTTTGAAGGACTACGAAGCATGTTTGAAACTAGTAGGCAACCCGACGCGCGGCAAGGAAATTTTTTCCCGTCACTGCGCAGCTTGTCACCGTATCGATAACTTGGGCAGTCAAGTGGGGCCGGATATATCTGATTCCCGAACGCAGACTCCCGACAAACTATTGCTATCAATCATCGATCCTAATCGCGCGATCGATAACAACTATTTTCGCTATGTTGTTTTGACCGATGATGGCCGTACGGTCGAAGGCATGATCTCTGAGGAAACCAGTGATAGCATTGTTATTCGCGGTCAGAACGATCAACGAACGGTTGTGCGACGCGATTCCATCGAGCAATTGAAAGCCACTGGTGTTTCGCTGATGCCCGAGGGTATCGAATCCCAAGTCGATCAGCAAGCGATGGCCGATTTGCTAGCCTTCATAAAGGGCTGGCGTTACATGTCCGGAGCGATTCCGTTGGATAGTCGGATCAATGGCAATAACTAAGTTGAGTTGATTCTCGTGCCCACGAATATGCCAGTTTTCCTGTTGGGGCTTGGGTTTGGAACCAGTTTGCTGGTGGTCGGACTCCTGCTCGGTTATTGGCTGGGCAGACGATCTCTCACAGGTTCCGAAGTTGTTGACCGCAAACAGTTTCTTAAGTTCTTGCGAAATCTGTCGTCGTGGACTAGCGAGTTCGCCGGTGATGTATCGAAGTACCAGTCGCAACTGACCAATATCAGCCAGCAGGTACATCAAGACGGCCCGTCGCGCGCGGATATTCAGAAGCTGATTTCACAGATCATGCATGCCAATCGCCAATTGCAGGAGCGGTTGGATTCTACCGAACTGCGATTGGAGTCACAAACTAGTCAAATCGCCAGCTATTTGACGGAAGCGCGTACCGATGGTTTGACCGGCCTGGCCAACCGCCGCGCATTCGATAAGTGCTTGGATGAACTGTTTACCAAATGGCAATCGAAAGGACAGACATTCTCGCTGGGACTGATCGACATAGATCATTTCAAGAAAATTAACGATACTTATGGCCATCCCGGCGGCGATGTCGTGCTGAAGAGAGTCGCTGAGACTCTGCAAGCCGAAATGCGCGACGCGGTTTGTGTCGCTCGTTACGGTGGCGAAGAATTTGCAATACTGACATTATCCAGTGCTGAGGAAACTGCGCAGGATCTGGATGCCTTGCGTGCCGCAATTCTTAAAATCGAAGTGTTGCACGAAGAAAAAATCATCCAAATATCCCTCAGCGCGGGTTCCAGCCAAATCTCGCCCGATGACAAGATCGGCAAGCTGGTCCGGCGCAGTGATGAAGCGTTGTATGCTGCCAAGTTAGGTGGGCGAAATCGCGTTTACTTGCACGACGGAACAATGTGCCGACTGATAACGAAAGTTGCACCCGCCGGGGCGATGACCTCCACATCCGTCGCCAGTGCATCCATTGCTGCACCTGAGAGTAAAGACGCTTTGCAACAACGCCTTCAAGATCGACTGAAGCGAATCGTCGAAGAAGAGTCGCGCCGTCTCGCCGAAGTTACTCAGCCCCGACCGTAGGATTTCCATTTCGCGCCAGCGCCAACGAAGGAAACGAAATTCATCTGCATGCTGGAGCTGAAGTAGATTCTGTAAACGACATTTTTTTGTGAGCCGATTCATGGTTCGTCTGTGGTCAGCGATTCGACCGCCGGTGTGCTTGGTAGCTGCGCTGAGTATCTCGTTTTCGGTATCGGTTAACGCCGCGGAGCGACCCAATATTGTTTACATTTTGGCGGATGATTTGGGGTATGGCGACGTTCAGTGTCTTAATCGCCAACGTGGCAAGATTGTCACCGAGCACTTGGACACATTTGTTTCGCAGAGCGTCGTATTTACCGACGCGCATAGCGGTTCCTCGGTTTGCACGCCGACGCGTTACGGATTATTGACTGGCAGATATGCTTGGCGAACAAGATTACAGCAAGGCGTACTAGATGGCAGCGATGATCCGCCTTTGATTGCCGATGGACGACTCACCGTTGGGGCAATGCTGCAACAACATGGTTACGCTACAGCGGCGATTGGCAAGTGGCACTTGGGATTCTTGTCCAAGCGACCTGAGGGAGCGCCTCAGTTTGGTACGGGAAAACGAAAAAAGGCCGGAGGCGGATTGCCGGTGAGATCGACCATACTTGGCGGTCCGACAACTCGTGGGTTCGATTATTTCTGGGGCTGCTCGAATGCTCGAACTATGTCGGGCTTGATCGAGAACGAATCTGTTATCGAAAATCTCCAGCCCATCGAAATGTTGCCTCGACTGCGCAGTCAGGCCATCGGATATATCCAACAACAAGCACCAGCGGCGCGCTCCGGTAAACCATTCTTTTTGTACCTGCCTTTAACTTCTCCACATACACCGATTGTGCCAACCGCTGAGTGGAAAGGGACCAGTGGCATGGGAGACTATGCCGACTTCGTCAAACAAACCGATGCCGTGGTTGGCGGCGTACTGCTTGAACTCGACAAACAGCAACTAGCGGAGAACACATTGGTGTTTTTCAGCAGCGATAACGGATGTTCGCCCGCAGCTCAAACCGAGAATCTGGAAAGGGCCGGTCACTTTGCCAGCGGATCGATGCGCGGTTACAAAGCCGACATTTGGGAAGGAGGTCATCGAGTCCCCTTCATCGCGCGCTGGCCAAAACGCGTCAAGCCGGGTTCCAGTTGCGAAGCTACGATCTGCCATACCGATCTCATGGCCACCTGTGCCGAATTGCTTGGCGAGAAACTACAGGACAACGCGGCCGAGGACAGTGTCAGTATGTTGCCGGCACTGCTGGGCAGCGCGAGCCAGCCACGGCGCGAGGCGATCGTGCATCATTCGATCCAAGGCAAATTTGCAATTCGTCAAGGTCCATGGAAACTGATTTTCTGCTCGGGTTCGGGTGGTTGGGGCGAACCGAAGGACCCGGCTGCAACGAAACAGGGCTATCCCAAAGTACAGCTCTACAATTTGGCAAATGACCTCGCGGAATCGAACAACGTTCAGTCGCTGCATCCAAACGTCGTCACGCAATTGACTCAGTTGCTACAGCAATATGTCGACCAAGGGCGCAGCACTCCTGGCAAGCGTCAGTCCAACGATGTTGAAATCGACATCTTTCAACAGTCGCCATAACTTGCATTGGTAATCTCTCAAGTCACAATCCGATTGACTAGGACGGGATATACCATACCCTTGACTTTGACTTCACCCAGGGAGACCGTCGGAAGAATTCCGCCCAGCGTATCCAGTACGGCTTGCGAAACGATTACTTCACCAGCGCCAGCGAGTCACACAGTTCAGGTGCTTAGACGGTCATTCCGCTCCCATTCGAATTCGGAACCAGGTTTTAGCGTAGGCCCAGTCATTGTCGGCAGTTGAAGTAGAAATCCCGAGCACCAAAGCGGCTTGCTCGTTGCTAAGGATCGGCGCAGAAATAAGTGTTGCCTTTCGCTCCGCGAAAGTGCGTCCTTTCGCGGAGCGAAAGGCGACAATACGGACATTTATTTCTGCGCCGGTCCTAAGCCCTGCAAAGAAACGCAATTCAACTAGCCGGGCCCGACGCGGGTCACTGCGCTTGAGTTGAGTCAGAGCGTCGTCGAGAGCTAACAAATCAATACAGGATTCGGACGATTCCGACTCAAAAACAACTGCATCAACTCGTTTCCGATCACCTCCGTGTTTCAAACTGCCTTTTTTTCCCTAGCGCGCTCGACGAGTATTCGACGCATGGCTTCTGCCGCTGCACCAAAAAAGTGTTTTTTGCCGTTCCAGTTTTGAACATGCTTCTGATCGACCAACCGTACGTAGGCTTCATGCACCAAAGCCGTCGCTTGCAGCGTCTGCCCCGGCTTCTCGTTAGCCATCATCACCGCCGCAACTTTCCGTAGTTCGTCGTAAACCAACGGCAAGAGTTTCTCCGCCGCCAGCGGAACGCCGGATTCGATTTGCGAGAGGATACGGGTGACATCGGACATAGTTGTGCGATTGTAGAGATGATGCTTGATGCCAACTATTGTAGCGAACCGCTAACGCGTCCGCCTCAGATGGCCTATTCTGAAGCGTCTGAAATTCTGCAACCAGCACCCAGTCGACATAGCCCCATTGTCAAATGCAGCGGCATACTTCGATCATTTGCAAATCGCCTACAATTCTCTCGCATCGCCGGACAAGTGGTCTGCGAAGTCGGCCAAATTGACGGCGGAGATCCGATGCACTCTTCGCTCGAAGAATGATGCTAGAAAACCAGAATGGCTACCCAGTAATTTGGATCGAATCGCCCGGCGGCACTTCGATGACTGTTACATTATAGATACAAAGTCTATAATCTGTGTTTGTCGATCTAGAGCTTCCATTTAGGTGCCTCATGGACTTTTTCGCAAAACTAGCCTTCATCTCCACGGTTACAGTACTTTTGTTTGTTCAGCATTGTGTTCAGTCTTGGGCACAGTCCGATTCGATTGATACAAAGACAGATAAGGAACAAGCTCTCGTCGAGCGATGGTACAAGGTGTACGACGAAATTGCTGGCAGCATGAAGTTTTCCTATAGTTCATCCGGTATCGACCCGGCTCCGCGCGGGGATTCGCCGCAACTAAAAATGCAGATGATTCTTAAACTTGTAGCTACCGCCGGTATGCGGCATGGCGAAATACTTCTTTGGACAGACAATGGTCGCCCGATCATTATTGGCGCGATTATGTCAGCCCAGGACAATGATGTACCGATGGCCCGCGTAATCGCCGTCAAATTCCATTCCCTGACGCAAGGAAAAGTTGCTGGTTCCAGATATGGTCAAGTTTTCTGGGAATGTGATGAACCAGGTGTTCAATGGAAGGAAGGGCTCTCCGATATAACGCCTTCATCCAACCGCTTGACTCGTTTGACTCAAATGAAAGGAATTGTTCGCGAGTTCGAAGCGTCAGGGACAGTAGGGACTGCGAAAATGAGACTGTTGCCCCAGCCAGTTTATCGATACCCAGAGAACACACCCGAGGTCACAGATGGAGCAATCTTTGCTTTTGTCGCAGAAACTGATCCAAAGGCATTCCTACAGATCGAACTGCGTCAGAACGAGTGGGTATTAGCGTGTTCTCATAACATGGCTTTTGAAACCATAATACGCAAAGATGGCAAAGTGGTATGGAAATTTGACCGCGTAGAAAGTCAAACTCCAATCCAGACCAAACCATTTTATCTCAAATTTACGTCCGAACGTAGATTGAAGGATGATCCAAGCAAAGTTCTGTATTCAATCTGGGGATTGCGCCAGTAAGCACCGTTCGATCCGCCAGCGGGTGCTGCGGGATTATGTAATTGACGCTGCAGGAAGAGCAGGTTGCGCCGGTGCCGAAGTGTTGGACGGTAATCCAATCGCTGGTTGAGGGAAGGCCTGTAATTGCCCAGTTGGATAAGCTGGGTTGCCTTGAACCGGCAGACTTGCCGATGGAAAATTCAAGCCCGTGTTTGACGGCTGGCTGGAATTGACGGCCGGCGCGGCAGTGGAAAAATTGTAGTTGGTGGTTCTCCCCGTTGTGCCAGGTCGATAACCGGCTGATGATACAGTTGTATTACCGGAGTAGGGAGACGAGTACGGGACCGATGTAGTTGTCATGTTTGGCAAACCCGACGCGCCGGGAGCATTGGGCGTTGTTGCAGGCCCATAGGCCCCATAGGCTGGCTTTTGTAGAACATCAATGGCCAGCACACCGGCGTTTGGATTATGATCAACATTGCTGGGAACACGAGTCATGATCTGATTTCATCCGTCGTCCGAATTGAACGGACCGGCAATGGTGATTCAATAGGCATTGCAATGGGATTCACTGCTTCTTCTCGCCGCCGAATTCCGTCGCCCATTTACGGAAATACTCCTGGGCATGCGGCGTACCATGCCTCGACAGATTTCCGTCGCGGACCAGCTTACTCGCAATGCGCCCCAGCTCCTGGCGCGCTGTCTCGTCCTGCTTGACGTAGTTCTCAATCCTCTGGGCTTCTTCGTCAACTGCGTTCCGGTCGGCAGACTTGAGAACCAGCCTGCTGAAAAATACTCGAAGCTTTGCATTGGGGACAATGAGCAAGTCTTCCAGTGTGGCCGCTGGCGTGCCCATAACTTTGGCGATCGCGATCAAAATTTTCGGCAGGTCGACTTCTATGTTTGGTTGTATCAAGGCAAAGTTAGCCGTCACGCGTCCTGCTTTACCAATTAAAATTGTCAGCGTTATTTTGCGGTTCAATCCATAGCTTCCCGGCCCTTCGCCGCCGTCCAGCGAAATGCCTGTGGGCGCTTCCTGCGTTAGCACTCGAACATTCTGCTTCAGCGTGTTTTCTGCTTCGGTGATATCGTCGGCCAGCCATACGACTCCTGTGGCCAATCCTTTGTCAACGACTCCACAAGTGTAATTCGAGAGCACTTGTGTAAATCGCAATGACGATCGGTTGCCGTCGTGAATAAAGACCAGCACAATCGGTTTACCTGCTGCCTGCTTGACAAAATCCAGCTCTTTTCCATGGTTCGGCTCGAAGAAGCCACGGACCTTGAATTCAGACAGTTTCTCACCAATTTGTGGTCCGGAAAAAATCGTGTCATCTGCGGCGAGCTGTCCGCCGATCAAGGCGGTGAAGATCAACGATACCGAGGTACTAGCAATTCGCATATTACAACTCCCATCACTGATTCTTCGTGTTCGTCAGTCCGCCGATTCGCCAGCCGAAAACTGGAAGTCCGGCGAACGGTTTCTCCGGCAATCTCAACTATCGAATCCGTAGGTTACCGAAAAAATGAACGACAATCCACTCGTCTGCATGTTGGAAGACAACAGCTATATGATGGACATGCGCAGTGCTCTTAGGCGAGCGGCAGATAGTTTCTTACCAATACAAGCCCGAAGCGCAAGCGAGTGTATGCCAGGATTGACGCACTCGCTTGCGCTTCGGGCTTGTATTCGCTGAGGCCTTGGTAAATTCCCATCTGCCGCTCGCCTTAGGGCGACTATCGCCGATCGACTCCGATGATGTCTGGCCGAGGCACTTACTGGCTATCGCACAGCAGAAGCATATCACGCAACAGATTAGCAGCGGTCCGATTCTCATGAATTACTCCCGCGAGGTTCGGAAGGCAATCGTCGTCTGAATTGCACAGCTTCGCCGTTATCGCCACACAGGTCCGGTCGGGGGTTCCCAGTTTAGTTCGGTATAGAATTTTGCAGTGGTGACGACGTTCCCAGCCTGCATGCGATCGATATGCGCGCGGACAGTCGGGATTTTCGCGACTGACGGCAGGATCGCTAGCCAGAACACGGCCGCTGCCAGCATACAGATCAGTCCACGAGCGAGGCGATTTAACATAGCGTTACAACAACGGAGCGAATTTCCAACCGAATGCCCACTGAGCCATGATCAAAGTTAGCACAACATTGAGTGCCTGGCCGCACAAGTACAAGGTTAACGGTTTGCCACTGCGAAGAAACGGCATCAGCTCGCGAAAGTTCGTTTCCAAACCGATGCACACGAATGCAAGGCAGAACAGCCAAGTACGCAATGGTTTCGTGACGCCATCGGTCACCGCCTTGACCCACAGTTCGCCAAACAACGAAGCCGCGAAGACAACGGAACATAGGACCGAAACAGCTACAAATCCCAGTACAAATTTTGGGAAGCGTTTCCAGATTTCACCGATGCCAATTTCGGCAGAACCCTGAGAATTCGATTTCTCTATCCAGCGAGTCCAATAGATAGCGACGCCCAACGCGACAACGCCGATGAGTATGTTCTGAATCATCTTGACCGTCACTGCGGTATCTCGCCCCTCCTTGCCAAGTGCTTCACCGGCAGCGGCAACGGCGCCAGTCGAGTCGATGGTGCCGCCAATCCAAGCGCCTCCGACTTCTGGTGACAGCCCAATTGCTTTGACCGCCATCGGCATAACGATCATCATCAGCACCGTAAACGCCAGCGACATGCCAACAGCCAGTGAGAGCTCTTCTTTCTTCGCTTTGCATGCCGCAGCCGTGGCAATCGCGGCAGACACGCCGCAAACGGACATGTCAGCCGAGATCACCAAGTTCAAGGACCGGCTCTGCATCTTCAGCACACGTTGTCCAAAAATGTACGTCGCGATCAACACGACAGGAGTCACTATCCACGAAACCACCACTCCTGCAACTCCGAGAGCGAGTAAGCGGGTAAATAGCACCTCTGCCCCCAACAGCACCAGTCCGACTTTGATATACAACTCGCTGCGCACGGCGGGCAACATCCACTTAGGCGTCAGAATGGAATTGCTGATCGCCAGTCCAACCACCAGCGCCCAAAGTGCATACTCCAGATTGGCGCTTTCCAAGACCTCTTGTTTGGCAAGCCAAAACGCAATCGCCGCCAGCACAAAGACGGCCGGGAATGCGCTCAGATACTTCCTGCACGAACTCTTTTGCACCAGACACGCCGCGATTCCAATCAAGCCTGAAATTAACAATGCTCCTAATAGGCCAGGCAATATCGATTGCTTATTTTTGTCGGTTAGCGACTCCAGAGGATTGGCTTGCCACGCTTTCCACTTACTGGATTCGGCAATCCAACCTGATAGCGGCGGATTCCAAACGGGCTTTTCAGCGGGCTGCGTTTGGCCGGCAGCAACGCTGGCACTCGTCGCCCAAGTCAGTTGGCTCGGCTTAGTTCCTAGGGAGATTACCATTGCCAATCCAAGAATCAACAACCCCAACAAAGCGGCGGTCCAGTCTTCATTCAGACCAAGTCGCTGGCGAACATTTTCAACATCTTTGCCAGCGTCAGTCCCAGCTCGCGAGTGCTCAGTGGACAAGTTTTTTTTCATTTCTGGTTCACTGGACATGGTACTCACCAAAGCGAAGGTTATTTCTCACCAAGTGGTTCAACCAACTATAAAAATGAGCGGAAGGGCGCTAGCCAATGGCAGGAAGTTGTTACGCGGCGGGTGGTGCAAATCGAGTTGGAAGGTTGAGTTGCGACTGAACTTGCGCAGCAGCTTCTTGCCGCGGATTAGCGCCTTTCCGCTCATTTGCACTTCGGAAAGGAAAAGTCTAATGTCCATAGTCGCAATCTGCCACGACGGTTTCTCAAGAATGGCTATAATATTCGACCAATCCGGTTTGGGTGTCCCTGCGAGCAACCGCAAAGTTGACCGCGGGCAAGAATTGCAACGCCGGGCAAAACACCACGGTTTCACATCGCAATTCAGCGATTAGGGAACTTGCATTCCGTATTTTTTTCGTCGCTTTCAGTTCAAGGCAAGAAACGATGTTGCAGGAGATGTCGGAATTGGAAACTACCGACGAAGAAGACCTGCGTCGCCAATATCACGAACTAGCGGAACTTGCTGGTT
>SYJV01000033.1 GCA_005798335.1 Planctomycetaceae bacterium | reverse complement strand
ACTGATTCGGATTAGCGACGATCAGCGTCGATCAGTGTTCCCGACCATTCCTTAAACGATTAGGAGAAGTCGAGTGGCAAAGAAAACCAAAGAGAAGGCGAAGTCAGAGCCGCATCGTGGTCAACAGCGGTTGCTGACAAATGCCGGGCGCTGGCTTGATAAAAATGGCAACCCAAGCATTTGTTGGCCATGTCCCGATTCTAAGACAATCCTCATTTAACACTGTAACGCTTCGGTTACTTCTTCGGCCTTGGAAGCGGATCGACGGACTGGGGTTGAAAAGATTCCAGTTTGGGCAAGCTAGTGACCACGCCCTCGGCGGGAACTTCGCGTTTGGCTGACCATACTATGCCATTGAGAATCAGCTTGCGAAGGTCATTATTTTGCCAATTGCGGAAAAAGTGCGGCATTACGACTCCAACTCCACGTCCTCCGTCGGGACGCGCCACTGACCAAGCGACGATTTCTTCTTGCGGGGTCTCTGGCGGTAGCATCGAGGTTGCCAATGGAGTTACTCCAGAGGCGAGTCCATTCTTGCCGAAGTAATTTCTGATGTAAGGCTCATCGTGAATCGTAAATGATTTCCAACCCGACAACACGGGATGGCTGTGATCGGTCGGAACGATTGTCGCTTGCTGGTATACCCGTGCAATCGATTGGTGATGCAAGCATCGCGTGGCGAAATAACCGCCCATCCAATGTAACAACGGATGGTTGCCGTCTGGCGGTACCTGTTGAGCATTCAGACCGGTCGCATAGTGATAACACATCAAACCACATCCTCGAGCCATCATGGCCGTCAGATCTCGCATTACTTTTTCGCCTCCAGCCAACTCAGCAGGTGGAAATCGGTCGCCGCTGAATACAATCGCTGAAACATCTTTGAACGAGATTGCATCGTCGGGCCACTCAGTAATGATGTCTACTTGAAACCCCTTGACGTTTTCGGCATGCTCCAGGCAATACTCGATCACGCGAGCGCCAGCGGCTACTTCGTGAGTGCCTGGCGGATGGTTACTTGGCCCGACCAAAACGACAATCCGTGTGGGCGATTCCCCAGCAATTGCGACAGCGCTCCCGCACAACAGCGAAAACAGGGTCAAGCTGATCGACAACCAGTTCATCGACGGATATCTCCCCGATGCAATGTCAAACACCATCCCAGACATATTCGCCACAGCGAGCATTTCAGATAGTAGACTCAGACTAACTCGTGAATCACTTCCGCATCTTCGAGCAACCTCTGTGGTCGTCCACGCGGATCTTCAAGCGTCAAGTTCAGAGCATCGATCCCAAGGTTATGGTACAAAGTCGCAAACACGTCTTGGTAGCTCACCGGTCGAGCTGTTGCTACGCTGGCAGTACGGTCGGTAGCGCCGATGACTTGCCCAACTTTCATTCCGCCGCCCGCCATAATCGCCGGACCAACTTGCGGCCAATGATCCCTGCCGCCGTTCTTGAGATTCACTCGCGGCGTACGCCCAAATTCGCCCCATGCGATGATCGTCACATCATCCAACATGCCACGCTCACTTAGATCTTCGACCAGCGCTGTCAGGCCATGATCGACCAGCGGCAACAGATGTCGCAAGCGCGGAAAATTCAACGAATGGGTATCAAAATCGCTGATCGAAATACTGACGCAACGAACTCCCGCTTCGATTAATCGTCGGGCAAGCAGGAACTTGCGGGCCGACATGGGACTCTCGCTGGTAGTCGATCGGTAAGCATCGGCATTGCCAAGCGGGCTGAACTTGGCGACGACGCGCGGATCTTCGCGATTGAGATCCAAAGCATCCGCCAGCCTGCCACTTGTCAAAATGCCCAGCGCCTGCTGAGTGAATTGATCGATGGCGTTCATCATGCCGCTGCCATCCAATTCGCGACGCACATGGTCCAACGATGCCAACAATTCTGTCCGTCCTCCCAACCGTCCCATACTTAGTTCGGCATTCAGTTCCAAGGCCACTTCGTGCCGCTCTCCAAGCGCGGCCAGCTCCTTTTTCATGCCCTCTTCCAAGATGCGTTCGAACATGTGCGAGATGTCCGGCCGAAAGGGTTGGTAGGTTGGTCCTAAGAACCCAGGACGCGCGCTGTTGCGCACTTGTGGGCGACCTTGCATCAAATCCACGAAACTTGGTGCTTGATCCTTGGGCGAACCAAGCAGCTTGGCGACAACCGACCCCATGGCAGGTCGGCCACCGATCGCCTTGAGTTCCTTCTCTGCGAATCCTGACTGACATTGAAAAGCATTATGTTGGCCATCAGAGCCAACTAGCGATCGAATGAACGCGAACTTGTCAGCCATCGCGGCCATGCGTGGCATCAATTCACAAATTTGAAATCCCGGTATTTTTGTGGCCACACCTTGAAACTCGCCGCGAATCTCTTCCGGAGCCCCCGGTTTGAGGTCGATCATATCCATTTGCGGCGGTCCGCCGTCCAAATGAACATTGATGATGGCTTTGTTCGACGACCGTATCCCCACCGTTGCTTCGGCTCGCAAAAGCTCTGCTAATCCGAACAATCCAAATCCGCCGACACCAACCCGTAGAAACTCGCGGCGCTGAAACGAAGAACCACATACGCGATGACTAGATTCACGATTGAACGCATCAAAAATCGACAGCATTTCAACACTCCTGGTAATCGCAAACAGGCCGTTGACTCGATCGAATCAATCGGTAGCCAAGTATCGGCTCCGATGGTTCAGCATTTCCATGGATGGACAGGCACTGGGAATCTCCTACGGATTGCTAGCCATTATACAAAGGCGGGCGCTGTTACGGGAACTTCCGTTGTAGAAAATGGAAAATGTAAGTCACTCAATATGCAACTTCCGCTAGGCAAAGCAAGTGTCGGCTCGATCGCAGTAAAACATGAGAACAACTTAGGAAAACGACTTTGGCAGTTTTGTCGACCACAGCTTGGTTAGCATGTTGGCCGACTTACCAATATCGCTCGACGACAATGTGGCCGGGCTCTTTGGTCTTGTGCCGTTTGAGCCCACGATCATTGAGGAGCGCTTCAGTTTCGTCGAGCATATCTGGGTTGCCGCACATCATCACACAAGCGGTATCGGGAGTTAGATTTGTACCACAAAGATTCTCGATGCCGCCATTCCTAAGGCAATGCGTGATACGCCCCTTTAAAGTTCCGGGTACATCCTCGCGCGAAACTACTGGGACGTAACTGAGTCGATTATCGTAGCGCTGACGGAATTCCGACAACTCGCTTTGATACGCCAAATCGCTCCCTTGTCGAACGCCGTGCACGAAGACAATCTTCTCGTATCGTTGCCATGGCGCTTCGGTGCGCAACATTGCAATGTAGGGTGCGATTCCGGTTCCGGTGGCGAGCAACCACAGGCACTTGGCATCGGGGCAGTGCTTGAGCGTAAATCCGCCGGCCGCACGATTATAGACCTCGACTTTGTCTCCGGCCTCCAGTTTCCACAGATGTGGTGTCAAGCGACCGTTTTCAACCATGACAATAAAGAACTCGATCACATCGCCATGAGGCGACGCAACACTGTACGGACGCTTAATTTGCTCCCCGTCTAACAGCAAAGCAAGCTGCAAGAATTGCCCCGGCTCGAATGGTTTCACCTCTGGCGCTCGAATCGCGAGCGTAAATAGCCCGGGTGCCCAAACGTATTTGCGCTCAACCACTGCCGTTGAGAACTGTGCTGCCATGAAATGTACCTTCTAAGATTATTGGCAAAACCAAGGAATGTGCGTTGCTAAAGCATGGCAAACCCGACGGCTCTCGCCCACGCCTTTTCAAGAGACGACAAGATATCCGCCAGCGGGTACTTTGTCCATCAATAGTTCGCGTACCGTCCATTGCACTTACCTTAATTCCACCTAAGGTCGGTCGCCGCCTCGTTATGGCATCTTGGAGCGAACAACCGGATAGGCTATTTTACCGTTGGAATCGTCCATTGGTTTGCCAACAAAACTAATCAAAAGTGAATAGCATGAGATCTTCAGTCTTCAAGCTGTTGCAGGCAATCACGAGCGCCAACAATGTCCGCAATCGGAAAGCACTAGCGGTAATTTTCATCCTCTGCGCAGCGACAAAAATTACATTGGCTCAAACACATACCATTGAGATATTTCAGCGTCATCAATTGACCGATGTTTATTACTCCGAGGGTATCGGCGCAGGAGATCTCAACCGGGATGGTCATGCGGATATCGTTTATGGACCTTACTGGTTTGCAGGCCCTGAATTCAAATCCAAATACGAAATCTACGAACCGGTTGCCCAGCCTCGCGAAAAATACGCAAACCACTTTTTTGCTTGGGTCTACGATTTCAACGCGGACGGTTGGAACGACATTCTGACCGCTGGTTTTCCAGGAACACCGGGCTACGTTTACGAAAATCCTGGGCAAACGAGTTCTAATGTTCACTGGAAGAAACACGAAGTCGTCTCATCGGTATCGAACGAATCGCCCCACTTTACCAATCTCGTCGGCGATGCGACGCCCGAAATGGTCTGTTCGCAAGCGGGGTTCTTTGGTTATGCCGCGCCTGATCCACAGCACCCTCTGGAGGCTTGGAAATTCGTACCAATATCCGAAAAAGTAGCCCCAGTTCCCTTTGGCCATGGTCTGGGCGTAGGCGACGTAAACGGCGATAAACGCTTGGACCTACTAACCAAGGATGGTTGGTATGAACAACCGGTGAAGATTGATGTCCAAAGTAAGTGGGAATATCATCCCTTTCTGTTTACTAAAGCAGGAGGTGCCGACATGGTCGCCTACGATGTCGACGGCGACGGGGACAACGATGTAATTACCAGCTTGACGGCACACGACTTTGGGTTGGCATGGTTCGAGCAAATTCAACGCGATGATAAAATTTCCTTTCGGCAACACTTGATCATGGGACAGCGGCCCGAAGAGAACGCATACGGATTAGTATTCAGCGAACTCCACTCTCTAAACCTGTTCGATATCGACGGCGATGGCTTGAAGGATATCGTCACCGGCAAGACTTATTGGTCGCACCATACTAAGAGTCCGATGTGGGACGCGGGAGCGGTTGTGGTGTGGTTCAAACTAATCCGAACGCCCAACGGTGTCGATTGGCGACCGTTCGAAGCAGATCGCGAGTCGGGCATTGGCCGACAATTAGTCGTTACCGACATTACCCAAGACGGCATCGCAGATATCTTGGCGGGTGGTATGAAAGGAGCCCATTGGCTTGGACACTCTCGAAAACAAGTCTCGCAAGAACAATGGCAGATCTACCAGCCAAAGAAATTGAGCAACCATCGACCCGTAATTGGCGATCCTAAGGCTGATAGTGCTACGTTTCAGGTTCCAGGAGCGTGCGAAGGGGAAAGTTTGAAAGTGCTCCAGGTTTCTGGAGGCACAACCAGCAGCCAGCAAATGTCGGCCTTTAGTGCTGGTAGGTGGAGCGGCGATCAGCAGTTGTTCTGGCGCGATCTTAAAGCAGGTGATCAACTTGCATTGGAGTTGAATGTCCAGCGCGAGGGAGATTACGAAGTGCTCGCGGCGTTCACGAAAGCTCGCGACTACGGCATCGTGCGAATCAAATTAGATGATGAAAAACTTGGATCAACCATCGACTTGTTTGATGGTTCTAAAGTCATCTCAACTGGCGAATTGCCATTAGGTAAAAAGAAACTGTCCGCGGGTGTTCATCGAGTGACCATAGAAGCCGTTGGTGCGAACCCGATGTCGAGCAAACCGACCATGTTTGGGTTGGACTACATTCGCTTGAAACCCTGAATTCTCCGCGAACGACGGATGCCGCAGAATTTGGTCCCAACTCGCACCCCGGCGCAACGAGAATTTACTTCGCCGGCTTCCAGCCACCGATCGAACGCCGAACAACAGGCGCGCCTGCACTGGTCGTGTTTTGCATTGGTTCTTCCGGCCGCAGAAACAATTGTTCCGCTTTGACAGGCGACTCGGCTGCCGCAGCAACTACAACGTTGGCGGTGTTAGGAGCCTCGTTGGAATTCGCGGCACGGGACGATTCAGCAGGATGAGTAAAGCTGGCCCACTGAATCTTCTTCGATCCCCAAAGCTGTTCGGCGTGCTGATGGTCGCTTGTCTCTGGAGTTAGCTGCGCGGTTTGATCGCTTTCCTTCAGTAAACCAGGATTCCAGCGTGGCACCTGCTTGAGGTCCTCGGGAATCGGGATGGGCTCCATCCAAGGCGATGTTGGTGCTTGCCCCTGAGTGGTGGCTTCAGCTCTTCGTTCCGTGCCAGACACTGGTTGACGAACCACCGGAAACTGGCGAGGTGATTCGAACCTCGCAGAAGTTTGAGGTGTGGCCGAGGATTGAGGTTGCACAGGCAGTGTTGGAACTTCACTAGCGCCGGGCGAGTTGCTAGGCGCTGGCGACGAGCTTGGAATAGGACCGTGCACTTGAGGTTGCATCTGAGTAGCGGGGTCAATCGTATTTGGCGGCATCACGTAATTAGGATTGGGTGCAATCGTTCCGGGAATTGTCGGAGAGGGAGCAAACGATCCGGTACAGCCGCCGCTGGTTGCCCCATAATAGCCTCCCGAGCCGTACGGACTGGTTGGGTACGAACCCATGGGAATCGCAGCAGAGGGTTGCAATGCGCTGTAGGCTCCATAGCCCGAGGAATAGTTTCCATAGGTGCCATACCCGGTTCCATATGGAACTGCGCCAGCATATGCAGACGGATGTTGAAGGTAGCTGGGGTATCCCATGGCATAGCCCGATTGTTGAGGCAGTGTTGCCAACGGGATTCCGCCATTAGGAAGCGAAGACAAGGGCGAGCGTTGCATTTGAGGCGCGGCCATTGGAGCTGCACCGTACCATCCATAGCTGGGCTGCATTCCCCAGGTTGGTACGCGCTGCGTCTGATATTCATACGATGTGCAGGGAGCAAGTGAAACGACTTGCGCGCCGGTCGTCGGATCGGTTGTCAGTATCGGGCGATAGTAAGTGACTGGTGCTCGATAATAGGTTGATCGGTAGTCTGGCAAATATGCGACCGTGGGCTGCGCAAGTGCTGCCGATGCAACTCCACCAGGTGCTTGATGCGGATAAGCATAACCGTTTGCGCCAACGATGGGCATCGCCGCACCGTAATAAGTTCCAACGGGATTCGTACCGTAGGCATATGCTGGTCCAACCGCATATGCAGGAGGCTGACGCCGGCCACCGAATAGCCAGTCAATGAAAGGACCAGCGGAGGCGACCCGTGGCTGGCAAGTCATCGCGCTGATTGCCATGAACGTCAGGCATACAAGCTGGTTGCTATTGACCATGGAAAACAAACGCCTCCAGATTACTCGAATAATTCGCTCGCCGAATGCTAAACGCTCGTCGGTGCTATAGTTTGATGCCAGCGCCTGCGAGTCCGTCAACACGAACTTAGGTAACTTGACTCAATGTTGAGTAAATCGCCACAAAGTTTCGAACGGGGAATCGATTGTAACGCTTGTAACGCGCGATTTAGCGCTGGAAAAGGACTCGTATAATACACCGCTTCACACTAGGTCGTCGGGCAATTAATGCATTAATTCTTGGTCTGCCGTCAAACTGGCTGCACATCGCAAGCCGACGCTATCTCGCTCAACCGAACAATTCAACAAAGTCCGATTGCTGAATCGTACGCCGTAAGTTCGCCGAGGCAAGTAAAAAGAAATTTCGCGAAGATCGTCGTGGTCCGCCGCGCAAATAATACGGGTTGCAAGCGTTAGCTGACTGGCGGGTGTGGTTCGAAGCGAACCACGACAGGTCTAGATCAAATAGAAAAATCTCGAATCAAGGATCCGAGATTTGTGTTTCAGTTTTGGACCGAAAGTGATTTTGCAATCGAGCAACGCTATCGAGTGACAATCGTCGCAGGTGGCAAATTATTCTGATCTTCATTTTCGTTGGACAGTGCTGCAACTCCGACCGCGAGCCCAGCAATTCCTAGCAGGCCGCCCAACCCTCCGATGCCCCCAAGTCCTCCTCCACCGCCACCGCCGAATCCTCCTCCGGCGAATCCACCGCCAGCATAACCTGCGTAACCTCCTGCAGCATACGACGCGGCCGGGGCTCCTGCAGCCGCAACACCGCCAACCACTGGAACGGCACCTGCATCCTGATCAGTAGGAGGATAGTAGGCGCGGTCGACGATTCTCTGCACTGCGGGAATCATTCGCGGTGGAATCAGCAAGACTGCCAATTCATCTGCGGGAACAGTGTCTACTTGCACCGAGACCAACAGGCCTTGCAGCCAATGTGGGCGCGTGTTCTTTTTGGCAACACCGCCTTCTGCGGCCATAACTTCGAACGAGAAAGCCGCGTGACCAGGAGGTCCGCTGGCAACTACCGAGTGAATTCCAGGAATGAGCCCGCCGATCGCGAAACTTCCATCCGCAGCCGAGCGCGTTACGCCCACCAACGTTCCCTTCTGATAAAACGCCAAATCGACCTCACCGGCCGAGCGTTCAAACCCAACTTCAGGAATCAGAACGTGCCCAAGTAGCGCCCCATCATTTTTCAAGCGAACTTGAAATCGATTCACCGCAACACGCTTGTAGTCTGTCAGCAACGTCGGCTTGCCGGTCTGTTCTTTGGCATTGCCAGACTCGTGAACTTGCTTGCGAATTGTGGTTGCATCGATCGTTGCTAATGAAACCTCGAACGGGGATTCGAGATTCTCTCCGGCGGGCGCAGACTCTGCAAATAGTGGCAACGCCAAATAGGCCGCTTGCCCGGTCGCGACAACTAAAGCAGCCAAACCCTCTTTGACATTTTCGAAAATCACTTCACCATTTTCATTGGCTGGTAACTCTCGCGTTGTGCCGTCATCTTCTATCAGCGACACTAACATCTCTCGGCTCTGATCCCGGCTATCGACTGCGAATGACTTCAGCGCCAGTTTAAGTTTATTGCCATCCAGTTTCGCTACAAAATCACCCGGCAATTGAATCTCTTCGCCTTGCATTAGGCGCACCATTGTCACTCGTCGACCTGCGGCTTTGGTGGATTCTTCGCTATAAGCGTAAGGCAAAGCTGCAACGAACAAGAAACAAGCGAGCCCGGTAATCAGCGTAGAATAATTCCTCATGGTGATCTCCAAATGCAATTCGAGAAGATTAGTTTTCAACCGATATTGTACCCGACCGACAAGCTCTTGGCACAAATACGCTAGGAAAACTGATTAAAGTCGAAATTTTCTTCCCAGCCAGCCTACTTTGCTATTGCGCTGATTCTAGTCCAGCCCCCCAATATGTCAACGAACTTACTTTCGCTCGCATTTCTTTTGGCTGCAAGTTCTAACGGCAATACCACTTTAAATCCTACTTCTGACCCCTATGCGCGCCGCTCAGTTAAGCGGGACGAGAGTATAGGATGTGTTTTTGCCAAGTTGCTTCATCGATTACGGGATAATCAGTGCGCAAGTGAACGCCGCGAGATTCGGTTCGGTGATAGGCTGCGTCGGCCATCAGGTGGGCCACGGTCAACATGTTCTGCAGTTCCCATCCCGCATGACTATCGAAAGTGTGAGGCAACACGTAACGAGCATATGAGCGGATCGCATGCAACGCCTCGTCCAAGCGATCTGCTCGACGTTGAACACCTACCAGCCGCCACATCAAACTCTGTAAGGAGTTGCGAATGTCGCCGATGTCCAGCGATTGACGAGGCGAGGCTTCGCGATGGTTTTCAATCGGCAACACGCGATATTCGTCGTTCAATGAAAACGCTTGTTCCGATGCAGCTCGACCCGTGTGCGCGCCGAAAACCAAGCCTTCTAGCAGGCTGTTGGAAGCGAGCCGATTGGCGCCATGCAATCCGGAACTGGTGACTTCACCTGCGGCCCACAATCCCGGCAAGGAAGTTCGTCCTTGACGGTCGACAACCACACCGCCGATCATGTAGTGGGCACCTGGACGAACGGGGATCGGATCGCGCGAAATGTCCAAACCAAACGTGCGACACGCATTTGCAAAGCCAGGAAACTCCGCGTGTACTTTGGCGGCGTCCAAGTGTTTTAGCGACAGGTACACGCACGGATGTTGGGTCTTCTCCATCTGAACGACGATCGATTGACTGACAATATCGCGTGGTGCAAGTTCCAATCGTGGATCGTATTGGCTCATAAAGCGACAATCATGGCAATCGACCAGATGAGCTCCCGCGCCACGAATTGCCTCGGTCACCAAAGTTCGCGAGCTGCCCGCGATATACAGCACCGTCGGATGAAACTGCATGAACTCCATGTCACGCAGTTTTGCGCCAGCTCGATACGCCAGCGCATGCCCATCGCCGGTAGCCACGCGAGGGTTGGTCGATTCGCGATAGACTTGTCCGCAGCCTCCGGTGCACAGCACTGTTTGTTTGGCCCACAACAGCAGCGGTGGTCCGAACTCGCGCATGACAAGAGCACCGCGAACGGCTCCTGCGTGAGTCAGCAGATCGATAGTAAAGGTCTTTTCCCAGATCTGCACATTGGTGCGCTGGCGAGTTCGCTCGATCACAGCTCGCATCACTTCTTTGCCAGTAGCATCGCCCAACGCATGCACGATCCGTTGGTGGCTGTGCCCACCTTCGCGCCCCAGCATCAAATTACCATCGAGGCTATCGAATCGAGTTCCCCAATCGATCAGTTCTTCAACATGACGAGGCGCTTCACGAACGACTAGATCCACGATCGCCTGATCGCACAAACTGCCGCCCGCCGTCAGCGTATCTTTGACATGATCTTCAAAACGGTCAGCAGAATCCCAAACACTGGCGATGCCACCTTGCGCATAGTTGCTGTTACTTTCGAATATCTCATCTTTGGTGACAATCAAACACTGCAAGCGCGGATCGACTTCATTGGCAGCGCGCAGCCCCGCCAATCCACCACCGATAATCAGCACATCGGTGAAAAAATGAGGCAATTGTTTGGGATGAAAGTTCATCAAATATCGAGGCGACGGCGGACCCTGCAGCTCGATATCTTCATGCGCCTGGGCAGGTTGGGACTGAATTAGCATGAATCTGGAATTCGGATTTCGGCAAGAGTGGTGGTTGTGTGCCAAATATCATACACAAAAACCATCCGCATTTGCGGCGGACTGCACCGCTGCCAGTGAATGCCCGCCTTAGTCAATCCGAATTGTATGCTGTGCCTCAGTCCTCGACTTGGCACTCATGGGACGTATCCGCCAAAGCAAATTAGGTTTCTTATTGGGCGGTAGAAGCCTTCCGTTTACTCCGAGCACGCCGCACAGCGGCGAGGGCTCCAACCAGACCGACCGCCGCTAGCGAAGAGGGCTCGGGAATTGCCATCAGGCGAAGGTCATCGACGCGATATTGATACGCATCCAAGTTGGCGCCAGGGGTGCTAAGCAAAACATCGCCGAGCAAGCCGGAATCGTTGTACAGACCAAGAAAGTAGACTTGAGCCTCATCGGCTTGCCCGGCTCGCAATGTCTGCTGAACGGCACCCAGTTGCACAAATGTGGCGCCATTGTTGACGCTCATGCGGATTTCCGATCCCGTCGGATCGACCACTCCAGCCCCACGTCCCGTGCCAGGGACCACTACTGAAATTCCAAGCGCTGCGATTTGAGTAGGTGGATTGAATTGCATGGTGAAGTTATGGCGACCTGCGGTTAGATTCCCGTTCACCGTATTGCCTAGGAACATACTGCCAGACGTAGTGGGCAACTGAGCCGGTCCCACAAACGTTCCCGTGTTGGTACCATCGGTTAGTACCAAGTTTGAACCAAGAAAGTTCTGCGATTGAGAAAACGTTATGTTCTGAAAACTCGATCCATTGAGAATCGGCGTTGGTAGCCCTGACGAGTCAAAATTCACGAGGCTAGGCACCAGTGATGCTGTCGCAGCCGTGAAACTGCTGAGCGACGTAAAGGTCTGAAAGGCTGCTCTAGCGGCGATGCACAGGCAACCGTGAACAACCAATTGGGCCGCCAAACACACTAGAATCAATAAACGCATTTTGGTTCACAACTCGATACGTCAGGGAACTGAAACCGCAAATTCAAAATCGGTCAATGCGAACTGGATTCACAATGCGCTCTAACCGCAACGATACTGAACGTAGTCAACGAACAATCAATTCGCCGATTGCATTATCTAAACTTGGTTGGACACGATAGTTGTATCCGTACCATTGGATGAGAGTTTGCCGCTGGTGCTTCCATAATCAATTGTCATTAAGTACCAGTCGGTTTCAATCGTTACCGCAAAAATTCTCTCACGTACAATGCGACAGAGCCCGCAGGACCTAGGTTTTCGGAGTACGAACACGACCAGCGCCGATGGCAATCAATTCAAGCGATTTAACAACGAATCAGCGATTTTGCTAGGTCGTAAACCCAAGCGGACGTCCCACTGCGGATGCTGAAAAAAAGTTTCTAATATTAGGGAACACGTCAACTAGATTACTGTCATTCGGAATACCAAACCACATCGCCAGCTCGGCGGCATACTGGTCTACCGATACGGTCGGAATAATCCTGCCGCGACCAGTGTCCAAAATATTGTTAGGCGCCAACGAAGCTGGATACGAGCCAAATACGTTCCCACCGACTACAGCACCGCCAAACACAAAGTGATTGCCGCCCCAACCATGATCGCTGCCCGTCCCGTTGGATGTTAGAGTGCGACTGAAATCAGAGGTCGTGAATGTGGTCACCCGGTTCGCGACTCCCAACTCCACTGTGGCATCGTAAAATGCTTTAAACGCTTGGCTGACCGTCGGCAACATGTTGTTCTGATTGGTCAACAGATCCGCATGGTGATCCCATCCTCCGGCGTTGATGAAAAAAATCTGCCGGGAACGCCCCAGAGTTTGCCGCGCGCCGATGATCCGTGCAACCATTTTCAATTGGTTGCCCAGAGAGGTTGATGGAAATACAGTGGTTAGAGTATTCGCAATGGCGCTATTGAATGTAATCGCAGCATCGATGGAGGCTCGGCGCGCCTCTGCATACGAGCGCTCTAATAAATCACTGTACGTTTCGCCCAAAGCGCTGTCGCTGAACCTCGAAAATATGCGGTCACGTGCGTTCGTCGTCGTATTGCTGTAACCGCTGAGCACCACTGCGGGACTGGTCGCGTTTGACGAAATTGCGTACGGCGTTGCAACTCGCCCAGTTTCAAAAACATTCAGACCACTCAAAGAAATATTCATAGAAATTGCGGCATTGGTTGTGCTAATACTGGGGTCGGTGATCATATCTGCCATACGACCGGCCCAACCCGTAATCTGAGTTCGCGATTGCGGAACCGAAGTCTGCCAATGCTTGATCAAGTCAGAGTGGGAATACAAGCCGAGCGGTTTTGCCGAGGATGCCAAGACATTCTTATTTGCAATTGGCACCACCAAGCTGCCCACATTGGCAACCGTAGCCAGCCGTCCTGCATTGTAGAGGTCGCGCAACTCTGTCAGCCGAGGATGCAAACCGAAACGCCTGCCTGACGGAGTGTTGATTTGCAACATGGATGCTTTGGGGATCGCCAAGTTGGTTCGCGCGGCGGAATAGTCCGTAAATTCTTGGTCTTCGTATGGCATCAAAACATTGTGCGTATCGATTCCACCGGACAGAAACACACACACCAAAGCTTTGTAGTCAGCAAATGGCGGGAGTGCGGCCAATGCAGCCTTGGTCATTTGCAAATCGAGGATCGTCGACAGCATCGATGTCGAACTGAGCGCCGCGCAACCGCCGGTTATCTTTAAGAAGTTGCGACGCGTGAAAAAACCGGCCAAATTGTTCATTTCGTTGGCCATAAAAGCAATCTCCCCAAATCAGTTTAGAAAACTGAAACGCTGGCGAATTATTCTTGGACGGCATATGCGGGCGACGTCAACACGGCAAGCAGCGCGCCATGCGCCCTGGCAGTAAGCGCCGCGGCATTATTTGACGGCTCTGCATTGATAAACGTAGTTAAGTCTGTACGCTGCTTGACCGTCATCGTGCCACAACACAGCACACGGTCCAAGTATTCAGCTAAGGCTGCCCCATTGCCGGCCAAGTTGATTTCATTTGTAAACGAAAATTGCAGAGGCATGACAACAGGTGTACTGTTGATCGTCGCGACCACGTAATTGACCAGACCGTTGGTAGCCGTAACATCTGCGCGATATCGATTGGGACTGACGTTGCCCCAGTACGAATCCAGCAACTCAAGCTCAGGAGCCACTAAATCGCCATTGGGAACGTTGGGCGACACGGTCGCGCTAGAAATGTGGCCGGGCGGCTGGTAGTTCGGCGGATAAAAATTGAAAACGCTGGGAGAACGATACGGTCCCTGCGGCCAATTATTCTCCAATAACGGCAATAAAAATCTGCCGCTGGAATGTCCGGAAGTTGCGTAGCGGCGAAGAAATTGAGTATACAAAAGCACAGGCTCCTGAAGTCGACTCTTCTCGGAACCCTGGCCGGATACTTCCAATCGAAATGGATTCGACTTGCGAACCATCTTGATTCCATCCCAAGCCTCTTGATCGAGCAAAATTTGTTTGATAACCGCTTTCAAATCGCCCCGCACTCCCAGGCCGTTGTTATTAAAGCGACTGACCACTCGGCCAACGTAGCCGCGCGACGGATTGCTGCGAACAAACCGTTGAATGAGTTGCCGGCAAATAAACGGCCCAACATTGGGATGACTAAAGAGATTGTCGAGCCCTGCATTAATGTCGACGAGTGTAGCAGTGTTCGCGGGTAACGTTACACCATTGAATACGACTTTGGCGTCTTTGTCGTGATTGGCTTCGAAGATCATCATCGGCTGGTGAAAATTAACCGAACCGGAGGTGAACGACGTAGATTGGTTGTACGTCATCCCTGTAAACAGCCTCGCAAATGTTCGAATTTCGTCGTTGTCATAGGTCGGAATCAACTGTCGCGCATTATCCAATATGTAACTTCCATCCTGATTCAATTGGTACAGCCCGATCGAAAACAACTGCATAATCTCGCGACCGTAATTCTCATCGGGAAAGGTCGTCGTCGTGGGCTTGTTGTTCCTCAAACTGCTGAGATAAATCCCCATGATGGGATGGAAAGTTACTCCGTTCATCAACTGCCGATAGTTGCCAAAAGCGTTCGCCATGAGCATGTCGTAGTAATTGGTCACTCCCATCCAACTTGGTTGGTTAGTTTTGTCATTGACAATCTGATTGAATTCGTCCATCTGATCGCCAATTACGCATATTTGAATCAACGCCCAAGTCGTCCGTTGACGTAGTTGATCCGGAGCGCGCAGCGCATTGTGCCACCATGCATGGTATCGATATCGGATGGGATTTACGGCGGAATCGATCAAAGAGTATCCGTCCGACGAAGCCATCGCAGTAATGGTTGCTTCGTGAAGCGTTGCCGGTAGCACAAATTGTTGATCGATCCACTCTTCCGCTGCGTTCAGTGCACCGATCTCTCCCATGCGGTTCGCCAGCGAGTTGATGTCGGCGTCCGTCGGTCCAAACGTAGCGTGCTGCAAGAATTGAGTCGCCCGCAAACGCAACATAAGAGTATTGAGCTCGCTCAAGCCCGCAACGTCAAAATTGGCAGCGTCGAGCTTGGTTGATGCACCGAAGCTCCAAGCTAAAACGATCGATATTGCCCAGAACTTTGTCCGCAACATCTTCAGCCTCCACCCAAAAAACGGGCGATAGGGCTACCAGTTTCGCGTCGCAACGAAGAGGAGCCCTGGTCCGCGACAACCTGAAAAGTAAATAGTATGTAACGAAATTAGCGGCCGTCTGCTAATTTGTCAATCAACTGCAAAAGTCATTCGAGGACTTCAGTCCCCCCAAGAAAATCAAAAAAAGTAGATAGCAGACCAGTTCCACGCGTTCGAAAAAGCGCAATCTCGAACAGACGGTTACTGGCAAGCTAACACTCTGTATTCATACGAGCGTCTCGCAGGTCTCTTTTGTACCTAACTAAAAATCAATGAAATCCAAAATTGCACACAATTGATCGCCGTCGCTGGCAATCATGCCCAATTTTGGCGTCACCACTCAGGCTAACTTAACCGGACCATGATTGTCGCAGTGGCCGCCATGCTGATGGTGCAGGTGACCGTCCACCAGGTAGTCCACGTGATCTCCGTGAGGGACTGTCGGATGTCCGCAATCGGGTCCATGAACATGATCCGTCGCGTGCCCGGAACAGGTGTGGCCTCCGGTACAGGACGCTGGATTCGTCAAATTAATATCGAGACTATGCTCCTCCACCAATCCACTGGCAGTCTGATGGTGCAAGTGTCCATCGTGAAGATAATCGACATGGTCGGCGTGGTGAACCGCAGTGTGCCCGCAGTTTTCGCCGTGTACGTGTTCATGATTTTCGTGTCGATGAGCCATCGGATCTCTCTCTTAACTAGAGTTTCTTTATTCGTCCGTTTCACTACCGTGGGCCAACCCGTTAACGATTAACGAGCAGATGTGCTGGTCTGCGAGTCGATAATAAATGTGTTTGCCTTGGCGGCGAGTGCGCACAATTCTCTCCGCTCGCAGCAGTTTTAGCCGCTGAGAAACGGCTGGCAGATTATCGGCCAGCGCAATTGTCAGGTCTGTGACACACATTTCACGATTGGCCAATAACGAAAGTAGCCGCATTCGGTTAACGTCTCCGAGAGCACCAAATATTGCCGCTGCTCGCTGACAAACCTGCAAATCCGCAGGCCTCGCGCGCAAGTAGTCGGTGTGATGCTCAATTCCGCGACACCCACCCGCCACAACTTCTTCACGAATCATCAATATCACCTAATCAATTAACGATCTGATCAACCGTTGATCGAATGATAGGACCGTTGATCAAAATGTCAACTGAACCGCGTGACAAATTTGGTACTCTGCCTGGGCTGGTTTGTAGCTGGGCTCTTAGGCGAGCGGCAGATGGGAATTTACCAAGGCCTCAGCGAATAAAAGCCCGATGCGCAAGCGAGTGCGTCAATCCTGGCTTTCACTCGCTTGCGCTTCGGGCTTGTATTGGTAAGAAACAATCTGCCGCTCGCCTTAGGCCGATACCCGTCGGCTTGCATTGTATATCCGCGATTTTGCAGATTCCGTTTCCCAGGCTTCTAAGCCGACCGAGACTAAGGAGTCTATAGTGGCTAAGAAACTGGCTGGATGAGAGCGTTGGTCGATGATTGTACGGAGCTGATCGTTGCCAAATAGAATGTCGATTGGCGGTAGTTTGTGCTCGTACTCGTAGGGCGGCGGCAACCACTGAAAATGATTGGGCCAAAGATCTGCGATCAGCGCCATGATGATTAGGCTGGTGCGAACGGCTTGAAATTGGTTGTCCGTCGGATGAAGAAAGATGCCGCCGCAACTGTTGCCCTGCCACTTGTCGAAGGTTGGAAGAAATCGAATAGGGCGAAAGGTGACTCCTTCGATGATCAGTTTGTCCAGGCAACGCGCTAACACTTGGCCGTCGATCCACGGTGCGCCCAAAATTTCAAATGGGCAAGTTGTGCCTCGTCCCTCAGAGACATTCGTACCTTCGAACAGAACTTGGCCAGGATAGACTTGCAACGAATGGTAACTCGGTAAATTCGGCGACGTGGGAATCCAAACTCGACGAGTTTCCGGCCAAGCTTGACCACGGGACCAGTTTGCTAGTGGTATCACTTGCAAATCTGCTCCGATAGCCAGCGACTGGTTTACGAACTTGGCAACTTCCCCGATCGTCAAATCGTGCTTCAGTGGCAACGGAGCCAAGCCAACGAAGCTATGAAATTCACGGGCAAGAATCGGGCCTTCCACAGTACCAGCCAATGGATTGGGGCGATCAAGCACGACGACAGGCAAGCCCAATTCCGCACAAGCTTGCATACAATGGACCATGGTCCAAATGAACGTATAAATGCGCGAACCGACGTCTTGCAGATCGATCACCAGAAAATCGAGCCCCTGGAGCATCTGGGCGCTGGGCCGCCGCGTCTCGCTGTAGAGACTGTGGACAACTAACTGAAGATCACCGAGCTGAGTGTGCGGTGACTCGATCATGTTGGCTTGTTGTTCGCTCCACAGTCCATGTTGTGGTGAAAAGAGCGCATGCAACTGCCCCGGGTAACATGCATTGAGAACTTCCCAAGCGGGTCGTAGTTGACGATCCACGGACGCTTGATTCGCTAACAAACCGAAGCGACCATTGGGCAAGGCAACATCCGCGCGCGCGACAACTCGATCCAGCCCAGTGAGCTGTTCAGCCATGACCGCTCTCAATTTCCGTCTCTCGATTTAGTTGCGAGGTCTGCTTGATAAACTTTGCGGCTAGCAATCCGACAGCCAAGGTCAGGGCGGTTCCCAACGCGGCGTACCAAATTCCGGCTAGCGGCGTGGCCAAGCGGATCGCCAGCAGAGCCAGGCTGCTGAGAATCATGGCCGTCATGGCCGCGCGCTCGTTGGCGGTGCGAGAAATTAATCCCAGCAGAAAGATGCCAAGCAAGATGCCGACGGTAAAGCCCGCGATCGTCAAGGCTTCATCCACGACGCTCTGTGAAACATGCTGGGCGGCCAGGGCAATTAGGATTTGCACGATTCCGAAGAACACAGTCCAAACTTGCGTCACCGCAACGGTCTTTTTCTCGACCGGCAGAAAGTCACCGACAACCGCCGTTGCAGAAGCGTTCAGCGAACTGGACAGCGTCGACATCGCTGCCGCAAAGACAGCCGCCAACGTCAAACCACACAATCCAATCGGCATTTGAGTGGCGATGAACCAAGAAAACACGCGATCCGGTTTAGCAACTGATTCGGGAATAGCGTGGTGCTGAGCGAATGCCCCCAGTCCAATGCCGATCAACAGGAACAAGGCAAACTGCGCTAGAATGACGAAGCCGCTGACAATCAACGCTCGCGCCGCTTCACGCTGGCTGCCAGCGCACAGATAGCGCTGAACCATCATTTGATCGACGCCATGCGTTCCGAAGGTCAGGAACATTCCGCCCAGCAGTCCCGCGAAGATCGTATAATTCTCAGTAAACAGCCAAGGAAACCAAGGCGTACCTTCGTTGGGCGCTAAGACGAATACTCGCGTGCGGCCCGTTTGGCTGGCGAACTCCCAGATACCGCTCAATCCTCCAGGCACAGCATTGATGAGAATTGCCAGTGCCGCGAACCCGCCTAGAATGTAGATCACGAATTGGATGCAATCGTTCCAGACCACGCTGCGCATGCCGCCGATCATGGTATAGACCAAGGTGACGAGCCCGACGGTCCAAATGCTCATCGACATCGACATGCCCATCGCTTGGTTCAGGGCAATGCCACACAAATACAAACGCAGGCCATCGCCGAGATTTCTTGCCACCAGAAAAATCATCGAGGCCACTCGCTGCGTTCGCTTGCCAAAACGACGATCGAGCACCTCGTAGGCTGTGTTCAGCTTGCCGCGAAAATACTGCGGCAGCAACACGATCGAGACCGCAGTCCTACCAAGAATGTAGCCCAGCGCCAGTTGTAGAAATCGGCAATCGCCGCCGTCAAAGACTGGCTTGCCCGTGACGCTAAGGAACGTCGCCGTACTGGTCTCCGTGGCCACGATCGAACCCAGGATTGCCCACCACGGCAAACTGCGACCACCCAGTGAAAAATCCTCCAAAGTCTTACTCTTGCCGCTCACCCAAACGCCCAGCACAATGCTGGAGAGCAAAAATACGATAATCACCAGCAGATCTATCCAGTGAATCGGCAAATTGATTTGTGCTAGCGTGAAGATGAGAGATATCCTTCGAGCGTATTGATTTTCAGTTGGCAGCCGACAGAATTTGCGCGTCTGGTTTAGTTGAGGACGTGTATTTTACAAGCTCGACCGTTGGTTCCTATTACCCAGCACGCAATTTCGACGGGCTCATCAAACAGTGCCATTGAGACTTGATTAGCGGTATCTGAACACTGCGCTGATGTGTGATATATTGTGCGGCGGTTTTTGGTTGGGGGTCGCGCGTTCAACATTCAAAATTGGCGGGGGAGCGACTCACCTACGGTT
>SYJV01000273.1 GCA_005798335.1 Planctomycetaceae bacterium | reverse complement strand
TGCCGACAAACCAGTGAAGAAATTTGGTTGGGCAATTGGCTTAGCTACGCAATCCATCGCACCTGGCCAGCACGTGCATTCCCACAACCTGCGCTGCGATCACGTGATTGATTTGGAAGCAATTTCCACCGAGATTCCAGACGATCCTCCAGCGCTGACGAATAACACGTTTGAAGGATTTGTGCGCCCGACGGGAAAAGTTGGCACGCGGAACTATGTAGCGATCATCAGCAATGTCAATTGCTCAGCATCGGTGGCGAGGATGATCGCTCAGCGGTTCGATAACGATTACTTGCAACAGTATTTCCCAAACGTTGATGGCGTTGTCGCGTTTAAGCACGATGGTGGTTGCGCGATGGCTTTTGGAGGCATAAGACATCAGATGTTGACGCAAGTTTTGGGTGGAATTGCCAAGCATCCAAACATCGGCGGTTTTTTGCTAGTTGGTTTGGGTTGTGAACAGGGGACACTTGGTCATTTGATCGATAGTCAGAAATTGCACCAAATTCAGATGCCGGCGAACGGGAACGGCGCGTCGCGAGCATTACCAGTCCTCTCCATTCAGGATCAAGGGGGCACGCGCAAAACTGTCCAGGCAGGTGTCGAATTGGTCGCCCAACTGCTGCCGCAAGTCAATCAAGCCAAACGTACGACGGTTTCTGCCAGCCATTTAATCTTGGGAACCGAGTGTGGCGGTTCGGACGGTTACTCTGGAATTACCGCCAACCCTGCGCTCGGCGCCGCTGCGGATCGAATTGTTGCCTGCGGTGGTACCGCGATTCTCTCGGAAACTCCGGAGATTTACGGAGCGGAACATTTGCTAACACGACGCGCTCGGTCGCGAGCAGTTGCCGAAAAACTGCTAGAGCGAATCGATTGGTGGAAACAGTATTGTCGCATTTTTGATGAAGAGCTCGATAGCAATCCATCGGTCGGCAATAAAGCTGGCGGACTCACCACGATAACTGAAAAGTCACTTGGCGCGGTGGCCAAGGGAGGCACGACGGCGCTCGAAGCGGTGTACGAGTACGCTCATCCCGTCACTGCCAAGGGATTCGTTGTCATGGATAGCCCCGGGTTTGATCCAGCGAGCGTGACTGGCCTGATGGCCGGAGGCGCGAACTTGATAGCGTTTACTACCGGACGCGGCAGTTGCTTTGGTTCCAAACCAGTTCCCTGCCTGAAGATCGCATCGAACTCGAACTTGTATCACCGCATGCGCGAGGATATGGATATCAATGCCGGACAAGCCATCGAGGGTCGCTCGGTCGATGCCGTTGGCGAAGAAATTTTTCAAACGTTGTTACGCGTCGCCAGCGGAGAAAAAACACTTTCTGAACAACTGAATCTGGGCGATGACGAGTTTGTTCCCTGGACAGTTGGCCCGGTACTCTAGAACTTACCAATACAAGCCCGAAGCGCAAGCGAGTGCGTCAATCCAGGCACGCGTCAATCCAGGCTCTCACTCGCTTGTGAGTCGGGCCTGTACTGGTAAATTCCCATCTGCCGCTCGCCTTATTAGCACAGTTGACAAAAAATTGCTGGAATTCATGCATTCCCATTCGCCACTCGCGACTGGACTCGTTGACGGATCGAATCATTTCGTGTTAGCTTTGCCAATTCGCAAAATAGCCCGCTATTAATTGTGGAGAACGAGACGAAATGGCTTATGACGTTACGCTGATCACTGGTGACGGTACGGGTCCCGAATTGGCCGAGGCGGCTCGCAAGTGTGTCGATGCGACTGGGGTAAAAATCAATTGGGATATTCAAGAAGCCGGCATCGACGTAATGGCCCGGCTGGGTACTCCCATTCCCGATAGTACGATTGCCAGCGTTCGAAAAACGCGCTGTGCATTAAAGGCACCGATCACGACGCCAGTGGGAACCGGATTTCGCAGTATCAACGTCTACCTACGGCAGGAACTTGGATTGTATGCTTGCATTCGTCCTTGCAAGTATTACCCCGGGGTTCGCACGTTTTTCAGCAGTTGTCCGGTCGATATCGTCATCGTTCGAGAGAACACCGAAGATCTCTACGCCGGTGTCGAATTCGAAGCCGGTAAACCAGAAACTAAGCAGTTGATCGACTTTATCAACGGCCTGCCTTCAGATCGAAAAATCAAGACACAAGCGCACGAAACGGGCGTCTCGATCAAGCCGATCAGTGTTACGGGAACTCGTCGAATCGTCGACTGTGCATTCAAGTATGCTCGCGAAAACGGTCGCAAAAAAGTGACCGCGGTTCACAAGGCCAACATTATGAAGTACAGCGACGGTCTGTATCTGAGAACCGCCACCGAAATTGCCAAGGAGTATCCGGACATCGAGTTCGAGGAACGCATTGTCGACAACATGTGTATGCAATTGACACAGAAACCGGAATTGTACGACGTTCTGGTATTGCCCAACTTGTACGGTGATATTGTCAGTGACTTGGGCGCAGGAATCGTCGGAGGACTTGGGGTTGCACCTGGAGCGAATATTGGACCCGAGGGTGCAGTGTTTGAGGCTACCCACGGCAGTGCGCCCAAATACAAAGGACTCAACAAGGTCAACCCGACTGCGCTCATTCTGTCGGGCATGTTGATGCTCAAACACTTGGGCGAGTTAGAGGCCGCAAGACGACTTGAGGATGCTACCGCCGCTGTGATCAAAGAGGGCAAGTCAGTAACTTATGACCTCAAAGAGCATCGAGACGATCCAACCGCCGTCGGAACTCAAGAAATGGCCGCCGCCATCTGCGCGAAAATGCGTTGAACTGCCGCCAGTTGCAACTTGGCCCCGATCTATCGCACAAGCGGCAGATGGGAATTTACCAAGGCACGACGAATACAAGCCCGACGCGCAAGCGAGTGCG
>SYJV01000272.1 GCA_005798335.1 Planctomycetaceae bacterium | reverse complement strand
CAATACCGTTCAACGAACGTGGGATAAGCTTCCAGCTTGTCAATATCTTGTGCAAGCAATGGCGAAACTCCGCTACAGGTTGACAAGCTGGAAGCCTTGTTATACCCCACATCTTTCTTGACATAAGAATGATCGAATTCCTAACCTTCAATTCCCTCGAATCAAGATCGATTTGGATACTTTTCTTGAGGTCCTTACATCGATTTTCTTTGCTAGCGAGGTAACGTTGGGGAATTTAGGAAAACTGGTCATTGGTCAACTTATGTCAAAAAAGATGTGGGGTATAACAAGGCTGGAAGCTTATCCCACGTTGGATATCTACGCTCAAGCTCCGACGCAAGGCAGCATCAGTAATCTTCCTCGATTTGGGCCGCTGACCACATTTCACCGTACTTCTCACGGACGAAGGGATTCAATTTATCCGCGTGTTCCCGCGGTAACCGATTCGCGCGGATCAGTTGAATGACGTCGTCAAGGTCTCTCGGTCGATGAGCGGCCGTCATGCCGCTTGCCAGTTTCAATTCTAGCAACGAAACCAGATTGATATACGGCAGGCCATCGGTTCGTTCTTCGGCGACTAACTCAGGGGCGGGAAACACGACCGGTTTTGGACGGCCATCGCCTGGAAACTGGCCCGTTAGCAGCACATCGACTTTGACATTGTTCCGCGTGTCGCGAAATCCTTTTGAACCCTCAAACAAATCGATCCAACCCAGGCCCGACCAACGCTTCTTAAAAGCAGCCAATCCTTCTGGATGCAAGAGCACATCGACATCCGCAGTCGTACGTTTGTGCCCGTGTGCATTTGCCGCCATCGCGCCAGCGATCGCAAACGGAACTTCAATTTCTCGCAATGCAGCACTCAATCGCCGCATTGTGTCGTGCACAGGTGAGAGTTCCATAAAAAATTCATCTACTCGTTTGGCAATTTCTAGCATTGTGTCGCTCATGACACTTTTGTTCTCAACTCAAGATTGGGATTGGTAAACTAACTCACAGTCTATGCCGCCAGCGCCCCGAAAGACAGCCATTCTGGGCAGAGCTCTCAGTATTACCTCGATCCTAGTTGGACAGCGCCACTTTCTTACGGAATACAAGCCCGAAGCGCAAGCGAGTGAATAACCTGCGACGATTACGACAATTCACTCGCTTGCGCTTCGGGCTTGTATTCCGCAAGAAAGTGGCGCTGTCCAACTAGACTCCGTTTTCTTCACGCTTCGGGCATCGATAGCAGTTCCCTGACGCTGCGCAAGACGGTCATCCATGTTCACTCATTCACGTTCCGAGAATCCATAGATGATTGTCATGGACCAATTCACCTTGCGAATCGCGAGGCCTCCAAGGCGCCTTTTCGGTCACTCGCACCCAATCCGGCCCCATTTTGATTGAAGTCTGCTTCGAATCTGTGACAGACTGCTGTGTCAACACAAAGCCAGATATCCAGTTCGCGAAACAGACAAAGACCGTGAATGGGATTAGCTGTATTTTCATTTGATTGCCCATTTCCAGCATGCCTGTTTTGCTCGACACAATAATTAGACCGTCGTCCTGCGAACGAGGATGCTGGTGCCGATCCCAAATCCTACGATGCCTACCACCAGCATAATTGTGAATGGAAGAGCTAGTTCGCTCCATGAAAAGTCGCGCCAAATGGCACCCTCAATACTCAAAATCGACCAACGTATCGGGCTGAAGACGCTCAGTTTCTGAAAGACTGCGGGCATGAACATCACCGGAATCATGCAACCGCCCAACATGGCCATGACCATGTTGATCGACCATCCAACTCCCTCGACGCCTTGCTCGGTCTTTCCCAGCACGCTAATGGTCAGCATGATGCCAACGAAGCAGATTGCCGTACAACCACTCGCGGCAGCTAGCTTGGTAAAGCTGGTCGGTCGCATACCCAAGAACAGCCCGATGACCAGCATTACTGAGATCACCAGGATCACAGCCAGGAAACACGCTAATGCCTTGCCGAGCATGATGTGCATTCGGCTCAGAGGAGATGATTGCAGACGAACCAGCGTGCCACTTGTTCGCTCGCGAGCGATGGATGCTGAAAAGCCTGCTATGCTACCAAGCACGCCCCACAACATGGCTTGCGGAAAGCTGATATCCCAGCGCGTGCGAATCTTCTTCGTCTGTGCTTCAGCGCTGCTAGGATCGATGTGGCGCGAAATATCCAAACTCTTGACATTTGCAAAGTGCATCGACGTTGGTTGGTTGTCTGGGTTGGTACCAGCTTGACGTTGCCATTTGTCGGCACTCTCGATCATATGACTCAATGAATCGAAAAACGCGCCGCCCACTTGTTTCATCAGTAAATTATCGGTGTTGCTGGTCATGAGAGCTTCCTTGGCTTTGCTGATATGTGGCAGGAAGTCCTGGGGATGGTTGAACCGCTCGCCGATCAGTTCACCCGTGGCTTGCATGATAAAGCCTTGCAACATGGCCCCTTCGGCACTGCGCGATGGGTCCATTCCAAGTTCAATCTCTGGTTGGAGTTCCCACATGAATCCGGCGGTCTCACCAAAGCCATTGGGGATCACTAGCAGGCCCGTTCGCTGCGCTTTGCGAACGCTTTCCTTGGCATGCTCCAGTTCGTCGGCGATGACATTGATGTTCTCGTTTTTGCGAAGAGCTTCGATAAAGCGCGCGGAGATTCTCGAGTTGTCTTGATCGATCACGGCGATTTCCATTTTGCCGCGCTTGCCGGATGACATGCCGCTCATCATCATCCCGAAGAACAAGCCCATCATGACTGGAAAGCCGAGAATGAAAAACGCAGCCATCCGATTGCGAAATAACAGCTTGAGGTCTTTCAGTGCCAAATGGACAACGTGCATTGCTTGATTTCTCGTACTGCGGGTTAATCTCGGAGGCTGCGACCGGTCAGCATCAGAAATACGCTTTCCAGATCGGGACCTTTGATTTGAAGTGATTGAAATTGGACGCCAAGGGCTGACAATCGGGCGACTTCTTCCAATGGTCTGTCACACGCGAACTGTATGCGGCCCTCGATGAGTTGTCCAGGAAGCTGCACGTCGCTGGGTGTAGATTCAATTTCGGCGACGATCTGGCTGGCACAACCATGTTGGCGAATCAGTGCCGCCACACTGTCCAGCGCGAGCAGTTTGCCGCGATCCATGATCGCGATTCGATCGCATAGGCGCGCAGCCTCCTCCATGTAGTGCGTGGTGTAGAGGATCGTCAGCCCCTCGTTCTTTAACTCTGCGATGCTCTCGAAAATGTGATTGCGCGATTGCGGATCGACGCCCACCGTTGGTTCGTCCAGAAGTAAAACGCTGGGCTGATGCACCAGAGCCACCGCAATATTCAGCCGTCGCTTCATACCACCAGAGTAAGTGTCAACACGATGACGCGCGCGATCTTCTAGCCCCGCAAATTTTAGCGACCAACCTACTCTGTCTCGCAATCGTCCGCCGGACAATCCGAATGTCCGCGCAAAAAACGATAGATTCTCGTAACCGGTCAGCTCCTCGTACAGCGAAAGCGATTGCGGTGCGATACCGATCGATCGGCGGGTCTCAGCGTGCCACGGATCGCCGCCCATCACGCGCACTTCTCCTCGATCTGGCTTCAGCAGGCCAATCAAAGCGTGGATCGTCGTAGATTTTCCCGCACCATTGGGGCCCAGCAGTCCCAATGTCTGTCCACGTGGAATCTCAAAGCTGACTCCGTCAACGGCCTTGAGCGAGCCGTAGGACTGCTCCAAACTGCAGACTGTAATCACACGCATGTACCTCCCGAAAAGTCCATGTTGTTCGCTGGACCAACGCAGGTATTTGATCGTTTACCAGATTTTCTCTGAAATCTAATGGACCAAGCATCCGGACTAGAAGATGTCGCATTCCCGCGTATGCATTGGCTCACACGTTACTTTTAGATTGGTCCTTGATCGCCTGCAAGGCAGCGTTTTCGGGCCGATTTTTGTAGTAGGCATCCAGTGGGTAACAGCCGCTGACCATCCCATTGCGCGGTGCGGAAGTGCATTCGCTGAACGTTCGGCATACCAATTTGCGCTGCATAGTTTCGCCGCGCAACGTGTCTGCTGGCAATGTGGGATAGGACAGCACCATGCGACCTAATCCAACCGCATCGATCATTCCCGCGCGCACTGTAGCTTGGGCGACTTGCGGCAAGAAATCTTGCAGATAGGTATAACCGGTTCCTACCATCGGTAGTTGCGGGAAAGCTTGTTTGACTCTTGCTGCGGTATGGATCTGACGCGCGACGCCGACCAGCGGATCTTCTGGCGGCAGGTAACCGTCGCTGGGAGGAAAAATCGCAGGTCGCTGAATATGTGGATTGTAGTAAGGGCTGCCGCAACTGACATTCAGCGCCACGATGCCCAGTTTGCAAAGGCTGTCCACCAGCGCCATAGGTTCCGAGAGATCGATTTCCAGTGGCCGATCTGCGGCGTTACCAAAACCATGTGGGTACGGTTCGCCGGCTGGCCAGTTCATCGGCACTCCGCACGATTCGCCTTGCTGAAACGGCAACCAGTCAAAAATGCTGATGCGCACGCCAATCATGAGTTGCGGACACTCGTGGCGAATGCGCCCGATGATAGTGCGCATTACTCTCGAGCGCCCGTGAAGATCGCCGCCAAATTGGCCTGGGCGAGTACGAGCGCTGAGGAATTCATGCAGCAGGTAGCCATGGCAAGCTTTGATGTCCACGAACTGAAAGCCAATTTCGTGGGCCATTTTCGCAGCGTTAACGTAGGCGTCGATAATCCGCTCGACCTCGGCATCGCTCAGTACCACGGATTGATCTTGGGGATCGACACGAAATTTCGGATCGAGCAGCGGGTGATGATAAACGATTCGCGGCTCCCAGCGCTTGTGATCGTTGGGTTTGCAAAATCGTCCCGAATGCGTTAATTGCAAGCCAACTATCAAGTCAGAAACGCCGCCGAAATCGCGACGATGCGTATCTACCAGCACAGCCAAAAGCCGCTGTAATCCCGCGCGATTTTCGCGAGTGGCCAGGGTTTGATTGGGATTGGCACGTCCCTCGGGAACCACCGCCGCAGCTTCGCCTCCCCAAATCAATTTCGCGCCGCTGGCACCGAATCTCTCCCAGCGCCGCAGAGTCAGATCCGAAGGACTGCCGTCGCGATTGGCATCCCAGCCTTCCATCGGATGGATGCACCAACGGTTACCGGCGGTGCAGTTGCCGATCGTCAAAGGCAGCGCCATCGGCGACCCTTCGGCTGCAGACAGGATGCGCTCATCGCATGGCAGTTCAGTGCCTAACTCGGCCAGTCGAGCAAGCAATCTGTCAGCGGTACGCAGTTGTGCAACTTTGGAATAAGGTTGAGACATCGTTGCGGTGTTTAACTTTCTTCTTCGATATTTAGGTGAACATGAGATAGCCGAAAAGTATGTCGCAATCCATCGCTGAAGAACTCAACCGTCACGGACCGTTTTGGCCCTAAGCCGCTGGCCGCAATTATTCGCCCACTGCCATAAGTCGGATGACAAACGATGCGCCCTTGGCAGTAAAGCTTGGGGGAATATCGGCTGGAATTCGCCGCCGTACTGGCCAAATTCGACGCAAGCATCAAACTGCGAGTTGAGTTAATGGAATGCGGGTCGAGCTCGTCGGGTGCTACTTGGCAAACATCATCCAGCGTATCGTAGTCATGCGAGTCATGAGTTGCGCGCACGGTCTGCGCGGGATCGTCATCCCACAGCGGTGCGGCTTGATTGTAATCATCCACACCGAATTCATCTTGCGAGTACTCGTCGGATGATTCACTCAGGTCGATGCGTTGCATTTGGTCGCGGGGCAATTCCATCAGGAATGAACTGGGGATGACCGGCGATTCCTGTCCACGGAATCCTCGCCGCCGAGCGTAGCTTAATTGCAATTGGTCCTGCGCTCGCGTTAGACCGACGAACAGCAACCGCCGCTCTTCTTCCAGCCCCAACGGTTCATCGCGACTACGCTGATGAGGCAGAATATTCTCTTCGAGCGCTATAATGTAGACACAAGGGAATTCCAGCCCCTTGGCGGCATGCAACGTCATCAACGTAACCAGATCGCCGTCCGACTGCATTTTGTCCAAGTCGCCTTGCAACGCCGCATATTCCAGAAACGATTCCAGCGGCGAACCGTCGTCGGTGCTGTGATCTAAATCGGCGGCTTCGGCCAATAGTTCGTCCAGGTTCGCGAGCGCATCGGCATCTCGATCATCGCGCGAATTCTGCTTGGCCAAGTATTCGCGATAACCTGTCAGCTCGATCGTCGTACGAATCAATTCCACCAGCGAACCGTGCACGTACTCACTGAGCGTGTCGAACAACTTGAGAAACCCAGTCAATCCCGATAGGGCGCGCTTATCCAGAGATTTTTCGGCGACCATAGTTCGACATGCAGCTAACATGGAAAGGCGCTGAGCCAAGGAGGCTTGTGAAATCTTCTGCAGTGTCTGTTTGCCGATGCCGCGCGGAGGCGTATTGATCACACGCTCAAAGGCAACATTGTCATCGGGATTGTTGAGGAGCAGCAAGTAAGCCACCAGATCCTTGACTTCGCGTCGCAAGTAAAACCGATAGCCGCCGATAACCTGATACGGCATATGGCGTTGCTGTAAGCCTTGCTCGATCAATCTCGATTGAGCATTGGTGCGATATAGCACCGCATAATCTCGTAAATGCCTTTGGCCAGCATTCACTCCCGCGGCAATCTGTTCGGCAATATCTTCAGCTTCGCGGCGCGCGGTTGCGTACACACTTAGTCGCACCGGAGTACCAGGCACGCGAGTAGGGACGAGCCGTTTCGCCTTGCGATATTGATTGTTCTGAATCAGACCGTCGGCGACCGCAAGAATTTCAGGTGTGCTTCGATAGTTTTGCTCCAAGCGCACGATGCGAACGGTGGGATAATCGCGTTCCAAATAAGCGATATTCTGCAGGTTTGCTCCACGCCATCCGTAGATAGATTGATCGGGATCACCCGTAGCTGCCAAATTCGGGAATCGGACGCACAGGTGCCGTAGAATCACATACTGAGCGAGATTGGTATCCTGATATTCGTCCACCATCACATACCGAAATCGCTCGTCCAACTCTGCTTGCAAGGCTGGACTGGAACGCAACATTACTGCGGTGTGCATCAAGAGATCGTCGAAATCGACCGCCCCGCACTTCAATAACTGTTGTTGGTAGAACGGGTAAATCTGCGAAATCTGATGCTCGTCGCTCGATAACGCTTCTGCTTGCAGTTGTTCAGGGGTTACCAAGCGGTTCTTGTAAAAACTGATCTTCTCCGCCAGCGTATTTAACGAGACGTGCGTTAATGAAAATTGGGCAGCTTGCAACGCGGTCTTGAGAACCGACAACGCATCGTCGGTATCGTAAATACTGAAATTTTCTGGCAGTCCCACCAAGCGTGCATATCGCCGCAATAGACGCACACAAAATCCGTGAAACGTTCCCATCCAGACCGGAACATCGCCGACCAATCGATGCAGACGCGAGCGCATTTCGTCGGCGGCTTTATTGGTAAACGTCAGGGCCAGAATTGACGTCGGGCTGATGCCTTGCTGGATCATGTAGCCGACGCGATGTGTGACGACACGCGTCTTGCCGCTGCCGGGCCCGGCCAGCATCAATAATGGGCCATCGATGTGCGAGACCGCCTGTTTTTGGCTGGGATTGAGTCCGTCAAGCAGATCGATATTTGTCATGCTAGCAAACGCAAGTGAGATTGGAGGGAAACGGCAACCTCGTTATACTCTTAGACCTCTGGATTCGGAATAACATTCATGGAATTGATGAGGAGGGAATCATGTCGCGAACACGCATTCCGATTAGTAAGGCTGAGGAAGAGGCTCGCATTCGGCGCGAACGCTTGGATTTGAGTACCGCCGAAATTGGGTTGACTGTGCGTACCACGAACTGCTTGGAGGAGCGTGGAATCTTTACGGTACGCGACTTACTCAATAGCACGCCCGACGAATTGCTCAGCATCTCGAATTTTGGCGAGAAAACGCTGGAAGAAGTATATTTCGCACTTGATCGCATTGGCTATAGTCGCCAATCAATCCGAGCTAAGTGATCGCGCGGTTCTGCCAACGTGGTTCGTTCCAAAGGGCGATAGTGTTGGGGAAGTTGGGCAAGGGTTGGCGAGTTATTCACGTGCGATTGTCCTCGATCTTCCTGAGCAATTGGGGACAATTGCTCTACTCTCAAATCCCTAAGAGCAGAAGAGCCAAATGGCACTCACTTTGACGTTTTAACATTTTAGCGATTTACTGTGGGCCAATCGCACAAACGGCACAACATTTGCGCCTGCGGTTCCGGTTTCCTTTTCACTGCCAAAGAGAAGCAACACTCTGAGCGCTGCTTATGGCGAGCGGCAGATGGGAATATACCAATACAAGCCCGAAGCGCAAGCGAGTGTATGCCAGGATTGACGCACTCGCT
>SYJV01000271.1 GCA_005798335.1 Planctomycetaceae bacterium | reverse complement strand
GATCGTGTCGAGCCGCGCGTCAACAAGCGTCGCCCGAAAGTGCTCGCGTTGATGACCAAGCCACGGGCTCAATACCACGCCGAACTCGGAGTCGCCTCGTGATCGTAAATCCTTACGCCGTAAGCTACAGTGCCATTCGTGTCAGGTACCTTTTGCGAGAAACTCGAGAAATAAGTGTCAGGTACCTTTTGCGAGAAACTCGCCCTTCGGGTGCTGCGCACAAAAGGTACCTGACACTTATTTCTCGGCTATTCCTTATGTTGTTGGCGAGCAGCGTAGGATGTGGAACAGCGGGGCGTGTCGGCGCGCCAGCAACCGCCGAACCGGCAAGCGGCAAGCTCGCGCAAATAGAACATGCCGAAGCCGAAGCTACCGCTAAGTGGAATACGGAATCTTATGACGCGGTTGTTGAGAACGAATTTCAGGATGCTTTGTCTAACCCGCAATCGACATTCGCAATCGATGTGGATACGGCTTCGTATGGAATCGTGCGACGCAAGCTCCATGAAGGATTCTTGCCCCCGAGCGGCGCGGTTCGCATCGAAGAACTGGTCAACTACTTTCATTACGAATATGCTCCACTTCATGATGCTCATCCATTCTCAGTCCAGGTGGATGCCGGCGATTGCCCTTGGAACCAGGGGCATCGATTGGTCCGCATCGCGGTCAAGGGCAAAGAACCGCCGGCTAACGAAGTGCTGCCAAGCAACTTGGTGTTTCTACTGGATGTCTCGGGTTCGATGAACCAGCCCGACAAACTGCCACTAGCGAAATCGGCATTGAGTTTGTTACTTGGAAAGCTAACGGCTGCGGATCGAATTTCGATCGTAACTTATGCGGGTGCTTCTGGAGTGGTACTGGCGCCTACGCGCGGTGATCGCAGCGCGGAGATCTCGGCAGCATTAAACTCGCTGGTGCCTTCTGGCGGAACCGACGGCGCGCAGGGCATCGAGCTGGCCTATCAGTTGGCCGAGAGTAACTTCCTGGCGTCGGGCAACAACCGAATCATCTTGTGTACCGATGGCGACTTTAATCTTGGAGTTACCAACCAGAGTGAATTGATCTCGTTGATCGAACGCAAAGCCAAGTCGGGGGTTTTCTTGACGGTACTTGGTTTTGGAACTGGCAACTACAAAGATTCCACGATGGAAAAGCTGGCCGACAAAGGAAACGGCAATTACGCTTACATCGATTCGTTTCAAGAAGCGCGCAAGGTCCTGGTGGAAAAAATCTCGGCGACCTTGGTCGCAATCGCCCAGGATGTCAAAATTCAGATCGATGTGAATCCGCACTTTATTTCCGCCTACCGTTTGATCGGTTACGAGAATCGCCTGCTATCGCGCGAGGATTTTCGCGACGACTCCAAAGACGCAGGAGAAATTGGTGCAGGGCATACCGTTACCGCTTTTTACGAAGTTGTGCCGGCCGGGCAACCCAGTCCTGCCAGAAAAGCCGCCGAATCCGAGTTCGTAAATTCGATAGCGAAACTTGATGGCGATTCAACAGCCGCACTGACGGTGAACTTGCGATACAAGCTGCCCATGGCAAATGCCAGCCAAGAGTTTCAAATTCGCTTGCCTGGACAAGAGCTGAAATCGCCATCGCAGACAACTGTCGACTTTCGATTTGCCAGCTCCGTAGTTGTTTTCGGAATGTTGTTGCGCGAAAGCAAGCATGCTGGATCAGCGAGTTGGAACTGGGTGATCGAAACCGCTCAAGCCAATCGAGGCTCGGATACAGACGGCAGCCGAACGGAATTTATCGAACTAGCCAAAACAGCCAGAGCCCTGCAAGCTCGCATCCGTCGGTAACGGATTAATTCGACGACCGAATTCATGGAATAGAACATTTGGGAATTTCTATCAGGCGCTGCTTGATTGTACCAACCTGGGTACATATACTTTGCATTGCAAAGCAACTTTCCTCGGGAGATGCTGACATGAGACTTGACGATGCATTATCCGATCTGCAGGCGATCCAGGACCAATTGCGACGGACGAGAGTAGTAACTTGTTACCGCTCGGCAACGGTTGGCGCAAGTGGCGCTCTGGCGCTTGGGGTCGCGTGGTTCCAGCCAATCGTGATCGAGAATCCGGTCAGCTCACCGGTCGAGTACGTGTTGGTTTGGTCGCTTGTCGCGGCGCTGAGTCTACTGGCGATCGCCGTGGACACGTCCAGTCGATACTGGACCAAAGTTTCCGCGTTGGCGCGAGCACAAACTCGAGCGACAGTAATTGAATTTGCTCCCTGCGTGATTGCTGGTGGGTTGTTGACGTTGGTGATTGTCTTTCATGGGCTCAAGTTTGCCCCGCTCTTACCGGCTCTGTGGTCGATATTCTTTTCAATGGGACTGTTGACGACCCGGCACAGGTGGCCACCGATGGCGATGTGGGTCGGTATTTATTATTTGCTGGCGGGATTGATTTGCGCGCGATATGCGGTCGGTCCACAAGCCTTTGCACCGTGGATGATGGCTTTGACGTTTGGTTGCGGGCAGTTGATGGCTGCTGCAGTCTTGCATGTTTATCAGGAGAATTGCCGTGCCAAAGGAACGTAGGAAGAGCGGCTCGCAGCGTGATGGTTCGCAACCGAACGTGATGTATCCAGGTCGGTTTGCCTACGAAGGTTTACATCGAGCGCTTCATGAGAAAGCTCGTTTGGGAATCATGACCTCACTAGTGTCCCAAGAAGCGGAACTAGCGTTTGCAGACCTCAAAGAACTATGTGCGTTATCGGATGGGAATCTCAATCGACATCTGGAAGTACTTCGCGAAGCTGGATTCGTCGAAGTCGATAAGACGGGTGCTGGTCGCGGTGCCAAAACCACCTGTCGAGTTACCGACCATGGACGCGAGAGTTTTTTCGCTACCTGTCCGAACTAGAACAAGTCATCACGGACGCAAATCAACGAGCCGGATCGACCAAACCAGCGGCCAAGAGCATCCGATTTGGTTCAGTGTAAAGATCGACGGGTCGTGCCCCTTACTTTTCGCCATAAAACTTTGCATTCCAGAGTTTACTATGACCGCCATTGAATCGAACTTAGTCGAAAACGTCGCCGTTCCGCCAGTCGTGGTAAACATCCGTACTCACGCAGTATCGATCACCAAGATGCTGTCGGTAATCGCAGCAGTAATCATCGGTGACATTTGCGTTTACCGAGCTGACGGTGCGTATGCGGGTTGGGCGGTTTTCCTGCTAGCGGCGACGGTGCTGGTTGTAGTTGGTATCGGGCGATTTGATCGCAGGTTGATGAATTATGGGATCGCATGCATGCTAGTCATGTCGATCGCACGTTTGGTTTGGCAAGGTAATGCTGCCATTGTTGTAGCGGCCTGTTTTCAATTGATGGCTCTAGCACTCGCTCAACACGGAAGGCGACCGTTCATTCCGGAGTTAATGGCTTTTCTCTCATGCATCATCCCAGCCGCGTTTGTCGAACTAGCTGCGATCATAGTGGGTTCGCTGGGGTTGGCCAGCAGCAATGATCGTGGCCGCTGGTTGACGATTGGACTGCCGCTAGCGGTTTGTACGGCATTTCTAATTCCCTTTGTGCTGGCGAACCCAGATTTGATCAACTGGTTATCGGTGCAATTCGAATTCGTGTCGGCCAAGTTAACGGCTTGGTGGTCAAGCCTAGCGGCCTCAGAAGTCGCCTTCTGGATGGCACTGAGCGTGATTAGCTTAGGAGCGATTTCACCGCGATTGTTGCTCGATCCCTTCGTCGCCCTAGATACTCGACAGGAGCCGCGTGAGACGGCCCAATCTGTGTGGTACACGCCGGTTCGCAATACGCTGTGGGGTGTCATCGGAGTGTTTACGATGTACCTAATATTCGAATTTCAGTCGCTGTGGTTTCGCGAATTTCCACCCAATTTTTACTATTCTGGTTACGCGCACGAAGGGGCAGCTTGGCTAACATGCGCGCTCGGTATGACCACCGTCGTATTGTCGATGATGTTCCAAGGCAAGTTGCTGAATGATCCACGGGTCGATCACCTGCGACTACTAGCGTGGATTTGGTCAGCGCTGAACTTAGTGCTCGCCATTTCCGTGGTTCATCGAATGATGATCTACGTGAGTTACAACGGCATGACACGCATGAGGATCGTCGGTTTGTTTGGGATAACCTGCGTCGTCATTGGCTTCGTGATCGTCGTGTGGAAAATCCGTCAGGGACGATCGTTTGCTTGGTTGATTCAATACCAACTGCTGGCGCTAGCGATCATGGCGAGCTTACTAGCGGTAACGCCGATGGATACCCTTGCGTACAGCTATAACGTTCGTCAAATTCTGGCAGGCAATGTTGCACCAACGGTGCAGATCACAGAGCATACCATGTCCGATGATGGTTGGCTGGCGATTTGGCCGTTGGTGGACGCGCCCGATGAAATCATCCGTAACGGTGTACGAGCCTATCTGGCCGAGCGCCGTGAACAGCCGGTGGCGGCGAGTGCGAAGTTCGGAAAATTGACGCGTTGGTTAACGATTCAGATTTCTGAGACTCGACTTAACCGAAAACTGAAGGATAATGCACGACTGTTGGATGAATTCGGTCGCGATGTCGATCGTCGGCGCGCGGCGATGAAACTATTTCGAGAAACTGCTTACCAATGGTACTAGACCATGCTCGTATCCGCTGTGCGCAACCTGAGTGTGCTGGTCGTCGTTTCCGTATCGATAATGATATCGCCAATAGCCTATGCAGAGCCGACTGTGGTGACGGCGCACTATGGAAAATTGGCCAGCGGCGAAGATGTGCTTGAGTTTACCATGCGCAACAGCCATGGGATGCAAGTCAAAGTCATTGAGTATGGGGCGACAATCAGCGAGCTGTTGACAGTTGATCGCAGTGGCAAGTTCGCTCCGGTGGTATTGGGAGCCAAGTCGTTGGACGAATACGTCCAGGGCTTTCCGGCGGCGTCAGTGATTGGTCGCTATGCCAACCGAATTCGCGGCGCGAGTTTTAACATGGATGGGAAGACCATCAGTTTGCCGAAAAACTCAGGGGAGAACCACATTCACGGCGGTCGTAAGAACTTTGCGAAGGTTGTTTGGAAAGGGCTGGCCGCGGCGGGCCAAGGTCGATGCACAGTGATCTTGCGCTTGACCAGTCCCGATGGCGACGAAGGTTTCCCCGGCAAGCTGGAAGTAGTGACGACGTATGTCTTAACGGACGATAATGAACTGGCGATCAATTATCAAGCTCGCACAGACAAGGCCACAATAGTCAATTTGACGAACCATGCCTATTTCAATTTGAGCGGCTCGGACGGCGATGTGCTCGAGCATCAATTGCAGATCGCTGCCGATAAATATACGGTTGTGGACGAATCGTTGATCCCAACTGGCGAGATTGCTTCGTTGAACGATTCGCCACTCGATTTTCGCCAGCCACGGCGCATTGGTCAGCGCATCACGGAGCTGTACGAAGCGGCGCGCGGATACGATCACAATTATGTGCTGTGGCGGGATTCACCGCCAACCGAACCACGCTTGGCAGCCAAAGTAGTTGATCCGAAATCTGGGCGCGTGATGGAGTGCTTCACCACCGAGCCAGGAGTACAGTTGTACACTGCCAACGGATTCAATAACAATCCGTATCCCAAGCATGGAGCGCTGTGCTTGGAAACTCAACACTTTCCTGACTCTCCCAATCATCCAGAATTTCCATCAACCTCTTTGAAGCCCGGCCAAGCCTGGAATTCAACCACAGTTTTTCGGTTTTCAGTTCAGCCCTAGCTTGATTCGTGTGAGGCGGAATTCTCCAATCGCTGGCGCTGTCTCACGGTGCTGGCAGTTGAAGGGCCAGACGCCTTGCTATTCTCCAACCTGTCCAACCTTCTGCTCCCCTCGTATTTGAAAGCCTCAGGGCGTGACTGGACGCCGGTGGCAGCGGTGCCTTTGTGCGCACGTTGGGTGAAGTGGCGAAGCGTTGTCGCGGTTAAGACGATTGTCCTGGTTCTTATACGCGATAAATCGCGAGCGGAACTAACAAGTTCGGTCGCCGTCGTGTATGCTTTGTTGAGTTGGCGATCCGATTGACCCTTCTGAACACAATCGAAATGAGCGTTGAACTGCGTCCAAGCAGCGGGTGACTCACAGATGCGAATTGAAGCATTGCGGTTGGAATCATTTCCACCCTTCGCCGATCAAAATTTGATCTTTCCGCCACTGCCGGAAGGGGTAACGGGAGGTGAAGTTCACTTGTTCACCGGCGAAAATGGGACCGGCAAGACGAGGCTTCTCTGCGTACTTGCAGCAGCTTGCGGAAACGATTCCGATCTCGACAACCGCGCGGGCAAGCCGTCGGGTTCTACGAATGCAAAGCTCCTTGCCAGCGCTGGTAGAAAGGCTTGGTACTGGAGTTGGCAACCCAGATTGTGTGCAATGATCAATAGCGCGAATTGTGACGTACGTTTTTTGGAAATGCCCCTGATTCATCTTTCATTGGCTGAGTTGCGAAATTCGCTAACCCATTTGGGAGAAAATGATCCGCATCGGGCAGCATTGGCATTCCGCGCCACCGTACGCGCCAATGATGCAAAGGTCGTCGCAATGCAAACGGTGCGTTTCGGTAATACGCATGATCATCTTTCATTTGAACCAACCGCAAACGAAGATGCGATCATTTGTCAAAGCATGGCTAATCTGAAAATGGGTGCGGCGATGGAGTACTTAAGCAAGGGACCGCGCGAGGCAGCGCGATCAATGAAGATTGCGGAAAGATTGGAGGCGACGATTTCGCAAGTCACCGGTCGAGAATTCTCGTTCGACGTAACTCCACATCCTGAGGTCCGGTTACGCGTCTATTGGGGTGGGGTGACAATGCGAATCAATCAACTGCCGGATGGATTGCGGTCGATCATTGGGTGGCTTGTATCGTGTATCGCCAAACTCGAAACGCAGTTTCCGGAGAATTCCGATCCGCTGGACATTCCAATAATCTTGTTGCTCGACGAGCCTGAGAGTCACTTGCATCCGGCGTGGCAACGCAAACTGATTCCTGCGGCGCAAACGTTGTTCCCACACTCGCAGATCTTTGTTGCTACGCACTCGCCCTTTGTCATATCATCGGTAAACAGCGGGTGGATCCATATCCTCCGCGCGAATAAGGCAGGTATCGTCAAGGCCGACGAACCACGTCCGTGCAGCGAGGGTGATTCATACCTAGACGTTGTCGAAGACATTCTCGGCGTCAAGGAATGGTACGATCCTGAGACAGAACAACTGCTCGCCGAGTTTCGAACAGCCCGTGACGAAGTTCTAGACGGCGACGGCGACGTTGACAAATTGCGAGCAATGGCCGAAGCGATCGCGAAGCGTAGTGATTCGCTAAGAGAAGTGATGGCACGCGAGATGGCCCAGGCAAATCGATTAGTCGCGCAAGGGACGGCGAACGAATGAGAAAACAGGTGCGACCGGCGGCACCGCCCAAGCTGGCAGAGAACGGTGAGAAATGGAACAGGCAGTGGGCGGACCGTCGAGTTCTGGATCCGAGCGCAAAGTTTTCTTGGTACAAGGTGGATGGCAAGAACGCCCGCGAATGGATTCTGCCGTCGCTGCGCGCGATGAATCAGGGGCATTGCTCGTTCTGTGACGTGTATCCCCTTGTAGATCGATCTGCGGAACCCATCGAACATTTCCGTCCGAAGACCGACGTTCGCTTTACAATGCTGGCGTTCGCTTGGGAGAACCTCTACTACTGCTGCGAACTCTGCCAGAAGTCAAAACGTGAACAATGGGACGAAGCTCTGCTAGCGCCAGATGAGGCGACATACCGATTCGAGCGTTACTTCATATTTGATTTCACCACGGGCGCGATTCAACCTAACCCCAGAGCGACTCCGCAGGACCGGCACGCTGCGGCGACAACGATCAGTCTTTATGGTCTTGATCTTTCCGCTCGACGAAGATATCGGCGTGTTGCGTTAGGCAATTGGATTGGATCGACAAACAATCGAATCGACGAAGTCTCCTACCGCGACTTTGTCGAACTTGCCACTACAACCGATGTGCAGGAGTAGTCTTTGCGTTGTGGGGTGGTCGACCGACCCGCGCACGTCCCCTACAGCGGGCGCGAGCCTCCTGTAGCGTTCTATCACGACTCATCGTCCGCCTTGTTCACCGGTGGCAGCGGAGCCTACGTGCGCACGTTGGTTTAAGTGGCGAAGGGCTGGCGCGGCAAAGCCGCAAAGTAGTCGTGTCGAAATTCGCGGCCATCTTTCTCCTGTGCTTGTATTCGAGTTTAGGTAACCGTTCACGGAGTTATTTAGAGAGCAAGCTGGGATTTGGTTGCTGATTGAGGTGAGCGGCGATGGAATCGTGCAAATAGGTGAAGAAGTTGCGTTCTTGTTTCTTACAAGTGGCAATCGCTGTCCACATGCGTTCGT
>SYJV01000005.1 GCA_005798335.1 Planctomycetaceae bacterium | reverse complement strand
TTTCACGGGGCCGGTAGTCGTTGGATTCGCGTGGAGCAACCTAAAAGGTCTGCTATAGAGTTTCAATGGAAAGGTCTATTCCCGGCGCTGGAGCAAGCGGCTCATCTCAGTCCGACGCTGAGGGCCACGCTGGATCCGTTCGTCGCCAAAGTGCCTTGCGCGACTTGTGATGGAAGCCGCTTGAATCGTCAAGCATCGGCGGCCAAGTTTCGCGGACTTACCATGGGCGATTATACGCACATGACGCTGGACACGTTTTGCGAGCATGTCAAACAATGGCAATTGGAGACTCGCGAGCAAGAGATTGCCGGTGAATTAGTGCGCGAAATTCAGTCGCGTACGGAGTTCTTAATTGATGTCGGTCTTGAGTATCTGACGTTGTCGCGCGGTGCTAATACGCTCAGCGGCGGCGAATCGCAACGCATTCGATTGGCTAGCCAACTGGGCAGTGGTCTGTGCGGCGTATTGTATGTGCTCGACGAACCAACCATCGGACTTCACCCCCGCGATAACGCTCGGTTGCTGGGCGCGCTTCATAAACTGAGAGACTTGGACAACACGCTCATCGTGGTCGAACACGACCGCGAGATCATTCAGGGCTCAGATCAAATATGCGATTTTGGACCTGGAGCGGGTCGCAACGGTGGACATTTGGTTGCGCAGGGAACTCCCACCAAAGTTGCCAAGGCAGCGTCAAGCGTCACCGGACCATACCTCAGCGGCAAGTTGTCAGTACCCGTGCCTGCGAAGCGCCGTACTGCACCGCAAGGATATGTTCGCTTGCGCGGTGCCAAAGCGCATACTCTGCGAAATGTTGACGTTGACTTTCCGCTGGGAACCTTGAGCGTCGTTACCGGTCCCAGCGGTAGCGGCAAGAGCACGTTGATCAACGATGTGCTGTTCCCGGCGCTGCATGGCCGTCTGGCACGCCAGTCCGCTGTATCGGGAGGGACATTTCGAGCCTTGGAAGGCGCCGACTTGGTCGACAAAGTAATTCGTGTTGACCAATCGCCGATCGGGCAAAACCCAAGCTCAACGCCAGCAACATACAGCGGCGTGTTCGAATTGATCCGCCAGTTGTTCAGCCAGTTACCGCAATCCAGAGCACGCGGATTCACGCAGCGCCAATTTTCTTTTAACGTGCCTGGCGGTCGCTGTGAAAAGTGCGAGGGCAATGGCCAAATCCGTATCGAGATGCACTTTCTGGCCGACGTTTGGGTACCTTGCGACAGTTGCCATGGCCGCCGGTATACCGAGGACACTCTCGCGGTGCAGTATCATGGCTATTCCATTCACGATGTGCTGGAGATGCCGATTGGCAAAGCTCTCGAAGTGTTTGGAAACGTCCCGAAGATTCGCCGCATCTTACAGACTCTGGCCGACGTCGGTCTGGATTACGTTGCACTTGGCCAGCCCGCGACTACTTTGTCCGGGGGCGAGGCACAGCGAGTAAAACTGGCGGCGGAACTCTCGCGCCCCGATACTGGCCGGACTTTGTATCTGCTTGACGAGCCGACCACGGGTCTGCATTTTTCTGACGTGGCCAAGTTGCTTGAAGTGTTACAGCGATTGGTTGACTTGGGCAATACTGTGATCGTCATCGAGCACAACTTAGACGTCATCAAATCGGCGGATTGGGCGATTGACCTCGGGCCAGAAGCGGGACTGGGTGGCGGTCAAGTTGTAGCAGTAGGCACGCCGGAAGAAATTGTGCAGCACGCGATTCAGGCTCGGGATTCGAGCGACCAAGCCGGCAAATCGAAACCGTCCAAGTTGCGTTCTGGAAAAAAAATCGCCGCGGACTTGGAACCCAAGTTGCGCAGCTATACTGGCGAAGCGCTCGCGTCGGTGCTCGCCTCTTCTCAACGGGTGGATCGCAAGCCCTACGATCCGCGCGCCACGCTGGCGGTGCAAGCGGGTGATATTGAACTGGAACGGATAGGCAGCGACGTACTCTTGCCATGGCAGTCCAATGGCATGATGTGGCATACTCGCGACAGTGTTGATCGAAAAGGCGATCCCGTACGATGGGATCGACAGATTTTGATCAGAGTGGTTGAGGCTATCGAGTCGTATGGCGGATTTGCACCAATCGCTTGGGAGCACGGTTCCATCGTAGAAGTCACTGGACCCATCAAAAGCCGCGGCTGGTTTTTACATGCAATTACAGCGGAGACTTGGTTGCTGAAACTGAAATTCCGCGTTCCACGACGTTCGTTTATCAAGAGCCAGTTGATGGCGGTCGTGCAGTTGCCGACGCTCAATCAAATGGAGAATCTGGAAGTCCACAGTAACCAGCCACGCGTTAAAGCGCGGGCCGCTGGAACGTGGCTCGAGCTGGAGTTGCAACCACACACGCTTGCGGAAATCGATACTCCAGAGTTTTGGCAGTGGCTGAACAAGGCAATGAATGAGTTCTTGGGAAAGGACTCCGAAGCGAGTGCTCACGAGAGTGATCCAGAAAAAACGATGCCTTGGAAAGTGCTTGGGCAACGCTGGCACGCCTTGCGAAAGGGCTTCCCGCCTGGCCGCGATATTCAGTGGCCAGCCGAAACTCTGTCAGTTCTCGTGCAAACGGTTCACCAAACCGCCAGCGAAGGTGACTGGCGTTGGGATGATCGCAGCGTTGCGAAATTCACCTTACCCGGTAGACAAGAACCTTGGCTCACACTGCATACCAAAAATCCAGAAGGACTGATTCTGGTTCTCAACGGTCCTGCGCTGCCAGGCTTGAGCGAATGGTCCAATACACTGCCTATGCATCTGGTAACATCTGATCTGCGCGATGGTCAACAGCAACTACAGCTATCGTTTACTCAGACACAGCAACCGCGCAATTCGGCCGTTCGTAGGCTACTTCAAGAGCACTTGGCGGCAATCAGTTCGCTGTAGCTGACCATGCAAGGAATCAACATTGGCGAACTACTTTACTGCTGGCTGATAATGTTGGCCATGATCCGGCGGCAGGCTGTGATGCCAGTGAAGCAGCCGTTTGGTCATTGCCGCAACCACTTGTGTTTGTTCTGCAGCTTTGTTGGCGGCCTCGCCGCGATCGATTTCGAGATCGTACAGTTCCGGTTTCGATCCGTCGTACTCGCACAGTAATTTCCAGTTGCCATCGCGCATCGCAAGGTCTGGTAATGGCGAATTCAAACCGGCGCTCGACCAAGTCTTGCGATCGGGAGGGCGACGCCAATAGATCGGTTGGCGACGCGAAGACTCTGCGCGACCGAGAATGGTCTCCGCCAATGGTTCGCCATCAAATTGGATATTCTCGGGAACCTCGATTCGAGCAACTTGGAGCAACGTAGGAGCGACATCCATGGCGACAAGATGAGATGTGTCGTTCCAGGTTCCGTGCTTGGCTGGCTCAACGAGCCCTGGTCCCCAGACGATTAGTGGCGAGCGAATTCCGCCTTCGTAGAGTGTTGTTTTCGCACCTCGAAAGGGTCCAGACGAGCCGGCACCAGGTTCCGGACCGTTATCGGAACAAACCAATACGAGCGTATTGGCTCGCAGTTGCGGATCATTGCGCACGAACGAGAATAAATCCTCAAGTTGCTCATCCATGCTCTCCAAAACTGCATGATACAGCGTTCGTTTGGAGCCATCGCCACGTTTCGCACGCTGCGGAAAAAAAGGGGAGTGAACGTCGTCTGGCCACACATTGATGAAGAACGGTTTGCCGCCCGCATTGGATTTCTTGGCGAACTCAATTGCAGCGCGCACGTAACCGGAAGTGACTTGGGTTCGATCGGTCCAAAGTATCGGGCCGCGTCCAAGTCGATCTGAACCAAGCGCGTAACGCTTCGCTCCGGATTTTTCACCTGTTTCAAGCAACGGTAACAGCCTTGGTCCGAGGCCTTCGAAATTGGTCAGCGATTCGTCAAAGCCGTAGTCTGCAATTGATGGTGCGTCACCCACGTCTCGCTGGCCGCCCATATGCCATTTGCCAAAGTGCCCAGTCGCGTAACCATGATGCTGCAGAATTCTCGCCAGCGTGGGCGCTCGCGGATCGAGCCAGTCGGCAATACCCCGACGAGCGTTCTCTTCGCGATTGCTGAGATACGAACCGATGCGCCAGCGCTGAGGGTATTGGCCAGTCGTTAACGCCGTGCGCGAAGGTGAACAGATCGGCGAGTTCACATAGAATTGCGCAAAACGAATTCCTTCGCTCGCCAGTCGGTCCATGCTGGGCGTCTTTGCCGACTGATTACCGAAACAAGAAAAATCGCCCCAACCCATATCGTCAATAAAGATGACAATGAAGTTGGAGCGTGACTTGGTATCTCCAGTCGCAGCGTTCGCATCGATCGACAGCATGCACAAGCAAAGTAGAATCACGCCAATCGATCGAGAAACCATCTGCAATTCCGGACGTTGGTGAGAAAGCACTTCAGTTGATCAATTCAATGTTCCGCCAAACGGGATCAGTGTTCCATTGCGTAGAACGCCCATTTTAAAGTTGCGCCGGTTCTTTGCGATCGTTGCTGGGACATCATCCGCGGACTCGATTTCCTGCCCATTTATCTCGACAATCACATCGCCCTGACGTAACACTCGGCTTTCACTGGCAACAACTACGGCTCCTTGCTGGTCGGATTCCAGTCCCAATTGCTCAGCGATATCGGGAGTCAGATCTGTGATTTCAATTCCTAGCTCTTCAACAATGACTCGCAAACTAGCCAATTTTTCTTCGGAGAATTCTTCGACAGTCACTTTCACGGACTGGGGCCGGCCGTTGCGAAGAACTTGTATCGTGGTGGACTTTCCTGGCTGAGTTAGCGCAATCATCCTTCTCAGTTCCGGCACAGACGAGACACTACGACCATCGATTGCCGTAACCACATCGCCATTGAGCAATCCACTCTTGCTAGCTGGGGTGTTCTTGTACACGCGTGCAATCACGGCTCCGCTGGTAACATTCGCGGGAACTTCTAGCTGTTGCCTGGACCGCTCGTCGAGCGGACTTAGAGTCGCACCGATGAAACCTCGCACGACACGTCCATCTTTGAGCAAGCTTTGCATCACCTGTTGCGCCAAATTGCTGGGGATGGCAAATCCGATTCCAGCGTTCGTGCCGACATTGGATTTGATCGCGGTATTGATGCCGATGACTTCGCCACGCAAGTTGACCAGCGGTCCACCACTGTTACCAGGATTGATGGCTGCATCGGTTTGCAGAAAGTCTTCGTAGCCGCCATTGAGGATGCCCACTTCTTCGCGATTGGTCGCGCTGATGATCCCTGCTGTGACGGAGTGCTCCAGCCCAAATGGACTGCCGATCGCAATCACCCAATCGCCAACTTCCATCCGATCCGAATCACCAAGTCGCGCGGAGGTCAGTCCCGAAGCTTCTACTTTGATCACCGCGATATCCGTCTTGGGATCCGTACCAACTACTTTGGCGGCGAACTTTCGTCCATCGCTCACATGAATCTCCAACTCATCAGCGTCCCGAACTACATGGTTGTTGGTTAGGATATAACCATTGGGCGTGACAATTACGCCCGACCCAACACCCGTTGGAACTTTTTCCGTTTCCCGGGAGCGGCTCGGATTTCTCTGCTGAGGCAGTTGACGGCGATCAAATTCTTGGAATAACTCCGGCAATAGTCCGCGAAATTCGTCAGGAAAACCAAAGTCGGAATTGCGGCGTTCAAAGACTCTCGGCTCCACTTTTGCAGTAATCTTGACGACCGCAGGCTTAAGGATTTTTGCAGCCGACTTGAAAGATCGGGACAATTGTTCAGCGCCGGCAATGTCGTGACTAGTCAACTGTTCCGCAGGCGGTGCTTGTGCGAACAAACTCGACTTGGGCGCAATCTCGTCCGGAGGCAGGAAAAGTACAGTAACTGCAGACGTCACCAATCCTAACGCACCTACCAATCCCATTGCATTCATTCGCGAACTCATTCCCAATTCTCCCGCTGAATCGTGATAATTCGGTAGAGACCTGTAAAATCTGCCCTACTTCGCGAAGCAGTTGCCATCGCTAACCAATTGTTGCGTGTAAAAATGGCACTCCCCGTCACATTCGCTCGCAATGTGTGCAACGATCGTGCCAATCAATTTCTCAAATTTCAGATATCAGATGGCAAATTTCAAATTTCAGATATCAAATCCTAACTAAGTCTGAAATCTGCTATTTGCTATTCGAAAATTGATATTCCAAGGTGTCCTAACTAACTACTTGCTTGCAGTCTGACTGAAATCCTAACCGTTGAGTTTCCTCGTAAGAGCAGCAGTTCGACCGTTTCACCAACTTTGTGCTTCTCGAGTACTTCGGACAATTCTTCTGGCGAACTTGTAAGCTGGCCGTTGACTTGTTGGATTACGTCGCCCAATCGAATCTGCCCGTTGCGTTCCCGCCGAGTGGGTATCATGCCAGCCGCTTCCACAGCGCTGCCGCGTTCGATCGAAAGTACCAGAACACCGCGCAAACCCCATCGACGGCTCAGAGCGTGCGGGGCGACATTGATTCTTAAACTTGGTCGTATGATCTTTCCGTGAGCGATCAATTCCGGGACAAATCGCCGAACGTGATCGACTGGAATCGCAAATCCGATTCCGGCGTAAGTCCCCGATGGACTATAAATGGCAGTCGTGACACCTATCAGACGTCCCGAGCGATCGAGCAAAGGCCCGCCACTATTTCCAGGATTTATGGCTGCGTCGGTTTGGATAACATCGCGAATCTTTCTTCCGTTGGGAGCTTCGATCTCTCGACCCAGAGCGCTGACCAAGCCCGAAGTTAACGTCTGGTCCAAACCGAATGGATTGCCAATCGCGAATGCGAGCTGGCCAACTTGAATGTCGCTCAGCGCGCTCACTTGCATCGGTTTGAGCAACTCTCGAGGAGCGTTGACTTTCAACACCGCAAGATCTTTTTCCGGTGCAGCGCCAACCAAACTAGCTTGCCAAACACTGCCATCTTCCAAGGCAACGTTGGCCGTGTCTGCATTTTCGATAACATGAAAATTGGTGACAACATGTCCGAAGTGATCCCAGACAAAACCCGAACCGGTGCCACTGGGTACTTCCAGCATATTCATCGTGAATCGGTCGCGTCCGAGTGTGCTGGTAGTGATGTGTACGACCGAGGGAGATACTTCCGAAAACATGCGAATCGTCGCTTGTTCATCGGTCGCTAAACTGGTGCCGGCACTCATTAGGCGACTTGGACTACCACCAGTTCCCAGCATCCACATCAGCGTTTGGCCGAGCTGAACAACTAACAGCGCAAGCACACAGAGCACCAAGATCGGCTGCGATATCCAAGTGCGACTTTGCGTTTCCATGTTCAATCGGCTGTCTCCGTCAAAGTGCACTCAATCGTGCGTTTCAGAGTAGAGCAATTGTCCTCAATTGCTCCCGAAATTGCGTCAAGGGGCAAATGGTCACTCAAGGGTTCGCCACAAACGTACGCCGCGGTTTCTCGTCGTCGGCAAACCAGATGTGAATCACTCCACGATCCGTGCCTGCCGCAACAATTCCCGATTGAGTTGCACTCAGCGACACGATTCGTGTCAAGCTGGGCAGCTCCAACCCAGACGCATCAATCACAGACGTCTTAGTCTTCTTTTTTGGCTTGTCGTTCTCATCTTTCCCAGCGTCCTCTTCGCGCTGGCTGACTTGAAAGCGTCGAATTTGGTTGCGATCGGGGATCAATAACTGCGAACCGTCGGCCGCAATTCGCTGAGCAATTCTGGCTAGGCCAGCGTATTCCGCCAATTCGCGATCGGTGCCGTCGTCCGGCCAAATCCTCAGTTTGCCGGTCTCATCGACGGAAACCGGAAACGACTTCAGAAGTGCCACACCACCCACGGTTCGCTCGTGCCGATCAAAGCTAGCCACTAACTCGTAATCTTCCGCGCGAAATAATTTCGCTGTACGGTCGCGAGAGGCCGTCAGTATATATTCGCCGGTGGGCGACCAAGCAATCGCGTTGACAGTGTCCGCATGAGGAGTGGAATGGTGCAGCGTCGCGCCCGACTGACAGTTCATGATGCGCAGCGAGCCATCGCTGGCGCCGATACTCAGTTTCGAGCCATCGGGTGAAAGGGCTGCATCCGGAAAAATGTCCGATGCTCTGGCGAGCACTTTTGGCGGCCGAGTACCATGCGCGTCGATTAATTGCACGACTCCCAGTTGTCCTGGAATGCCCGCTGAAACGGCAAGCCAATCGCCTTGCGACGATGCTTCGATGTCAGCGATGTACGGCCAACCAATGGGAATTCGCTGAGCCAGTTGTCCGGTCGCGGTATCCCACACGGTAATTTCGCCATATCCGCTGGCATAGATTCGAGACTGGTCGGGGTTTAGCACCAAAGTCGTAATCGGATATCGCTTGTGATACTTGACCGGCGGTACAACTTTCCCAATTGCATCCGAAGCATACTCTTCGATCGGGCGATCATTAAGCGCCGGATTGGGCCCCAGTGAATTAATCCAACGACGAACCGAATCAATTTCTGCCGCCGATAACGGCTCGGCTTCTGCCGGCATGCGTTGATCTGGATCGGTGTTTGTTAAGCGCTGAAATAGTTCGCTATCCGCAGGTTTCCCTGGCACGACAGGTGCGCGGCCCGAATCTCCTTGCCGGAACATGGCCGCCATGTTCGCCATCGAGAAATTACCCTCTTGCTTCTTAGTTCCGTGACAAGCCAAACAACGCGCCACGAAAATTGGCCCAACGGAATCCCGGAATACGTCCCCATCCGCAGAATTGACACGAGAGGGACGTTGACCTAACAACACCGCCGCAAAAACCAAAACGGCCAAACAGTTTGTAGTAAGCTTCTTCTGCATTCCGACCTTTCCTAGGACCTGTACCTGAGAATACAATACACAATGTAATAGCTTACTCGAACCGAGGTAACCAGCATGTTGACGATATTTGATTATGACAAGCGGCGCAATCGTCGAGCAATGTTGCAAGCTAGCGGAATTGGTTTGGCATCGCTGGGATTAACAGATCGATTTGCGCGCACGGCGATTCCAGCGGGACAGAATTCAACGCTGACTGGCAAGTCGGTTATCTTGCTGTTTCTGCATGGCGGTCCCAGTCAGATTGAGACTTTCGACCCGAAGATGACAGCGCCGGTTGGCATTCAAAGCGTGACTGGCGAGATTCCAACGGCTATTCCCGGCATTACCTTTGGTTCGTCATTTCCGCTGCTCGCACAGCGAGCCAAAAAGCTCAGCATCGTGCGTTCATTCACTACCGGTGACGGCAATCATGATATCAAACCCGTTGTCGGCAAGGATACTTACGGTGCCAACGTAGGCTCAATCTATGCACGTGTCGCTGGTCCCAATCGGTCGGAATCGGGAATGCCTACCAACGCGATGCTGTTTCCTCAGTCGGTCGATTCGACTACTGGGCCCGCGATTTCGCAATTTGGTAAATTCGAATCGACCGGCCAGCTCGGTAGTGGCTACTCGCCGTTCGTACCCGGCGCCGGTGGCGATTTGCAAAAGAACTTGGAATTGCGAATACCTATAGAACGACTCGACGATCGTCGACTTTTGTTGAGCGAATTAGATCGACATCGTTTCGCTCGTGAACGTGAGCTGATTGACAGAGCTGCCGACCCGTTGCGGGAACAGGCCTTCAGCACGTTACTGGGAGGTGTCGCTGGTGCTTTTGACCTTTCGAAAGAGTCAAAGGCAACGATCGAGCGCTACGACACAGCACCTTTGGTTCGCCCGAATCAGATCAGTCGCGCTTGGCGCAATTACGACCATTATGTCGACAACGCCAAAGCCTTGGGCAAGCTGTTGTTACTGGCAAGGCGATTGTGCGAAGCGGGTTGTGGTCTTGTGACCGTAACAACCAGCTTTGTATGGGATATGCATGCCGACGTAAATAACGCAACTGTCGAAGAAGGCATGCGTTACATGGGGCCACCGTTGGACCATGCGGTCGCGGCGCTGTTAGACGATTTGGCGGCGCGTGGGTTGACCGACCAAATCATGTTGGTAACGACAGGCGAAATGGGACGCACTCCCAAGATCAACAAGAAAGGTGGTCGCGATCATTGGGGCAGCTTGGCACCACTGCTGGTAGCCGGTGGAGGCGTTCACACGGGCCAAGTGATCGGTCAATCGAGTCGCGATGCGGGCGAGCCAGCCACGGAACCGATTCGAATAAAACACCTTGTCGCGTCGATACTCCAAACCCTGATCGATCCGGGAATACTGCGATTGGAAACCGGCATGCCCAGAGAGGTGCTCGCCGCTGTGAGCGCAGAACCTATACCCGGTCTTCGATCGTAAAACATGGATGTGCCTCAGTTACCCAGGACGCTCGCTGATTGGCTAAGCGTATTTGGGGCGTATTTGGGCCAGGAGCAATTATTGCGTCGCTGACGATTGGCACTGGGGAGCTGATTTTCTCGTCGCGCGGCGGTGCCTTGTTTGGCTATCGGATTCTTTTTGTATTTGCTGTCAAATTGCTGTGCAAATGGTTGCTGGTCTACACGACTGCGCGGCATGTTGTGCTGTGTGGCGTTCATCCAATGCAACGTTGGATGGAATTGCCGGGTGGTCCGCGGGGTTGGTTTCCCAATGTACTGTTTCTATTTGCCGCACTATGCATTCCCGTGTGGGTAGGCTTTCATGCCAGCGTCTTGGGAGATTTGTTAGCAGGACTGACTGGGACCAAGGGGCAATTGTTCGGTGCAGCGGTACCTGTGTGGGGACTGGCAATCTTGCTTGCGGTCCTCGCTTTGGCTCTCCGTGGCGGTTATGCGGCACTCGAACAGATTCAATTGGCTGGATTCGGATTGTTGCCCGATTCAGTTCACTACGACGCAAATGGCCAATTGAGTTTAGGAAGAGCGATGGCACAGGCGGCCCAGACGTTGGTTGGTCCCTAGGGTCTAGTGGATATCCAATAAGTGGGAAGACCGAGTATTTTCCTAACGAGAATATTATTCGGTGACCGTTGTTCCGGCATTCAATTTCCGTTATCCGATCTCGCGATCCCCTGAGCGACCTACAAATGATGGATGTGCATTTAAGCTATTCTAAATTGTGTTGCAGGATCGAGGCATCGTAGCTTGAAATGCGCACTGAGCCGACGTATTGTAAGTTCCGTTTGCAGCATTGAACGGCTGAGAAGAAATATTGCCGCGCGGCAAGGTATTTGGCAAATTTGTCATACTGGGGTTAATAAAAACTATGGCCAATGTATGCGAATTGGAAAAACCTGAGGAAGGTTCCGTTACAGGTTGGCTGAATTACGCCAAATCTGGAGACCCGGACGCGGTATCGCAATTATGCGATCGCTATTTCAAACGCTTGGCTGAAGTTGCGCGGGCACGCTTTGGTGCATCCAACCGTGTCGTTGCTGACGAAGAGGATATTGCCAACTCGGTATTGGAAACACTCTTCCGTAACTTTGCTAATGGGCAATTCCCAGAACTGCAAGATCGCAATGATTTGTGGAGTCTATTGCTGACCATTACCAACCGAAAAGTTGCCTCTCAAATACGCTCCAACCTTAGGCAAAAGCGAGGTAGTGGCCATGTTATTGCAATGACGGACATGCAAGGTGACATTCATCCAGAAATTGATTTTTCGGCCAGCAAATATCCAACTCACGAAACGCTTTCCATTTTGTCCGATCTGTGCAACACTCTCGTCGATCGCTTGAAAGATCCGGAAATCCAACAAATTGCGGTTCTTAAACTTGCTGGTTACAGCAATCGAGAAATCGCTTTCAAACTCGAACGACTGCCGAAATCCATCGATCGCAAAATGAATATCATTCGCGAGCAGTGGCTGACAGAATTCTTTCCCGCCGATGCTAAATGAATTTTCCTGCTGCGTTTCGCTCGAATTCTGAAAACCCCCAAAGAAGTTTGACCCTCGTTTTCAAGCTCGCGTGAGGGAACGCTTATTCTGGAAGATTTGCTTCTGGATTCTCAGGTTCGTTGCAACGTCATAGCTTTGTTTCTTACTTCGCCTATTCGCATTATCGGTGGTAAGAAGAGAGCTTCTTGGGCTGGCGTTCCCAAGCCGGAGCTTTGGGAACGAGGCGAAGTTCTTCGACAATCGCAATATCGCTCGTTTTGCATACTTGCGGCAATCTGCTCACTTTTGCAAATCTGCTTTAGTTCGGCAAATCGTTGCACAAAGCGTAAATCGCTAAAGATGCCGTGCGTGCGACAGCGCTTTCTGGATTTTTTGCAATTTCTTGCAAATTAGTTTTAGCCCGATAGGAGATTCAAATAAAGGTCGTATCGGTTCTTGCATTGACAGGAACAGGTCCTACAATCCCAGATTAGATTCGCAACATTTGGGGAGAACATGGCCAGCATACGAGTCGGCGACGGGCAGAATTCGCGACTGTCTTCGCTTCAACAAATAGATGCGGTTTGCGACGAGTACGAACGTGACTTGACTAAGGGTACCATTCGACCAGTCAATGATTACCTTTCCCAAGTTGACAGTTCTAATGCTCAGGCGCTGCTTCGCGAATTATCGATTTTGCATCGCAATGCAGAAGAGATGGTTGCTGAAAGTGGCACAATGGTCGGCAGGTCCACTGCTCGAAACGCCACGAATACACGATGTGATTTAGCAAAACTGCGGTTACCTACTCCCAGCGCGGCCAACGCATCGGAGTGCTTTCGCTTTAAAAACTATACCCTGCTGTCAAAAATTGGTAGCGGCGCGTCCGGAGTGGTTTTTCTGGCCGAGGACATCGATCTTAAAACTCCGGTTGCCATCAAGTTGCCGCTTACAGACTGTGTATTGAATTCAGCGGAACACGAGGGTTTCGTTCGCGAAGCCCGAAATGCCGTGCGACTAAAACATCCTGGCATCTTGCGAGTGTTGCGGGTGGGTGTGTGGCAGGATACTCCGTTCATTGTCACCGAATATGTTCCCGGAAAGAACCTGAAAACTTGGCTCCAACAGGCCAGTCCCAAACTGTCGTTCCGAGAGATAGCTCGATTGGTTGCGGAGATTGCCGAGGCCATTGACCACGCGCACAAACAGGGCGTGGTGCATCGTGACCTCAAGCCTTCCAACATCGTGGTGGAAGAGCAGGTCTCGCCCCCTACGGAAACACATAATCGCCCGACGCGGTTGAAGCCATGTATCATGGATTTCGGGATCTCAAAGATCACCGACACGATCAATTCTCGTACGATGCAGGGCGATATCTTGGGAACTCCGGCATATATGAGCCCGGAGCAAGCCAGCGGAGGCTCGCAGGAGGCGGATGGTCGATCGGATATTTACAGCCTCGGTATCATCTTGTACGAGCTGTTGGCCGGCGAGAATCCGTTTCGAGGCTCGACAGTTCAAGTGTTGGCGCAAATTCAACAAGGAAAAATTCCGCCGATCCAATCTAAGGTCGTATCGGTTCCCAAACCTTTGGCGGCAATTTGCCATCGGTGCTTGGAATTGCGTCCCCAAGATCGCTATGAAACTGCCGCTCAGTTAGCCGAAGTTCTCAGACAGTGGTTGGCCGGATTGAAAATCTCGGCTCGGCCGTCTCCAGTTCGTTGGCTGGCCAAGCACAAGAATTCGGTAATTCGTGTGGCAGCGATCCTAGCGTTATTTGCGTTTGGGCTCGCCGGCTGGATCGATCGAGATAATGGCAATGAACTGCTTGAAATTAAGAGTAGCATCGAGTCCGCTAACAAGTTAAAAGTCCTTGACCGCGAGTTGGTGGACTTCGTCAAAACTGGGCAGGCAAAAGCGTTGCCGGAGCTTGTGCGATCACTGAAGGGCCGAGAGCAAAATCTGCGTGACAAATTGCTTGAATTGTGGAAGGCGAAACCGACAAAATTCGCTGAAGACTTCCAAGGTGAGATGTTAGCGCTCCATTATTCTCGGTTCGCTTTTGTGCTTTATTTGCTTGGCGATCAAGATCCTCTTTGGTCGCATTTGAAATCGGCCGCCGATCCACGCATGCAAACCTATTTGATCAACTGGCTTGCCGAAGCTGGTGGGAATATGGTGGAGTCCGGTTATTCGTTCGATCCAATGTTTGAACGATTGAAGGTTGAAACAGAACCGTCGTTGCAGTATGCATTGCTATTAGTCTTGGGGCATCAATATCCAGAGTATATCTCCGACGATCGCGCGCTCGTCGATTGGGCGAAGTCGGCTTATGAGCGCCATCCTGATTCAGGAGTGCATTCGGCTTGTTTATGGCTGCTCGCGAGGCGCGGCGAAACAAGTTTCCTACAAGCTGCTGACGAACGATCGCGACATGAGGGAATCGTACCCGGCAGAAATTGGCACGTATCGCCGAGTGGAATTTTGATGATCCATTGCCGCCCGCCGGATAACTATCCGGTTGGCGCAGACAATTACCCAGTTCGGACTAAGATGCGGAATCCACCTTATTTTGAACGTCGACGCACAGGCATCGCTGCGCCCCATTTCGCTATGTCAGCGTTTGAGGCGCCTGAAGAGATTTGGACTGCGATGGAAGAGACAAGTGGCATTCCACTATTTTCACATCCGCAGTCGTTGCCGCTGCTCGATGTGTCCGCCGTCGAAGCCTTTGACGTGTGTCGGTGGCTGAATCGCATTGAAGGATTTTTGTCGACCGATGAACCGGCTACTGAAATCGTGGCAGGGGCTGAAATCCATCAAGAAAGTTTTTTCGTTGATATTCGCAAGAGAGGATATCGGCTACCCACGGATGTCGAATGGGAGTTTGCTGCAAAGGCAAATTCAGAATTGGATATATTTTATGGCACTTCTGAAACAAAAGCTTCTGCAATTTACATTGCATTGGGAAATAACCTGTTGGCAACTCAGGCCATTCCGAATGCCTTTGGTTTTTTCGGAATCTTAAATTCGGCTCGAGAATGGACGTGCACACCCACTTTAGGCGGCGAGAGTTTACGCTATTCCAATCCGGTGCAGATCAAAATTAAAGAGGGTTTGGTATTAGGTGGGAGCTCGTTCGTTAATGAGCTACCGCATTTTCGTAGATCTTTCATGGTAGCAACCCATAGACTCGATAAATTTGCTTTTAGACTGTGTCGTTCTTTGGACTAGATCGAATATGGAGATGAGTATGAATAATCTCGAATCAGCTTCCGCTGACGAGCCAGGTTCCTGCACGTACTTTGTTACAGAAAGTAGTAGCGATGCGGGCCTAGTGATAGACCATGCTAATGAAGGTTATTATTGCCCAAGCACACGACCGAGTCCGCATCCCGTCGGTGAGAATGAACAGTTCACTGTTGATGCGTCACCTTTCATGGACGAGCCTTGACGTACATCAACTTTATTGCTATCCGAGTTTGTCTCACCATCGCGTGTGTCAATTGCCGGCTTCATGGCGATGTCTGGGTGTTCGAATTGCCGCGTCAGCGGTATACGCTAGGAGACACCCAGTTTCAGCGCTGTGCTAGTGATCGTCTTGAATTGTCGAGTGATTGTCGGCGAGTAGCCTCGCACTGTATTGGTCGTTGTGGCGCTGCCGCTGGTGATCACTTCGTCGAGTACGATGGGCTGTTCTGAACTCAAACAGGACATCTGCAATCGGAATTCGTACTTCGAATTTGTGACCTTATCGCCGTACAATTTAATTTGCCAGTGTCCAGTCGGCTCCAGAATAACGTACATCTCGTTCAATCCTTGGCCAAGCGCGCGAACTTCGTCGCTCGGCAACTGCATAACCAAGGTGCTAGATCGGTTGGCGCGATTGGGGTTTGCTAGTTTGCTAGCGAGATTGCTACGTATAATCTTGGTTTGAACACCACGTTCGACCGGACGTACGCTTGCATGCGCGCTCGCCTGACCGATCCATGCTGCGCCGGCAAATGCTCCCGCCAAAAATCCACGACGTTGCAAAAACGATGTAGTGCTCATCTTCAGACTCCGTTCCGATTGAGGTTAACCGCTAGATATCCTGAGTGGTTTGTGCCGCCGAATCCGAGGGCAGGATCGAGTGCACGAAATAACTTATGTCTCTGGAACTCCGTGCATTTCATCGCATCCATAGTTATCGCTGTGATGCACGGGATAGCAGTCCCGAGGCGTTGCCATTACCTATCGAGCGATAAGCAGGGAGAAATTTAACGAATGTTGCAGTAACAATGGAGGAATGAGTCAACAACGTTGCGCGATGCATCGATAAACTAGGCATCACCCAAAATGAACCCCGACCACCAACTGACGAGTTGACGTCGCTATCAAAACGTCAATTTCGCAAGCCCCTCAGCTTCGTTGGTGGCCGGGGTGTTTCGATACTGCCCTGCTGGAGTAGAGAAGGCATGTAGGTATCTTTAAAACCGCCAAATCAAGGTTGCGTGCGACACATAAAAGCGAAATTTCAAGAAATTCCTAAACGCTCTCCCGCGAACTCGTGGTTTAGTTCGTGAATTTCCGGAGGAACCTATATGGCGCCACCAACTATTCAAAGCGCGCACGATTGGCTGAGCACCCAGCGAAATTCGATGGTGGCAGACTTAATCGAGTTAGCAAATGTAAACTCCGGTTCAAGCAACTTGGCGGGACTGCGCCAAGTTGCATGCAAGATCGAAAACTGGATCGACTTTCGCAGCACCAGCTTCGCTGCGATCGGCTTGCCAACTCGTCGTAGCCTTGGCGACCGAGGTGAGACTGTCGAGCACGCAACAGGGGATCTTCTTGCCTGGCATTTCCAACCCAATGCAACTCGTCGAATCTTGTTAGGAATTCATTACGACACGGTCTATGGAGTCGATGATCCATTGCAACGATGCTCGTGGCGATCCACTTCGCAACTTGCCGGCCCAGGCGTGGCCGATGCCAAAGGTGGAATCATTGTCATGCGCTATGCGTTGCAAGCTGTGCAGCGATTCGAACTGGCGCAGAACTTCGGCTGGACGGTGTTCTTGAATCCTGACGAAGAAATCGGGTCGCCCAGTTCAGCAGCTTACCTGCGAGAAATTGCTCCGCACTATGAGGCTGGATTGCTGTTCGAGCCAGCTTTTCCCGACGGTTCGCTTGTTTGCCAGCGCAAGGGGTCGGGGAATTTCACGATTCTATCGCGCGGGCGTTCAGCCCATGTAGGCAGGAATATCGAACGCGGCCGCAATGCGATCACTCATCTTGCTAAATTGGTAGCGCGGCTGGATGCGCTGCGAACCGTTGACAATGACTTGACAATCAACGTTGGCCATTTCGTCGGTGGCGGTGCGGTGAATGTCGTTCCGGACACTGCGATCGTGCGCATCAATCTGCGAGCTGCCACACCCGAGAGCCAAATGTGGGCTGAGCAACAATTGAATTCGCTGGTCGACCAGTTCAATCAACAAGATGGATTGTCTTGCGAACTGCATGGCGGATTCCATGCTCCTGCAAAGCTGATCGATCAAAGCATGAGTCGGTTAATGTCCCTTACCGAAACAGCAGCTCAACGACTGGGTCAGGAGATTCACTGGACGAAAACCGGCGGAGTTAGTGATGGCAACAAGCTTGCCGCCGCCGGGTTGGCAAATGTCGATACACTGGGCCCGATCGGCGACTGTTTGCACAGCTCCGACGAATGGGTTTCCGTAGATTCACTAGTCAGCCGAGCCAGTTTGGTAGTCCAATTGTTGCACGAGATGTCGATTCAGCCGCCTGTTGCATGAGTGTTCCCTGCGGTACTTCCGCCTGAGTGCTAACGAATCGCGGTTGGAGTACAATCCAGTCCTATTACTCCGCGCGGACTGACATGAAAGGGGACATCTTGAACCGATACCATTGGCGACTTGCCATGCTTGCGTTACTTGTTTGGCTGGCAGCTCCTTTACTACAGGCTGCGGATCCGCTGGTGTTCGAAGGAGCGGAGGGACTTGGAAAAGGTAAACACCTCGTCTTCCTGGCTGGCGATCACGAATATCGTTCTGAAGAGTCGCTGCCTGCGATGGCGCGAGTCTTGGCCAAGCATCACGGATTCAAGTGTACTGTGCTGTTCAATGTCGATCCGGCAAGCGGCGAGATCGTCGCGGGCAACTCCAATATGCCGGGCATGCAGGCGCTCGAATCGGCGGACTTGGCTGTTATCTTCCTGCGTTTCCAAGCGTTTCCTGCCGAGCAGATGAAATATCTGGACGCGTACTTGAATCGCGGTGGCCCAGTAGTCGGCCTGCGGACCGCGACCCACGCATTCAAGATGGATGCGACTGATCCGTACTCAAAATACTCGTATGATTCTCAAGGCAAGGATTATGAGCTTGGATTCGGCCATCAGGTTCTCGGGCAAACGTGGGTTGGGCACTATGGTCGGAATCACCAACAAAGCACGCGCATTACGATAGTCGATGAACACAAATCACATCCGATTCTACGCGGCGTGAAAGACGTTTGGGTCCAAGCAGGCGGATATGTTGGCAAACCTATCGACGGCGACGTGTTGACATTGGCACAGCCATTAAATGGCATGGCGCCGGACTCTCTGGCAGACGCTTCGAAGCCTCCCATGCCTTCAGAATGGACGAGAACCTATCAGTCAGCCTCTGGAAAAGTCGGTCGAGTATTTACGACTCTGTATGGCACGTCGGAAGATATTACCAATGCGGGTTATCGCAGAATGGTCGTCAATGGATGCTTGTGGGCGATTGGGCTTGAACAAGCGATCCGTCCGGACCTGGAGATTTCCTTCGTTGGTCCATTTCGTCCCAATACGTTTGGCGGCGGCGCCTACGCGCAACGAATCAAACCGGAAATGTATGCTGGTTTCGAAAGCCAGATTCCCGCGAACAATAACGTTCGCAAGCCAGAACGCAAGAATAAAGCCAAGCCTCGCGCTGCTAAGCAAAACGATTTGAGCGGCATTCAGGCCGCGATGGAGTCCGAATTGGCAAACCATCACGCTGCGGGCGTGGTGACGTTGGCATTGAAGAACGGCAAGCCCATTCACACTGGAGCGTTCGGGTACGCGGACATTGAGCGGCGCGAACCAATGCGCACCGACTCGGTATTTTGGATCGCGTCGATGACCAAATCGATCAGCACGACCACTATTATGACATTGGTCGACGCTGGTCAGCTCTCACTTGATGAACCGGCATCCAAGTGGCTGCCAGAGTTGGCAAACGTGAAACTAGCAGACGGCCAGCCACCCAGCCGCGCGATTACTTTGCGAGATTTGATGTCGCATACTGCTGGCATCGCTTTTCCGCCGCGCAAACCAACCGACAGCGTCCATTCGCTGCGCGGATACACGTTGGAATTAATCAAGGCGCCGCTGGCATTCGAGCCTGGTTCGAACTACGAGTATGGATTCGGCATCACCATAGCCGGACATATTGCCGAATTGGTGACTGGGAAATCTTTCGAAGAGTTAGTACAGCAGCGCATCCTCGATCCATTGGAAATGCGCGATACCAGCTTTCATCCGGACAGCGCTCTGCGCAATCGCATTGCCAAAACCTACCGAACCTCCGACGACGGTCGAGGGTTATCGCGAGCCAACAATGCATTCGTGACTTCCGAGCCCAGTGACCGGCGGATGACCGAGCCGTCCGGCGGCCTGTTTTCAACTGCCCAAGACATGGCGAAGTTTTATCAAATGGTTTTGGACGGTGGAGTTTACGCACAAAGGAGGATTGTATCTCAGCGATCGATCTGGGAAATGTGCAAGCCACATTCAGCCGGCGGCCGCGAGCTAACTTATGGACTGGGGTGGCAGTGTTCAACATCAAGTAAACCGGCAATCGCGGGATTTTCCACGCGAGCATTTGGTCATGGCGGGGCGTTTGGGACACATGGCTGGATCGATCCAGAACATAACTTGGTGACTGTATTCATGGTTCAGAACGCCTTAGTTGCCCAAGGTGGCAATGTGCGCAGCGCGTTTCATGCCCAAGTCACCCCAGTGGGCTCAAGCACCGCCAAGTGAAAGAGTTTTCGAAACTGATGTGGGATGTGATCATTATTGGTGCAGGTGCCGCAGGGCTGTGGGCAGCGGGAACTGCGGCGGCCCGCCAAAGGCGAGTTCTGGTATTGGAAAAGAATCGCAAAGCAGGAGTCAAGATCCTGATGTCGGGCGGCACGCGTTGCAATATTACACACGCCTGTGACAGCGTGGGCATGATTGACGCGTTTGGAGTTCAGGGGAGGTTTCTAAAGCCGGCTCTCCATGCATTAACCCCTGACGATGTAGTGGCGGAATTTGCACGTTTGGGAGTGGCGACCAAGCGCGAGCCCAACGGCAAAATCTTCCCGTGCAGCGATCGAGCCATCGACGTGCGCGATGCACTCGTCGCGCGACTGGAATCGTCAGGAGCTCAGTTGCGAACCGGTGTTAGTGTCATGGACGTTGCGCAGCAAGCGGATGGCACCTGGCGCGTAAGAGTTGAAGACGCAGAATTGTCAACTGAGAAAGTCATTCTCGCGACCGGTGGGCTGAGCTATCCGGGTTGCGGAACCACGGGAGACGGCTACGCATGGGCACGCGCCGCTGGACACGCGATCGAGCCAACTTTTCCAGCGCTGGCTCCTTTGTTGAGCCCGGCTCAATGGGTGCATGAACTGCAAGGGCTGACGATGCCTGATGTTGCAGTCTCGGTGAGTGCTGTGCATGGCGATCGACGCCGCGATCCTCGCCTGACCAATCGCAACAGCCTGCTGTGGACGCACTTTGGTTGCTCGGGGCCCGCTGCGATGAATGTCTCGAAAGGTTTCTCCATGATGGACCGCCCTCATGACGCACAGCTTGTGATCGATCTGTTGCCCGATCTCGATATCAATGAGTGTACCAAGGCGCTTCAATCAGGCGCTGCCAGTGGCAATGGGCGCAAACTGATCTCGACCTGCTTGCAGCCATGGGTGCCACGACGCATGGCGGAAACGGTGATGCAAATAGCAAGTGTCAGTGAGTCGACCACGATTGCCGAGCTGACCAAAGAGGGCCGCAGAAAGATGGTGGCCAATTTGAAAAGCCTGCAAGTGCCGATCAACGGAACGCGCGGCTACTCGAAAGCTGAAGTGACCGCCGGTGGCGTGCGGCGCGACGAAATCGAGCCAAGAACGATGCGCAGTCGCAAGGCTGACGGGCTGTATTTGATCGGCGAAATTCTAGATGTAGATGGCCCAATCGGTGGTTTTAATTTTCAGGCAGCTTTTAGCACCGGTCATGTTGCGGGCCTGGATGCCTAACTGACTTAACAAACTGTGAACTATCACTCCACGGTTCATTGGGTCAAGATGACTGGCAAAAAGATGTTCGGTAAGAGATGACGCAAAATCACGAGGCGGCAAATCGAAACTCAACCGAATTCGGAAGCAATCGGTGACAACAATCGTCAGTTTATCCTCCCGAACCGATTGATTAGGAAGCAAGATTAGAGGCCGGAATACGGGTGCCCGAACTAGCACCTTACGAACATTTACATACTTGGGGGCGAGAACGAACCAACCTTCAATGGACCGCGCGCATCATCGCTAGACAATCGACATGAATCCATATATTTCCGAGGGCTGGTCCCAGCGAGAATCGCGCGTGCTGGCTCGAGCGGCGTTGCGACCCCACGATCCAACCTACGGTCCGGTGTTCGTGCGCGGTGAAGGCTCGCGATTATGGGACGCAGAAGGTCGCGACTATCTCGACATGACTTGCGGGTATTCGGCGAACAATTTCGGTCACGCTTTTCAGCCGCTCGTCGATGTCGCCACTGGGCACTTGCGATTGATCGGACATATCACTCAGCAATCGCATCCGGGCCGCTGGGAGTTGGCCGAACAACTGTTGAGTGTGTGTGCATACCAAGACCGTGGCAAGGTGCTGTTCAATGTCACTGGCGCGCGTGCGATTGAAACTGCGTGGAAAGCGGCGGTCAGCTCTCGACCTGGTCGAGTCATCTCGTTGGGCAACGCGTTTCACGGACGCAGTATCGCGACCAGTCATCTGAGCGCTACAGCACGCGCGGCCGAAATGGTCATAAACGTGTCGGAAGTGGAGCAATTGGCAGAGTCAGACTTTGCCTACTGCGCGTGCTGCCCAATCGGTTTGACGTTTCCTGATTGCCACGTTGGTTGCCTCGATGGATTGGAAGCAAAATTGCGTCGGCATGCGGCGGAAATCTCTGCGGTGTTTGTCGAGCCCGCTTTGGGAGCACGAGGTTATGTGTTTCCGCCGGCAGAATACATGCAACGCTTGCGATCGTTGACGTCGGAGCTGGGAATTCTGCTAATCTCCGATGAAGTACAGATGGGCCTGGGGAGAGCCGGGGACTGGTTACTGTCGACGGCTCAAGGTTGGCAAGCTGATTTGGTGGTCTTAGGAAAAAGTTTGGGTGGCGGTTTGGTGCCGATATCAGCAGTTGTCGGTCGCGCCGAAATCCTCGACTGTATTCCGCCGGGAAGCGAATCGGAAACTTATGCCGCCAATCCACTGGCCACCGCGATTGCGCTCGAAGTAATTCGACAACTTCGCAGCGGCCCATGGATGGACAACGGGCGGCGAATTGGCGAAAAACTCAGATGTGAAATTGCGGTTGTTGCGCGCGATTACTTGCCGCGGGCAAACATGGAAGGCGTCGGTGCTTGCGCTGCGCTCGAACTAGCGCACATCGCGACAACTAGGCAAGCCGCGACAGAATACACGGCTCAGCTTGCTCGAGATTGTATGGAGACAGGCTTGCTGGTACATCGGAGTGGACCATTGGGCACTCGAATCGTTTTAATACCCGCTCTGACCACCAACGACGCTGAAGTAGCCGAGACGATTGCGCGGTTTTCGACTGCGATTCGTGCCACCCCGCGCGCGGCGCTCGACTAATCGAGTTTGAACTCTGTCCGACGGTGCGTGAATTGTGTAGATTGGGGCCATATTTGCGAAGCAGTCTATTAATGCGAGGTGACAATCGTGGGAATTCGTGCGTGGTGGCTGGCCGTGATTGTGGTCGGCTTGGTGAATAGCGCGAGCCAAGCGCAAACGACATCCGAAGATGGTTTTCGTTCGCTTTTGGATGGCAAGAGTTTGTCTGGTTGGGTGCAAGTGAATACGGCCCCGTCGACCTGGAGCATGCAGGACGGATTGCTGGTGTGCTCCGGTAAACCGATCGGTGAGATTCGCACAGAGAAGATGTACCAGAACTTCATCATGGAAATCGAATGGCGACATATGCTGCCCAAGGGCAACGCGGGAATTTTTATTTGGGCCGATGACATTACAGCGCGAGGCCAGCCGTTTCACCGCGGGATCGAAGTGCAGGTTCTGGAAAACGCGTACGGAGATGGGCAAGGTCATACGACGCACGGCGATATTTTTCCAATTCACGGTGCGACGATGGTGCCCATCAATGGTCGCGGAGGTGCGCGTTCGGGACGTGCCTTTCCGACTGACAAAAGATCTAAGCCCAGCCCAGAGTGGAATCACTACCGCATTGATTGCAACGATGGCGATATTTCGTTGGCGGTTAATGGCCAACAAGTGACTCGTGGGAAAGAGTGCAGTCCGCGCAAAGGTTACATCTGCCTGGAATCCGAAGGAGGTGTGGTGCACTATCGAAATATTCGCATCAAGGAACTGCCCGACACACCCGTTGCGCCGGAACATGTGGCGATTTCCAATCGAGGGTATCGTTCGCTGTACACCGGAGTCGATTTGTCGGGATGGAAATTGAGCGATTCGGCAACCGGCGCTTGGTCGCCACGCGATTGGGTGCTGAAGTTTGAAGGCAACTCAGCCACCGGCGATCGCGCTCTGACAACCGAGGAATCATTCGGAGATGTCGGGTTTATTATCGATTTCCGTTTTGCGAAGGACTCGCGCCACTTGAACATTGCGCTCCGCGGCAGCGTCACGGCCGCCCTGCACATCGAAGCGGATTCACCAGAAATCGCCAAACTACTCACGGCACGTGGCCAGTGGAATCGACTGGAGGGAACTGTGCGCGGTAATTCCTTGACGGCATCGTTGAACGGTCAAGCCTGGATAACGAGTCGTCCATTGGAAAATCTGCCATCTCAGGGCACACTCCGGATCGAGCCCGAAGGGACAATAGATTTGGCCAATATCTACGTGCGGCAGCTTGCGCCGTAACGATGGCTGGTGTTTCGACTCGAACAAACTGTATCCGGAAAAAACTGTGACTGACTTGAATTGGAACAGTCGCCAGCTTACTCATGGTTGGCAGCGTGGCGTGACGGCTTTCTATCATGGCCTGGGGATGTCGGAAGCGGATTTTGACAAACCGCAAATTGGGATTGGAGTTCCGTTGTTGGAGGGAAATCTGTGCAATGTCCACGCATACTCGTTAGCACAGGAGATCGCGGCAGGATGTCGTGCGTCGGGTCTGTTAGGCTTTGCGTTTGGTACGCCGGCGGTCAGCGATAATTTGACGCAGGGCATGGAAGGGGGCGCGGCTAGTTTGGTCTCGCGCAATTTGATTGCTAACTCAGCAGAGTGCGTGGTCACAGCGCATTGCTACGACGCGATGGTTGGCTTGCATCATTGTGACAAGAACGGGCCAGGGTTCGCGATGGCGCTGGCGCGCATGAACTATCCAGGATTGATCCTCAGCGGAGGCAGCATCCAGCCAGGATGTTATCGCGGTCGTGATGTGACGATCCTGGATGTCTACGACGCTCAAGCAGAAGCAACGGTCGGTGCGATTCCTCAGGAGCAGGCCGATGAAATTCGGCGGGTGGCGTGCCCGGGGCCAGGAGGATGTGGCATCGCGGCATCATTCAATACTTGGGGGCTGGCCATGGAAGCGATCGGATTGATGCCTCCTCAGAGCAGTTCGATTCCGGCCATCGATTCGGCCAAGCGTGAAGAGTGCAGTCGCGCCGGTGAACTGGTACGCAACTTACTCCAACGGCAAATTCGGGCTCGCGATATTCTAACTCGGCGAGCTTTCCAGAACGCAGCCACGATGATCGCTGCCGCAGGCGGTTCGACCAACGGTGTCTTGCACCTGCTGGCGCTGGCGCGCGAAGCGGAGGTGGATTTCACATTGCGCGATTTGCAAACGATTTGTCGCCAAACACCCGTGATGTGCAACTTTGCGCCGCGCGGTACGAAGACCATGGTCGATTTGCATCGCCTGGGTGGAACCAGCGTACTAGTTAAGCACTTGATTCAAAACGACTTGTTGGACGGAGACTGCCTAACAGTTACTGGACAGAACCTTGCGCACAATGTTCGTGCGGCGCTACCACCAAACGACTGCGAGTTGATCGCTGGAGCCGGATCACCGTTTAAGTCGCTCGCGGATATGCAGATTTGTTTTGGCAATTTGGCTCCCGACGGGATTGTCTTCAAAGTCTCCAGCCTAAACGAACCTCGGTTTCGAGGACCGGCCATGTGTTTCGACAGCGGGCGAGCCGTATCCGAAGCGGTCGCCCAGCAGCGGATTCAGCCGGGCAGCGTGATCGTGCTGCGGTACCTCGGTCCGATTGCCGCCGGGATGCCCGAAGTTGTCTTGGCCGCATCTGCGCTCAGCGTTCCAAAGCTGAAAGGGAAAGTTGCCATGATCTCTGACACTCGCATTTCGGGAATATCGCACGGCGCCATCGGTGTCCATTGTTCCCCAGAAGCCGCCGTGGGTGGTCCGATTGCCTTGGTCGAAGAAGGTGACGAGATTTCCTTTGACTTGGTGGATGGGACAGTCACACTGCATGTTTCCGACGAGAAACTCGCTGCACGGCGAGCCCAGTGGCGACCGAGAAAGAGCGAGTCTCGTCGAGGATATTTGGCAGACTTTGTTGCCACTGTTTCGCAAGCCAATCACGGGTGTGTCAGCCGCGCGATCCATGCATCGGTCCAATAGCACTGGGAGCATCGCTCGATCGAATCCGGCAGAACAAACCAGACAAGCCTGCGGGATTCAACGTAAAATCACAACTCTAGATCATGGAGAATTTTGGAAATTGGACGAAAGTAATCTATGCGTATAGTGCTGCTCTTGATGTTTCTGATGCTGGCCGGTGGCGTTCAGAGAACTGTTGGTCAGGACCTCGAATCGTTGTTGTTGTCAGTTCCAGCCGGTGCATTGGCTGAAGACGCGAAAAGCCAGGGCGATGCAGCGCGAGGCGCAGTGCTCTTTTTCCAACCTCATATGGCATGCAGCCGCTGTCACGCAGTGGGTTCGACCATGCCCAAGGGACTCGGGCCCGATTTGGCTGCAATTGGTCCAGCCGTCTCGGACGAAGAACTGGTCACTTCGGTCTTGAATCCTTCTAAAGCAATTCGCCAAGGCTTCGCATCCATTGTGGTACGCTCCAAGGACGGTCAAACAAGGACAGGATTACTGGTCGAACGCAACAGCGAAAAGTTAGTGTTGCGAGATGTTGCCAGCGGAGATCTTGTAAATCTGCCAAGTAACCAGATTGATGAAGTTCGAGAAAACCAACTTTCGATCATGCCAACCGGCCAGATGAATCAGTTAGCTAGCCGCCAGCAGTTTCTCGACCTGATCCGCTATTTGATGGAAATTCGCGACGGTGGAGCCCGACGAGCGAGTGAACTGCAGCCGTCGGCGAACTTGCTGGTACACTCCATCCCCGAGTTTGAATCGCACCTCGATCATGCTGGCTTGATTGGCACGTGGGACAGCGAATCGCTCAAGCGAGGTGAAGCCATCTACAGCCGCGTGTGCATGAACTGTCATGGAACCAAAGATCAACTTGGGTCATTGCCAACGTCGTTACGCTTTGCCGAAGGTAAATTCAAAAACGGTAGCGATCCGCTGGCGATGTATCAAACGTTGACCAAGGGTTTTGGTCAGATGACGCCGCAGAGCTGGATGGTGCCAAGCCAGAAGTACGACGTGATTCACTATATCCGCGAAACCTACTTGAAACCATTCAACCCATCCCAGTACCTCGCAGTCGACGGTGACTACGTCACGCGACTTCCCAAAGGAGATACCTTTGGTCCGGAGCCCAGTAAGATCGACCTCTGGAGCGCTATGGACTACGGACCGACGTTAACGCACACCTACCAAATACCTGGCTCTCGATTGAATTTGGCGTACAAGGGAATTGCAGTTCGGTTGGACCCGGGAGCTGGTGGAATTGCTCGAGGCAAGCACTGGGTCGTATTCGATACCGATACGCTCAGACTCGCTGCGGCTTGGACTGCGAGACAACCTGCCGAAGCGTTTATCGATTGGCGCAGCATCCAATTCAATGGTCAACACCAAGTACATCCCAGCGTCGTTGGCCGCGTCGACGTGGCCAATTCGGTTGGTCCTGGTTGGGCCGATCCAGCCTCAGGTCAGTTTGAGGATAATCAGCGAGTTGTCGGTCGCGACGGCCGTCACTATGGTCCTCTTCCGCGCGCGTGGGGCCAGTTTCGCGGACTGTACCATCATGGAGACCAAGCCGTCTTTTCATATACCATCGGTGCGACGGAGATTATCGAGGCGCCGATGATCTTGCCCGAAAAGAAAGAGGTGCACGATATTATCTTTGTGCGACGCTTTGAGATCGGACCTCGCGATAAAGATTTGGTATTGCAGGTAGCCGAGGCGAATGAGGCCGGACCACCGCTGCTGTATGGCGCTACTGACAAAACGAATTCACTTGAGTGGATCGTCAGTGATGAACAGTTACGATTGAGAATTCCGGCAGGAAACCAACCGCTCAATTTCGCGGTCTGGCTTGCCAAGGATAATCGCCCGCCAGCCGAAGGATCGACCAGCGGTCAATTTCGATCTGGCGAGAAACTAGTACGGATCGAGGCCGATATCGAACTGCGAAAACTAACGCGCGGCGGTCCAGCTCGCTGGCCCCAGAAACTGGAAACACCCGTCGTTTCGGGAGCGGAGGATGGCCCACTAGCAGTCGATACGCTGACCGCGCCAGAAGTGAATCCGTGGCTAGCACAAACGCGATTTTCCGGCCTCGATTTCTTTTCCGATGGTCGCCTCGCAATTTGCAGTTGGGACGGCGATGTTTGGGTGGTTGATACAAAAATCGTAACCGTTCACGGAGTTATTTAGAGAGCAAGCTGGGATTTGGTTGCTGATTGAGGTGAGCGGCGATGGAATCGTGCAAATAGGTGAAGAAGTTGCGTTCTTGTTTCTTACAAGTGGCAATCGCTGTCCACATGCGTT
>SYJV01000270.1 GCA_005798335.1 Planctomycetaceae bacterium | reverse complement strand
GCTCCGAGGCAATGTTCGTGGTGCGCGAGCAGCTTGAAAACTAGCTCAAGCCGCCCTATCAAATAACAAATAGCTTTGGGACCGACTCGGAATAGTTCTCAGAGTGACTTCTTTGCGCGGCGTTTCTGCTGCCAGCGCGCCCCAAAGCAACTTAGCCGATTGGCAGATGGGAATTTACCAATACAAGCCCGAAGCGCAAGCGAGTGAGAGCCTGGATTGACTGGTGCGTGGTTTCGGCACTCGCTTGCACTTCGGGCTTGTATTGGCAAATTCCCATCTGCCGCTCGCCTTGCACGAACCTCGGTTGACATTTCGTGCGTATTCAAACTAAGTTGATCGGGGTTCCTTAAGAATTCTCCAGCGTTCGTTTGTGGAAAACTCTTCGGTTTTCAGCGATAGCTGAAAAGGGATGTGGAATCTTAGTCAGCGACGATCCCGGCAACACGCAGATCGATTTGGCTGGTGCTTTCAACCCTACATCTCGCTGGCGTTTATTCCGTTCATTTGGCAAATCGCGATTTATGAATACTGACGAAACAACAGCCAGAGTGCCTCGTTTTGCGATCGCTTTGATTCTGGCGTGCCCAGTACTTTTGATTGGAGTCTTAATTCTGGCGGTCGTTGAGCGAAATCTCATCATCCCGCCGCGGGGTGTCGTGTCGCTGACCACTTTTGCCGAGGTCATGCCGCCTGCCAAGAAATTCGTCCGAGTCGATTTGGGAGGTGCACCGCGTTTCGTCTGGATAGGCGAAAAGGTCAGTTGGGCGTTTCGATCGGGCCCGCCATGCTACGTTTTTGATTCCAGCGGGAAACTCGCCGAATGGGACTGGGAAACTGGGACTGGGCAGAACACATCAGCGCTCGCGAAAATGGCTCAAAATGCCGCGTCGATTACCGTCGACGATGCAATGGCCTATATTCTTGCTCCTGTTGCGGGAGATTAACTCAGTCCCCGTCCAGTATATCGATCATGCAAGAAATGCTACGATGAGAACTCGTTCGCAAGTAGCGATGTAGTTTCACACAAACGGTAGCATCAGGTGTATTGCATGTCTCACGTTCGCCCGAACTTGGCCGAGGCTCGGACAAAAATTGTGGCTACCGTCGGCCCAGCATGCGATGACGAATCGATTCTGGCCGAAATGGTCAACCACGGAGTCGACATATTTCGTATCAATGCTGCTCACGGCAATCGAGAGAGTTTTGCCGCTACCGCTAACAAGATCAAGCGAGTGCGAGAAATCACCGGAGTTCCGGTCGCAATTTTACTAGATTTGGCTGGTCCCAAAATTCGGCTAGGCCAGTTGCACCAAGACCCGTTAGAAGTGGACGTAGGAAGTGAGCTAACGTTTATTCGCGGCGATGTGTGTACTGAACCCGGCCAGCTCTGCAATAACTACAAACGGCTGATTGACGAAATCGCGACTGGCGACAAAATCATGCTGGCCGATGGCACGATCAGTTTGCAAGTGATCGACAAAAGTAAGGATTCGGCACGCTGCAAAGTGCTTAATAGCGGCACGATTCGCAGCCGGCAAGGAATCAATCTGCCGGGTGTCTCGTTGAGCGTTTCGGCGATGCGACCGGAAGATATCGAGAACGCAATTTGGGCCGCCCAAAACGAGATCGACTTCATCAGCCTCAGCTTTGTGCGTTCCGAACAGGACGTGCTGAGCTTGAAAAATCTGCTGAATTCCCTCGATAGCTCTGCGCTGGTAATTGCCAAAATCGAAAAACGCGAAGCCCTCCAGCGACTTGAACAGATCGTCGAGGCTACCGATGGCGTGATGGTCGCGCGAGGTGATTTAGGTGTCGAAATCGATGTCGCTGAGACTCCAGTGGCCCAAAAACGCATCATCCAAGTCTGCCGCGAAAAGATGAAGCCGGTTATTGTCGCCACACAGATGCTCGAGAGCATGCATACTAACCGCAGGCCAACTCGAGCCGAAGCGTCCGATGTTGCCAACGCGATTCTCGACGGTGCCGACGCCTGCATGCTCAGCGGAGAAACAGCGATCGGCCAGTTTCCCGTCTTGGTCGTTGAAACCATGAACCGAATCATGGTACACACCGAACAGATGCTGCGCAATCAACCGCCAAACACTTTGGCCAAAACGTTTGATCGTGTGCACCCGATTACTTCCGCAGTAACTTTTAACGCAGCCAACATCGCTGAGTCGATTGGAGCCAAAATCGTCGTCATCGCCACTCGTTCCGGCGGGACCGCGTGGGTCAAGTCCAAACAACGCAACTTCGTACCAACCTTAGGTGTCAGCAATTCCGCATCGACTCTTCGCCGCATGTGTTTATTTTGGGGAATCATGCCGCTGGCCGTGCAAAATATCGATCAACCGCAGGTATTAATCGACGAGATTGCCAAGTGGGGCCGCGAACACGGCTTTTTGGCCAGCAGCGACCGCGTCGTTTTCGTGACCGGTACAGGGGTCATGAACCATACCCACAACTTGTTGGTCGTCTACGAAGTTCCCGCTTGAGCGCGCGCCCCTACAGCAGACGCATGCCGATGCTTAGCGAATCGGACTGACCGAGATGCTCAGGAACGTCGCGTCGGTAGTTGGATCATGCCCCTGTAGTGAAATCGGACCAGCGCCGACTTTCGAACCTCGACGAGGATTTTCGTGCGGCGCTCGATCATCGATGAAATCGATCATCTGAACTCCGTTGACCCAACTGACGAGATGGTTGCCAGCAGCCAACAAAGTCAGATACGTCGGTGTGGTCCCCTCTCCAATCACCATCCTCGCGGCTTGGCGACGAAAAATCGCTCCCGCCCCTGCGTCTGCCGGACGCATTCGATCTCCATCCACGATCGCATGATTAAGTTGGCATTCGTAACCATCGAGCATCGAATCGCGCACACAACGAAAGAATATTCCTGAATTAACCTGTGGCTGAGCCAGCTTGTATTTGGCTTGCAACAAAAAGTCGCCGAAATCTGCTTTCGACTGAAGTTGTCCCAGCCCGCCTTGCAGATGCAGACCCTCGGGCACGACGGTTACCGTCAGTTTTTCCTTTTCTGATTTCGTCCAATCTTTCTCCCAATCCTGGTCGAGCAATAAGTGCTTTTGGGAAATCGGGCGCAACCAGATATTGCGAAACTCGATTCTTCCCTGATTGTGCTGCAAACTGATATGGCCTCTGCCAAGCTTGGTCTTGTCGGTAAGCTCCATGATGGGTTTGTCATCCAGCGAAACCTTGACTTGATCGCCTTCAAGTCGAATATGGAAAGTGTGCCATGCCGTCGTATCGATGGCCCCGAGATCCTGCGGTTCAAGTTTCTGACGCTTGACGAAACTTCCTGTGGGAAACGGATTGTCTGGTGGCGCGATATTCAGCTCCAGCGAGTCTCGCGCGGGATCTTCAGGGCTGGGCGGGGTGCGCAAGAATACGCCGCTGTTGGTCTGAGCATCACAACGAAAGTCGACTTTCAACTCGTAGTCTGCCAACTGAAAACTCGTGCACAAGAAACTCGGTTCGCCGGCATCGACTCGAATCGTCCCCTGTTCGACGCGCCAATTTGCTTCACCGGCTACCAACCAGCCGAACAGTGATTGCCCGTCAAATAAACTGATCCAACCCTCTTTCAACAAATTTTCCGGTAGAGCTGCAGCCAACAATTTCGTCGCGTCCAGCTCGTAGGCTTGAGGAGCCGAAAGCGCTAGCGTGGATTTGCTGTTTGCTTGGTCGCCCGTGGAAGCACTATTAGCATGGCTGGTAGTTGCTGCACTCACCGCAGCCGAAGAATCGACCGCGGCCGGCGCTTTTGCAGAATTCGATTCGCTGCGGCAGCCAATTGAAAATGAACAGAGAACTAGAAATCCTACACGAACGAAAATCGAATCGCCAAGACTGCAAAGCCACATGATCGGAAAAGTCCCCAAAGGCCACAGGCTGAGAATTTTGTCTAATTTAGAAAGCGGACTGGGCTCAGTATATACCTCAGTCCTCGATTTCGATAATTACTTGCGAGATCAGTTGCTGGCCGATTTTTGGACATTCCTGAGGTAGTGACTCATGAACGTTCTCTGGGGCAACTGTGAGTTCGATCTGATTGCGGTTCGACAGCACTTGATCAACTCTAGCACGATAGGCGCTGTCGCCCGTAGGAATCAGTTGGCTGACGTGTTCATTGACTGAAACATTTAGAGAACACGCGACAAGAACACGCAATGTCAGAAAAACTTGTTGGCCGGACTCAATTCCCGTCGGACGATTGAAGAAACGACGATATCGCACTGCTTTACGAGTACCGTCGACATACCGACTATCCCATGGCTCTCTTAATCGAATCGAGTGTGCCATCCAACGAGCGCTATTGCGTCACGAACTCATTTGCAGCCGACATCTGAAATACTTGCCGAGTACCGGGAGATTCCAAGCGAATCGAGACTTTAAGGCCCCGCAGATCTACCGGAAAAGGTGGCCGAGTCTCCATTTCAGCAAAATCATCAGCACCGCGGTTAGCATCGTTGTCCAAGCCATCCGTTCCCGCATCGATATAATCCCTACGCAGTACCGCGATATTGCTGACATCTGAACCATTAAAGCCACCGTATAGTCGTTGGGCATTGTCGATCTGCACAACACCACCGACAATTCCAATTTCCGCCTGCCTGAGTCCGTCGGTTTCATACCGCGTGGTCCATGAATCAAAGGTCGGCTGCATAATTAGAGGCAACAGGACTGGCCCAACAATTTTTCCAGAACCGTACAAGGAAGCTGTAATTCCGCTGGCTTGAACCCCACTAAACTCGGTCACAATATTCGACGAAAGTGGAGTCTTGTAATAGTCAGCAGCGAGCCTGGCGACCTTGCGTCCCCACATCAGGTCGACGTAACCGCCATATCCCGTGATTGCTGACGATGGAGACTTTGAGTTTAACGGGGTCGCGAACGAACCGGGCACATATCCCAAATCGTTGGGTGTAACGATAACGTCATCACTTCCCGACGCGCCTAAGGCAGCAACGTCTATCACGCCATTGGAGTGTGCCGGAAGACCATCGACTCCGTTCATAGTAATGATGGGCATGCTCGAATCGTAGACCTTGCAGTCAAACGCCAGCACATCGCTCGACAAAACATCCTCACCGGTTCGGTCGGAACGCAGAGCGTATGCTGGGTGAAGGAATCCTGTCCCAGTAGCGGGATCGGGGCCAGTAGCGGGATCGGGGCCAGTAGCGGGATCGGGGAATGTTCCGCCGGTATGCACTGAGAGAGCGCTCGTTAAGGCCAGCAATGGCATCGTGGTGGAAGCATTGCTAAACCGAATTGGAATTTGGCAATGCGCAAAACGATTGGCTGGATTCATGAGATCTTCCAAACTGTTCGCTGCGACACGATCTAGGACGCCATCCGGAGTAAATATACGCCGAATTGAAAGATCGCAAGTTTGATGAGCTGCCGACATATCGCACAAATAGAGCGGCAATCCGGCTTGACGTCCAGCGACTAGGAATGGTGGGTATTGCACACCGTTTACGACAGGGGGCGACAGATGAAACGGTAGACTTGGTTCCGTGCCCGCATAAACGGTATTTAAATCCGGACGAATCAACAGTGCGCGATAGTGCAGGCGAAAGGCGTCCGGAATGCCATTGACGTCAGCATCGAGAAAAGAGGTTGGCGAGCCGACGAGGACTTCTTGATTGAATCCTTCGTTGCCAATATTGGAAACCACCGGCTGCATGAAGACCGCTACTTCAGCATGCTGCGCTGCGATCGTTACGGGCTCTAAGTCATCTGGGATAGTATTGTTGTTCTGGTCCAAATTGTAGTTGGGGATCGACTTTCTCAGCACGCACAAAGGTACTTTGCCAGTGAACCACGAGTCGCCTGCTCGGCAGGTATACATCAGAATATCGTCGAAATCACCGTATCGGCTAAGGCTGTGACTTACGACAGTGCATGTATAATCTGTCGTGGATCCTTCAAAATATTCCAAGTAACCAGTTCCGCTGGACGAGTCGGCAGGTGGCCGAGGATTGACAGTCAAATTATTTAGATCGTGGCGAATCTTGTAGACGATACTGCGCAAGCGGTTATTCATCTCAAGGGCCGCTCGGCCCTGCTTCATGGATTCGCCGACCATCTTGAAGATTTGCGCCAGCGAGAGCATCATCAACAATGTAGCTGTTGTGGCAACCAGTACTTCGGTCAACGTAAATGCTTTGCGGTGCGATTTACTTCGCGCATGAAACATGAAGAGTTCCTTCAGCGGCTTTGCGAACGATTCTAAGTTACGACAAGATGAGTACCAGCATCGCCTGGGGCGAAACCTATGTGACGTTTATCCGACAAACTGCAGTCAAAGCCTTTTTCCTAAGTTTACTCCCCAATTACAACATTGCACAACGATAAGCCCGACAAGTCAAGCCAAAGTGCAGCTATTTCTCGCATCCGCCCCTTCGTCGGACCGGCGCTGGTAAGTTTGATTGCTCTGGTGATCGTGGCACCCGCGATCAGCGAATCGTTGTGGATAGATGAACTTCATACCGCTTGGAGCGTTGATGGCAGTTTTGGTGAATTGCTCGAACGAACTGCCCAGGGGAACCAGACTCCGACCTATTTCGTTTTTCTTTTTTCGCTTGTTAAGACACTTGGGTTGAACGAATGGACGTTGAGAGTCCCCTCAATGATCGGGTGGATAGCAACTCTTGGAGTCTTGTTGGCGATAATCCGAAATACGAAATCGACCACGTTCGATCGCTCGCTGATCCTGGGCTGGGCGATTTTGGATCGCATTCAGTGGTTCTTCGCCACCGAGGCTAGACCGTATTCATTCGTCCAGTTGTTAAATCTCCTGGCATGGGTCGCTGCGTGGAGACTGTTGGAATGCAGATTGAACTCGACAAGTCACGACAGTAGATCGAGGCGCTATCAAGGAATGTGGTGCCTGTGTGCCACGCTGGCAATCTACTGCCATCCGACAGCCGCATTGGTCACTGTTTGGCAATGGTGGACGGTATTAGGTATTTTCCTCGCAAACTCAACGCAAGAACTGCCGCGCCGGGGGCTAGCGCCCTGCCGCTCACCTTCATCAGACCAGTCGTCGGGATGGCGCACGACTTGGATAGCGTTTGTAGTGTCTTGGTGTGCGGTCGGTCTAGCCGCGATTGTCTTGTGCCTGCCCGTTGCGTGGACCATGAAGTCAGTATGGGCGCATCGATCGCAATGGAACAGTTTTGCCGGCGCTGGTTCCATTTGGAAATCCCTCGAATTGTTCCCTGCGGTCCCAATTCTCGTTCCGCTGATCGTTTTCGTGGCAGCCAGTTTCTGCCTGCGACTGCTGTGGCAGCGGCTGCATGAGTCAAATCGAGCTGAACGAAAGCACGCTGGCTCAACCGTTTCTTCGGCAGGCAATCAGCCGTCTAGTGTGAATATTCTCAACATCTATCTCTTTGTATTTTGGACTCTGGCGGCTTTCGGACCGTGGGCCACCGGTTTTTGTGCAGCGTATCTAGATATTGCACCCATATTTCATCGACGGTATTTGATCTCTTGTTCGATGCCGTTGGTTGTTCTCGGTGGCCTAATCCTGTGCACAATTCCCAGCCGTTTCGGGAGATTGGCTGCCGGGCTGATCGTAATTGCAAGCTTGGTTTTTCATCAGGGGACAAGCACCCTTGTATTAACACAGGGGCAACTCGTCGGAGCATTGCGAGGTGAACATTGGCGCGAGGCATCTCGATATGTGGCATCCCAATTCGCTGCAGGAGACCGCATTTGGTGCTCCAGCCAACTGATCGAAGGCAATCTCCAGCAATGGCCTCCGCAAGAGCAGCTTGCCAATTATCTGTCTTTCCCACTGGCCAGCATTTACCGGCCGCAAATGTTCAGTGACGATGGTACCGAAACAGATTCGTTGCCCAACCACTCCAGTTTTTGGATGTCGGCCCTCCAGCAGTCATTAACCCTTGAAGGGCGGCCCTCAAATCGTGTCCGTGGTTGGCTGGTATTTCGTGGGCGTGTGGACGATTTGCGTAATAGAATTGTCCGTTCCAATAAATCCGGATCGATGCAGGGACACAAAATCGTTTTATTGAGCGATCGACCGTTCGGAACAGTCAGCGTTGCAAACATCGAGTTTCGCAAAACCGCCACTGGCGACCGCGAGGAGTTGCTTGATGGACGCGGGTGAATGTTGCCATAATAGATCCCAGTGCGCCGTAATTAGAAGGTTGACATGATTATCAATCAAAAGAACAGCGAAACCTACAATCCAGACTCAGATGGCAAACCCGTGGGAACGGGCTGAGAAAGATTGAGCTGAAGCCGAGGTTGAACGATTAAAGAAGTTGATCGAGTCGATGACGAGCGCCTAACTGACTAGCCGTCATTTACGCTGAAAATTGGATCGTCACGCAGCGAATCGGTCTGACCTGGACCATTGTCTTCGCTCCCGCAAGTGACAGAGTTCGGTGCGAATTTGCTTACATTCTCCACAACGGAATCATGAAATGCAACGATTAGTCGTACGCCCGGATCAGTTGGATCTCGATTCTCCTGGACGGCGTGATTATTGGTTGGCGTTAGAGCACGATAGTATTTGGGGTGATCATCTCCTGCCGCTGACGGTGATGGTGGGTCCAGAAACGCGTGACGGCCAAGGTTTGGTGGTGTTTGGATCGAACCACGGCAATGAATACGAAGGGCCTGTGGTAATCAAGCATCTGCTGCGCGAGATTCGCTTGGCTGATGTGCGCGGTCGTTTGATCTTGATTCCCGTGCTCAATCCGGCCGCATTTCTGGCGGGAACGCGTGAAAGTCGCTTGGACGACGGCGTAAATTTGAACCGCGCATTCGTCGAGGGAGCCGGCGTAATACCGTCGCTGGCCGGTATTACGCACCGTATCGCGTCATTTGTCAGGGCCCATATCTGGCCGCGCGTACATATGGTGATCGATCTGCACTCAGGCGGCGACGTTGCCCGGTTTTCATTGTGCGCGAATTTCCATCCGCTCGAAGATGCCGAGCTAGCTCACCGTATCGAGCAAACTGCGCGTTGGTTTGGTACACCATCGCTGATGGTCTATCAAAATCAAACGCCTGGCCTGCTGCCCAGCGAAGCCGAACGGCTGGGAAAGATTACAGTGGGAACCGAACTTGGTTGGGGACGTTCGATTAACCCTGAAGGAGTCCGGTATGGGCGTCAAGGTGTCCTAGCCGCCGCGATCAACAACCAACTACTGCATGGTACCATCGAGCCGATCGCGCACCACAAAGCAGGTACGCAGCGCAAGCTGGCCATGGTTGATCGCGAGTGTTTCATCGTCGCGCCATTTGCCGGTCACTACGAACCGCTCGTAGAGTGCGGAACCAAAGTCCATCGCGGCCAAACCGTCGGACTATTGCACGATTTCGATCGGATCGATCTCGATCCATGGCCCTGTATCGCCGCACACGATGGAGTCGTACTCGCCCAAGCTTGGGTAGCTCCCGTTCCCAAAGGACAACATATCGTTGTCGTAGCCCATGAGCTGCAATGACGAATACGAATCCTGACAAATGATTTTCAGTGCGGCACGTTCAAATGCTAGACCCGCCTTAACTCAGCTTAGAGAGAGCGTTCTTGGCAACCGTTACGCATTCGCGAATCTCGGCGATTGGATCCTTGGGATTTTCTTCGTACTCCAACGAAAGCGCGCCGTCGGCGGGGAATCCCACTTCGACCAAGGCGGCAAAAACTCCGGCGACATCGAGATGTCCTTTCCCGAGAATTACGCCTTTGGTCTTATTGGTCATTTCCGCAAAGTCCTTGAGGTGAACTCCGTATAGCCTGCCCTTCAAGGCGCGCACAACTTCCGTGGGTCGTTCGCCGGATCGAATGTAGTGGCCAAGGTCAGCGCAGGCACCGATGCGCACATCGTGATTCTCGATCGCGCGCAAGACGTCGACGACTTTGTTGTATCGAGTTGTGGGCCCGTGGTTGTGAATCGCGATACGGATATTGAACTCTTTCACCAGCTCGTCCAGATTCGCAAACGACTCAGGATCTGGGTCGGCGGTGATCGTGGGAATTCCGGCCGCTTTAGCAAACTCGAATAACTTGCGATTTGTAGTCGAGTCTTTCCCGAAGCGGTTGACGCCGTGCGCTGAGATGGACATTCCTAGTCCTGCGACTTTGTCTTTGACCTCTGAGATCGTTTCATGCGAAGCATCGATCGGCAACATTCCGCCATAGAATTCGACTTGCTCAAAGCCGAGGTCTTTGGCATGCCGCAAGGCTGTGTCTAGATTCTTTTCGAACCCGCGCAGCGAGTACAGTTGAATACCTAGTCTAAGACTGTGTTTACCAGCCGCTTGCAGGGTAGGTGCGAACTTTGCAGCACCCGCCACTATTGCAGTTGCAGAGGCAAGCGCGGTGAATCGGCGTCGGTTGATAGTAAATTGTTGTGACATGTAGACGGCTTCTCCACGTGTAACTGGGGCTTGAGGCATGGGGTCGGTGCCGGTGCATTCGACAAATTCCAACCCGCAAGGATTTCAGGCGTGACTCAAGAAAAGGCCAAGGACGAACACCGAAAACTACCCTTGCAAGTGCGATGCCGGCTGTTTTTAACGTTTTCTTGAACCACACAGATTTCCAAATTATAGGATCGTTTGCGACTTCGGCGAGCAGTTGACACCTATTCTGAGCGATTGGAATTGGGGCCATGACTGTCAATTGCTTGGCAATTTGTATAGATTGTATTGAACAAAGTGAGCCATGACCGCGCGATGCGCAGCAAGTGGAGAAAATCAGCGGTTTAGATTGATTTTTTTCGAATTGCGGGTGGCTGCGGTCGCGGTTATTCTCCTAAACTATGGTGGGGAGAAGTTGAAGTTCGGTTTTGTAATTGGAGAAAATAAGTATGCGCAAATTAACGGCAATGACTTGTGCTTGGGTCAGCCTGAGTCTCCTGCAGGTGGTTCCGGTTTTAGCCTGTCCATTTTGCGCAGCAGTTCAGCAAACCCTGCGGCAAGAAATGGCGTCCATGGACGCTGTGGTGCTGGCAAAGATTGTCAAGGGCGGCCAAACCGAGACCGATGCTGAGTTCGAGATCTTGGACGTCGTCAAAGGCGACAAACTGGCGGCCACGGGAAAGAAGATTCGCGCCGCGTATTTTGGTAGCGCTCCTGCGGAGACTGTGTTCTTGATTATGGGAGTCGATCCACCCGAGCTGCTTTGGTCGTCGCCTTTACCGGTCACAGCCAAAGCGATCGATTACATCAAAGCAATTGCCAAATTGCCCGAAGCGGCTCAAGAACAGTTGCTGTTCTACATCAAGTATCTCGAACATGACGACAATCTGCTGGCGCGCGACGCCTACGACGAATTCGCGCAAGCGGATTATAAAGAAATCAAACTGATCAAAGACAAGATGGATCGGCCGCAGGTTTTGAAGTGGATTCAAGATGTTAATTTACCGCCTGATCGCAAGCGTTTGTTCTTGGTGATGCTGGGCGTGTGTGGCAAACCCGAAGACGCGCAGTTGATTGAAAAACTGCTCAAGAGCGAGGACCCCAACCGGCGTGCTGGGTTGGATGCGATGATCGCGTGTTATGTGACCTTGCGAGGAGCGGATGGGTTGCCATTGATCGAAGAATTATTTTTGAAAAACAAACAAAGCCAATACGCGGATACCTACTCAGCGATTATGGCGCTGCGTTTTCACGGTACCGAGGGAGGCATCGTCGAACGGAAAAGAGTATTGCAAGCGTTGCAGATCATTTTGCAGCGTCCTGAACTAGCTGACTTGGTCATCCCCGATCTTGCTCGGTGGGAAGATTGGACTCAAATCGATCGGTTGGTCGAATTGTTCAAGAAAGCTGATGATAAGACAAGTTGGGTGCGAGTCCCAGTGATTAATTACCTGAGAGTATGTCCATTGCCGGAAGCCGCCAAGCAACTTCAGGAATTGGAGGCGATCGATCCCGCCGCGTTTAAGCGTGCCAAGACGTTTTTCCCTGTGCCCCAGCCCGTAACAACGCCTGCCGCGAAACAGACTTCGTCAATTCGGTTGCCCACCGGAACCGATGGCATAGCTGGCAAGAAGCACGACAAACCAGCCGACGACCGGCTCGGTGAATTGCCAGGCGCAACGGCGAGTCGTGCTGCTGATATTTCAACGGAGGCCATTGTGGTAGTGCCATCGAACCGTTTCAACGCTGCTTGCGTAATGCTGATGGCCGCCAGTTCGGTTGGGATTGCTATGTGGTTGGCAATTACTGGCGCTGGGAACCACGGCGTGCTGGCTCGAGCTTGGGCGCATGTCGGTGCAAAATCCACGGGTGTATAGAGGTAAGCAAAGATGAGTGGGTTTTCGGGCGCTATCGTGCAACCGCCTTCGGCACCTTTATCTTCGGGCGACGAATTAGCGTACCAGTCGGTCAGCCGTGGTGCAGTTGCATCATTTATTCTCGGCCTACTATCGTTGGGATCGTTTTGGTTTGTTGCGCTGTTGATATTGCCCTTCGCCGGAATAAGTATCGGTTTGGCAGCGCTGCGAGCGATCCGAAAATATCCTGACGAATTGCTGGGAAAACCGCTGGGAGTGATTGGGGTCTTTATGAGTTTGGCGACTATGATTGCCGCCCCAACAATGCACGCGTATATCTATGCCACGGAGGTTCCGCCAGGTTACCAAAGGTTGCCGTTCAGTGACTTGAAAAGCCCGTCGGGCGCAACGGATGCTCCCACCGAGGCCGCTCTGGCCATGCACGGCGTAAAGGTTTTTATTGCGGGTTACATCCATCCAAGTTCGATGGATTCTCCTCAGGCGAAGAAGTTTGTGCTGGTGCCCGATCTTGGCACTTGCTGCTTTGGTGGCCAACCGCCATTGACCCATATGATCGAAGTGACGCTGACCGGTGACCAGCTCGCCACCCGTAGCTACCGGCGCCAACGGCTGGCCGGCACTTTGCAGGTCAACTCGGCTATCAAGCCAATCGCTGAACTGACAGGCGTCTTCTACCAATTGAAAGCGGACATTATCAAGTAAGTGTGCAACCTGAGGTTGCTTCTTGAGGCTCGGTAAGTGTACGCTTAAGACTTATTGGAACGGAAATTGGAGGAATAAGAGCCACAATTGTCCTTTTACCATGGTCCGCTGGGCGCTGGGGAACGGCCTGTCCAGCTTTTGGACTGCCCAAGTTGGACGGCTCAACCCTAATCGCGTTGGTATCAAGATCGGAGCCCTTTGCGCCATGGAAAATGTGACTCGTCGATGGGCACGTTGTGTGTTGTTGAGCATATTTCCTGTGCTGCTGGTTCCACCGGCCAGCCAAGCGCAACCACCCAAAGCCGCTGAACCGCCACAGAATATTCGCAAACCCCTGCGAGTCAAAGGCGACTATACCTTTGACGACCTCAAGTTCGAAATTGAAAAGGGTGGCAATTTCGAGCGTTCGATGCTAACCAAGCAAATCGAGGAAATAGATAAAAAGCCGATGCGCATTCGCGGATATATTCTACCGACGAGCACATACAGGCAGAGTGGAATCACCGAGTTTGTGTTGGTGCGCGACAATATGGAATGCTGCTTCGGTCCAGGTGCAGCAATCTATGATTGCATTATGGTTCAGATGGAAAAAGGCAAAACTGCCAACTTTTCTGTACGCCCGGTTGCAGTTCGCGGAAAGTTCGCAATCGAAGAATATCGAGATACCGATGGCAGTCTTCTAGCCATCTATAAGCTGATCGCTAGTGAGGTAAAATAGCGAGTGTTCTTTCTTGCGGACCGCAATCGTCACATTCCGGTTTTGACAACTCATGGCGATAAGGCGAGCGGCAGAATGATTCTTACCAATACAGGCCCGATGCGCAAGCGAGTGGGTCAATCCTGGTACGTACGCACTCGCTTGCGCTTCGGGCTTGTATTGGTAAGAACCAATCTGCCGTTCGCCTAAACGCGACATGCATCCGGGTTGTCGTCCGAGTCCTTCGTACTTGGGTGTGTTGAGTGCGTTCTCTCTACTTTCACTGGCACTAGGCCCAGGAATTCGAGTGCATCATGAAATTACGATCGAACTGCTTATCTCGATTGCTACCAGAGATTCTCGTAGTGGTTTTTGCCCACGCCACTTGGGTGAACGCAAACGATGCAACGCAGATTTTCGAAAGGCGCGTCTTGCCGTTGGTAAAGTCAGAACGAGCGTCCAGTTGCCGCGAGTGCCATTTGGCTGGGATCGATTTGCGGCAGTATGTGCTGGAGGATAGTGCCAAGACATTTGCGGCGCTAGCGGTCGCTGGGTTAGTAGATGCGGAGAAACCGGCGAAGTCGAAGTTATTAACCTTCATTTCGCGACGGCCCGAGAAGGAAGACCCGCTGCTGGCGAAGGTGCGATCAGAGGAACTTGCGGCATTTCAGTCTTGGATTGAGGCTGCGGCCAAGAACCCACCTGCACCGTTGCCGACCGCTGCGCAATCGACAATCGGTTCACCAACTCCGCTGGAGGTCATTCGGCACACTCGCATTGATCGAGTCCTGAAATCGTTCGTCGAGAAAATCTGGGTAGACATTGAGCGTTGTGAGAATTGCCATTCCCCGGCGCGCAATAGTCGCTTGATCGAGAAACACGGCGAGCAAATTTCTTGGATCAGTCCAAATGATCCAGCGGGAACGCTGGCCAAGAGCGCTCAGCAGGGGATTATCGACGTCGAGAAACCCGAGGAGAGTTTGATTCTGCTGAAGCCCCTGGGTGTCGTCGAACATGGCGGACACAGGAAGTTTGCGCTAGGAAGTGATCCTGATAAGCGCTTTCGCAGTTTTCTAGCGGACTATGCTAGTGCGGTCCGGGGTGGTTACCGCGAGGCCAAGGACTTGCCTGTGGAATCCACTGAGGTTCGATATGCAACGGGGCAGCAACTGCGAATCACAGGATTGAATTCCGATTGGCGCGATCGATTAATGCGTGTGGATATTTATTGCTGGGAAAATGGGAAGTGGTCAAGCAAGCGAATTGCGACCGGCGATGGTTACGTCAATGGACCGCAAAAGTTGTGGCAGAACATGATCCTGGGAATCGACGATCGATCACAAAGTGGTAAGTCCGCTGAAAGCAAACGTCTGCTTCCAAGTGGTAAGTACCGAGTACGGATGTTTCTTGACCGCGACAAGAGACTAGATCGCGACCGCGATTACGAGCTTGGAGACGAGGAATTCGTCGGCTCAGTCGAGTTTTCTGGCGATTGGAAACCGGGCTATCAACCTCCCAAAATTGTGGAATTCAAAGAGGAGAATGCCACACAATGAGAGTAGAAAGAATCCATGCAAGTCTTAGGTTTGGTGCCAGTCCATATAAGCGCACCGGCAGCAGAGCTTCGTTATCGAGGACCATAAGATCCCTGTGAATGCCAGATCCGGAACGTTCATTTGAATTCAGAATGCAGCACGCGGTGGGCTTCTTCGCGTATCGCTTCAACAGATGAATCACTGGCGAGATTCTGCAGTAAGAGTTGGGCTTTTTCGCTTCCGATCCGCGAAAGTAGTGCCATTGATCGCTTGACGGCTTCGATGCGGACTGTGCGCGAATTACTCGACACCAGTTTTTCAATCACCTCGTTCCTACGCGCAGCGTCGTCCACGTCCAGACTCTTTGTTAACTCATACGCGTCCAAGACGTTCACAATCTGGTCGAATTTCTCATCCAGTGTTGTGACGGCTTGATCACCAAGATTCGTTAAAGCCCAAAATGCATTGTAGGCGTCGGACGCATTATTTCCTGCCAGCGCATTCCATAGGGCTTCAGTGCTTGGGAAATCAACCTGTCGTGGAGTGCTCACATCCCATACGTAGCAAAAACCGTTAAACGGACCGCTGACGAGGGTTGTGCCATTGGAACCGAACTCAACCGGCGATCCCGTTGACCCTTGCGGACTAACGTCCATTATTTTCTGCCCAGAGTATGGATCCCAAAGTTTCACAGTCGAACTCATATCTGCCGAGCATAGCCAGAGACCGTCCGGCGAAAAATTCATATCACCCGTCCCCCAACCACCACGGGGATGATATTTGAATCGACTTCGCAACTCCAAAGTCTGCGTATTCCACAGGCTAATGGAAAGGCCGCCGTGTCCTACCGCGATGAAACGACCCTCTGGAGAATAGCAAACATGGTACACAAACGAGCTTTGCTCCTTCATCGATTCCTTGACGTCGATCTCAGCTTGCGGCTGACCGTTTCGTGAATTCCAGAATCGTACCTTAGAATCCCAACCGCCAGTTGCCAGAGTTGGCTCAGTAGGGCTGAACGATACCCCATAGACTGACTTGTGCGGGATCGCTGCAACCTGCTTGCCATTGATCAAATCCCACAGGAATACTTTGCCCTGTCTGAAGCTAACGGCGGCAATGCGAGTCAAATCGGAGCTAAATGCAATTTCTTCAATATTTGCATGGAGGTCTGCGCCTTGCTGCCATTCCCAAACATACTCTCGTTCGAACGTTTCAAGGTTCCAGACAATTGTCCAAATCTGATTGCCGCGTATGCCTCCTGCTCCGAGCAGTTTTCCGTTAGGTGAAAACTTTATGGCAGAGATGGTGGCAGAATCAATGTTGAAAGACTGAATCGAAGTTCCGTTGCTGGAGTCGACGAGATGTATGATTCCGCGATCATCGTCGAAAGCGATCATGTGCGAAACCGGCGAAGCGGCAATTCCATTGGCCACATAAGCGCTTGTGGGTTGTTCTACCTGAACTGGGCCATTGATATTCCAACGTCTGATTAGGGCATCTCCACCCGACGAATAGAGCGTTTTCGAATCGTCCGAAAATACAAGTGAGTAAGGATTGGATTTGTGGCCTACAAAGCGTGCAGTTTCCTTGCCTGTTTCCGATTCGAGAAGATAAACGGATTTATCCGTTGCACAAACAGCAACTTTTGATCCGTCCGGTGAGAATGCAACGCCGGATGTGTAATTCTCATAGATATCGTGCAATTCGACCGTGTGTGACCACACTTGCTGACCGCTTGTGACGTCATAAAGTCGAACAGACGCATCACGTTCAGTCGTCGCAACATGGTTGCCATCTGGCGAAAAATCAAGGCGGACAAGCCAAGAAGTCAACGGAATTGTCCGCTGTGTCGCGAAACTCATTAAGTCAACTATCCGAATCTTGGTCGGAGCATCGCTGGTTAGCACCGCCAATTTTTTTCCGTCGGATGAAAATCGTCCCACACTGTAATGGCCAGAATACGTAAGCCGATCCGGCTCTACAGCGCCACGGCCATATACAACGTCCGCTGGTTGATTCTTGAACTTTGCTAGAACCTCGCCATTCTGATTTGCCACAATCACCCCCAACGCGGAACTAAGTGCAATCATCTTGCCGTCGGGAGAAACATCGAGAGCGGTTGGTGTACCAGGAACTGGAGAATTCTCTTCCAATTTGACGGGAACCAAATGGTTAAAGCCATGCTGAAATTCAATGGCCGTTTTTCGACCACTTGCAACATCCCAGGACACGTATTCGTTGACCTTACCGGTTGTAAAAAACGCCTCAGAATTGTTTCCAAAAACGACTGCCCGATCACCATAGTTACCATCAGAATTGCGAATACCGTGGTCGGACAGGTTTACCGACCAAAGCTCTCGTCCGCTCGCAGCTTCCCAGACCGCGAGGTCGCTTCCCATGCTGACAATGAACTTTCCATCGGGCGATATAGCGAGATCATAAGTAGCCTTTGCCGGACGAAAAATATTGCTGCCCAAGCGGCGTAACGCGCGAGCAGAAAGCTGTTTGTTGGAAGTGTCATCAACTGCGATGGCATTGCTCTGCTTGACCAATGACGTGTCCGTTTGCGCCATTATCGATGAAACAGCAACGAAGAATGCACAGGCAAAGGTAGCTTGCAGAACTCGCGCCGTTAATGACGCACAACGCTTTTTGGCCCCATGCAGCGCTAACAAGCTATCGCGTAATGCAAGAACGCGAATTTCTGTGGATCTGAGAACCATTTCCGTAACTGCTGAGAAGGGATCAGCCCAGGACCAATCATATGAGGCATAGTTCTATGCTTTGTCCATATGTTTGTCAAACAAATGATATTGCTACGCAAGCATACGTTGCCGAGTATCTAGCAACGGTACCCACGATAGTCGAATAGAATCTGAACCGGAAACAGACGCTTCCAAACTTCTTTTAGATCTAGCTTGCCTAGGCACTTTGAGGCCGTAGGACTGCTCCATTAGGCCTTCTTGGAATCAGCGTCGGGCTGATTAGGGTTCATTTCCAGTTTGGATTCGGGAGCTGCATCCGATTTACTGCCTTTCTCAGCCGGTTGAGCCGTTGGATTATTATCGGAAGGCGAGCTTTCGGCTGGAGACTTGCCAGCCGCTTCTGAAGGTGCTGGATTTGGTAAATCACCCACTTCGGGCTTCTTCGTCGCGCGTTCGGGTGAGGCATCTGCATGAGCGTCCGGAGTGGGAGTCGCGGCTGGGCTTGTAGCGGGTGCTGGAGCGGCGGATTGGATAGCCGGCATCCAGTTCGCTTGGCCAACTACAACGGCAGCGGACGAATAGGGATCGTAATAATTCAAACCAATCGGGGACAACACCGTACGCGGCACCAATCGCTGCACCGTTACTGTTTCGTATCGAGGAACTCGTCGAGCAACTCGCACGGGTGTTTTGACTTCCTCGATTTCGTGATAATTTACGACGACGTCTCGTTCGACCGTTTCCAATTTGTACGAGGTGCGTGGGACAGGTCTGCTTCGCACCACTTCTTGCTCGACATATTCGGTGTATTCAACGGGTACTTTGTTCTCAACGTATTTAGTAACCGGTTTCTGCGTCGTATAGGGAACGACGCGCCGTTGCTCGACAGCTTGGTATTTCATGACACTCACGGGGACCTGCTGCTGTACGACCTGGCTCTCCATGCGGGTCACTTGGACGGGAACTTGTTGCTGGGCAATTTGCGGTACCATCGACGTCTGCGGTACTGCGACAGGCACGTAATTCGCCTGATATTGAAGCTGCGTGAACGCCTGTCCAGCCGATTGATAGGGCACCCAGTTAAAGCCACCGCGATGGATATAAGGCGTGCCGGTAGCCGCGTCATGGCTATAACCACGAGGCAACCATTTCAGGCCGTAACGGACGTCACCAGGTTGATAATATTGTTGGGCAATATACTGCCCCTGATCGACGACAGTGGTTTGCATCGTCGTCACAGGTTGATAGGTAACATATTGTTGAGTCTGGTACTGCGTCTCGACGACCGGTCGCTGGACGACATATTGCTGAGTTTGATAGGACGTTTCCGTCACCGGTTGGTACGTAATATAGCTTTCCTCACGCGCAGCCGTTTCAGTAACATATTCGGTCTGATAGTACCCTTGATCAACCAATTTTCGTTTGACCACAGGCGTGCGCACGATGTACTTTTCTTGAACGGATTGCGTTTCAACGACGGGTGTCGAGACGGTGTATTTTCGTTTCTCGGTGCGCGATTTGAGTACCGGTCGCTGCGTAGTGAGGACTTGATCCTCGTAGACAGTGTCGTACACCAAGCGCTGGACGGTGTGCAGCTCCTTTTGCCAAACGGTCTGAGATTGGACTCCCAGCGAGCATCCACAATCTTGAGCGAAAACATGGAAACTCGAAAACAGCATCGCCGCGCAAACGGCAGTCGTCGTCAAGGGAAATCCGAATTTCATGGCTATGGACCTGTCACAAATAACCGAATGGCCAGGGCAAATACAGTAGGCAACTCATTTTGGAAATGAGCGGATATTTTTCAAACCTACTTAATGGATAAGCTCAACACGGCCAGATGCCAAGTCAATTCGCCGATTGACTTTAAGAAATTCCAAAATATTTCAAATCTAATTGGACATTTTTCCGGCGCCATAAATCGCCCATTCAGCATAGTTTGCGCAGTCATTGAGAATCGCCCGCGCAACCGTTGCGACCGGTGCAATCAATTGCTGTTTGGGTCGTTGGTGGGACCTTGGTTATGCTTGGGCAGCAAGTGTTCTTGCAGGTAGTTTGCGCGCTCGATATTGCGGTCAGTGACCGAGAGTTCATGTCCGCGCAGTTTCTGCAAATGAGCTGGCTGAGTATGCACGAACAGTTTGTTGAGCGTGACCATCTCCACGTCGGAAATCAGCCCGAGGTTTACCCCCATGCGAACTTTGGATAGGTAGTGCATCGTTTCTTCGCTGCTGATTTTCTTGGCGGTACAGAGAATTCCGAAAGCTCGACTGACATCATCGTGGAGGTCTTTTTCACCTTCGTTCACCAGGAATTCGCGAGCGCGCCGTTCGTAATCGATAATGCGAGGCACAACCTCAGAAACATTGGCAACCAATTCGTGTTCGGTAGGTCCCAATGTAATTTGATTGCTGACTTGATAAAAGTCGCCCATGAATTGCGAACCTTCACCATATAGTCCACGGACGGCTACGTTCAGCTTTTGGAGGCTCCGGAAAACCTTGTCGATTTCACGCGTAATCACCAAGGCGGGCAAGTGCAGCATGACGCTAACTCGCAAACCGGTGCCGACATTGGTTGGGCACGCGGTCAGATATCCAAAGTCGTCGTGAAACGCGTAGTTCAGTTCTTTCTCAATCTTATCGTCGATACGATCGATACACTCCCACGCGCGGTTGAGATCTAGTCCGCTGCGGATAACTTGAATTCGCAAGTGGTCCTCTTCGTTGACCATGACGCTGAACTGTTCGGTCAAGTCGATCGCCACACCGCGACTGCCTTCATTTTCCGCGAGCTCACGGCTGATCAATTGGCGTTCGACCAGAAATTGGCGGTCCAAATCGCTCAACCGATCGACATCCAAGTAAACCAATTCATGACCGTCCATGGCAATTTCGATTTTGCTGCGCACCAGTTTGGCGATGGAGTTTTTCTCCTCCGCGTTAGCTCGACGCACGAACGCAAATTCGGCAAGATTCCTAGCCAAGCGAATTCGGCTGCTGATCACGATGTCGGACTCGGGCCCCGACCCTCGTAACCATTCACTGCATTTGTCCGCAAGTTCTTCCAGTTTCACAGGCAGTCCTTTTCAAGCCTCCGGCGGGGATTTCTTTTCCGCAGTTGGTTCGTTTTCCAATTCTCGAATTTTGTCGCGCAGTTCGCTCGCGCGCTCGTACTCTTCTCGCGCGACCGCATCCCGCATTTCGCGACGAAGCTGTATCAATTGATGGTGTTGGTCCGGCGAGCCCGCAACGCGCGTGGGACGCTTGCCTTTGTGAATCTGGGCTCCATGAATATTTACCAGCAAAGGCTCCAGGTCGCTTTCAAAGCAAACATAATCGTACGGACAACCCAGCCGCCCAGCTTGGCGAAACGCCGCAAATGTAATATTGCAAACCGGGCAAGTCTTCTTGTCCAGTGCCGCCAGATGTTCCTTGGTTTGTTCGAGCTTAAGCTGCTTGGCCAGCATATTTGCCAGCGCGCCAGTACCGGCAGGGGAATTCCCTTGCGAGAGGTATTCACGCACGTGTTCCTCGCACAAATGAACTACCTTTGGACCTTCCGGCTTGGTCAGTTCAGTGATGTGAAAGGTTGCAGGTTTCTCACAATGTTGGCACTTCATGCAATACCTACCGCAACATGACAATTTCTCTAAACGCTGGACAGCGAAAACAAATCCTGGAACCGGTAACGGCCAAAGCTTAGTTTGTTCGCCTTCAAATAATTTGGCCGTCGCTGCTAGCATTTGCTCGCCCGTGATCGAGCGGTGATTGCGCTGCAACTGGGCGCTGAATTCTACACAACGGGCCGCGAAACATCCTATCGTAAAATCTCTGAAGCAGAGATTCGCGCGAGCCAGTTTCGTATTTTTTTTGTCTAGTTCCCAGCCCCCATCCGTGGTTTTACCGCTGATCGGCTATATTCTGTGCGACGTGCTTAGACTTAGATCTCGGAATCACCATGATTGTCAATCCATCGCTCCCTCAATTTCACAAACTGGCTGCGGAATTCGATTTGGTTCCAGTTTATCGCCGTTTGCTCAGCGACAGCTTGACTCCAGTATCGGCATTCAAATTGCTAGATGACGGCGAGTCACCCGCATGTTTGTTCGAAAGCGTTATTGGCGGTGAAAAAGTTGGCCGATACAGCTTCATCGCTGTTCGCCCCAGGCAACGACTGGCGGCGTACGGCAAAAAGATCATTTCCAGCGACCCCAGCCTATTGCCGACGGAACTCGACGCCGACCCACTGGACACTTTGTGGAAATTGGTTTCCGGTAAGCGAGTCGCTAAGCTGGCTGAATTGCCGCCACTCACCGGCGGTGCAATTGGATATGCCGGCTATGATGTTGTGCGCTATGTCGAAAATCTTCCGAATCCACCAACTGACGACCGCCATCTGCCCGATTTGGATTTTTCTTTCTTTGATGATTTGGTGATCTTCGATAACGTTACCAAGTCGCTGTTCGTGGTCGCAATTGTCAATATCCGTGATTTCTCGTCGACCGAGAATGCATGGCACGACGGAGCGCGGCGCGTGGGCGAATTACTTGAAAAGCTCCGTGGAATTCCGACTGGACTCACGCTAGCGGATATTCCTGCGACTGGTTCTAGCAATCAACTCGAGAAACAAGCGAACTTTACCCAAGAACAATTCGAAGCAGCAGTTTGCAAGTGCACAGATTACATTCGCGCGGGTGACATTTTTCAGGTAGTCATCAGCCAGCGATTCGAATTGCCACAAGTGTGCCAGCCCTTTGAAGCCTATCGATCATTGCGCGTCGTGAATCCCAGTCCCTTCATGTTCTTTTTGCGAACTCCAGCGGTTACTCTCGTCGGATCGTCACCTGAGGTCATGTGTCGTGTTATGGATGGAGTAGTGACCGTGCGACCGCTCGCTGGAACTCGGCCCAGAGGTGAGGATGCCGAACACGACGCGCGATTGGCAGACGAACTGCTCGCCGATCCCACGGAGCGAGCCGAACACGTAATGCTGGTAGATCTGGGACGAAACGATGTTGGGCGAGTTGCCAAATTTGGTTCGATTCGATTGGCCGACGTCATGGCGATCGAACGCTATAGCCACGTGATGCATATCAGCTCAAACGTACAGGGCGTGTTGCGAGACGATCAGCACGCCATGGATGCGCTCAAGGCATGCTTGCCAGCCGGTACGGTCAGTGGTGCCCCGAAAGTCCGCGCGATGGAAATTATCGACGAAATTGAACCACACCGGCGCGGGCCTTATGCCGGAGCCGTGGGATATATTGACTATTGTGGAAATATGGACACTTGTATCGCGCTACGCACGATGGTGTTTTGTAACAACCGGATCTACATTCAAGCCGGCGCTGGCATGGTAGCCGACAGCGTACCGGCCTCTGAGTATCAAGAAACGCTGAATAAGGCTGGCGCGATGATTCGAGCGATTCAAGCCACTGTTGCCCGCGGAACCTGAAAGCCGCTTTGCGACGCAGACTCAACTCAACACTTTTGGGCGCAACCTTGGAAAAAAACGTCCCGTCTTGGCGCTATAATCCACGTAGGCTTGACCGAATTTGTCGATCAGCCGTTGTTCTTCCTTTGGTGTGCGCACGACTAGCAATGTCATCACAAGTGCGCTGCAAATACCGATGCATGCGTTGGCAGAAAGCAGCGTCACCGCTGCCATTGTCAGTGCGGCAGTGAAGTAAAACGGATGACGCACCCAGCGATAAGGACCGTTCGTCACCAAAGTTGCATTGGACCGCGTGACAACTGTGTCGGTCAGGTTCCCGCCAAGGTTTCTGAGAGTCCAATACATCAAACCGGAACCGGAAATCGCAAGCGCGATTCCGCACCAACGCAGGAACTCGGGCAGTGGCATGGCTGCCCAAGCGATAGAGGCGGGTCGGATTAAATATGCTAAAACTGAAATCCACAATAGCACTCCGCATAATCTGAGCACCGTTGCAAAAAGATAGCCTTCGTCTTTGTGAGAAATGCGCTCGCCCGTTGCGGCTGCCTTGCGCCGAAAATAAACACCGATGGGCAAAAATAGCAAAATCACAAATGCTAGTGCCGCACGAAACACTTGTTCGGAAGTCATGTTTCAATTTCTCCGTCGTAATGCACCGCCAACCAGACCGTGGGTTGATCGGGCTGGGTCCATTCGACGCAATGTCTTATGTGAGCCGGGATATTCAGGCAGTCACCCGGGCAAAGGTGTTCGACGCGATCCGCAAACCGGACTTTCGCCGCGCCAGAAAGTAGCAACAACCATTCGTGGCTAGTTTGATCGTACCAAAATCCAGGTGGGCTAGTATGTCCCAGACTAACGATTCTCTCGATCCGGCAATTGCTTGACTTGAGCAACGATAAAAATTGCTCGTCAGGCAGTTCGGTAGGCAAGTTGGCTAGTAGGTTGATCAACGAATTAGTCGCTTTTTCGCAGCGCGTTTGAGATCGCAGGAGCAGTTGCAGATAGTCATCGTCGTCGGATTCAATGTCTTGACCAACTGTTCTAATTGGACAGCGCCAAGTTGGTAGGTTGAAAACGCAGTAAGTGGTTGATTTTCATGGATTTATTGCCATTGACATAGTTGGCAAAAAGAAGCGACCCTCCGTGTAGATAAATGTCTCACACGGAAACCACGGAAGGTCGCTCCAATGTCTACTCAGGATATCGCGTTTCCATCCCCCAGCACGTTGAGTTGCCCGCCGATTAATGTTGCGAACACATCTCCTGCCAGCGGCAGTCGGCCTTCGAGTTGTTCTATACGGGGGCTAAATTTCTTACGACTTTTCATGCCTAGCTCGCTTTCTTGACAAATATCTTTAATTCATGTCCCGCAGGCTCGTCTCTTATGTCCTGCTAGTTTGTAGAGGTCGAAACAGCCCGCCAAAAAGTCCTCAAAAAAATTTCCAGGTCCGAGCTTGGGAACACAAATTGGAGCCACGTTCGGTCCGAGCATATCCGCATGGTGGCGTTCGCGAACTCACATCATTCGAAATCCAACGCCTAATCGCAAATGGCTGACGGGAGGTTAGGCCTTCGACATGAACGCGGCGATGGCAAAGCTGGCTAACATGCATAGCCAAACGAAATCGAGAAAGTGCCAGTACAGCGCGCAGAAATGGATGGGGAAATACCGTTCATGGTCGTATCGCCCTTGGATCGTGCGAATCAACACTAGCGCCAGTGCGACGATCCCGCCAATAACATGCACGGCGTGCAACAGCGCCAGAAAAAAGGTCAATCCGTACAAGCTGCCGTTGGGTGAGCTGGCTTTATTAAATTGGGTGACCATCCCTAGCATCGATGCGGCTTGGATCGCAAAGAAGACGACCGACAGAATGCACGACAAGACTAAGTATCGGAGGAGATCCGTTCGTCTCTCCCTCCGAACAGACTCAATCGCCAAGTGCATGCAAATGCTGGTTGCGATCAGCGCGATCGTCGTGAAAATAAATCCGAATGGAACGTCAAATGGTTGAACTTGACTGCCATCTCCCCGTAATCGCAACACGACGTAGATGGCATACAAGATCACGCAAGAAACAAAAAAAACCGCCAGCGATAGCAGGAACAGCCACGCTCCTTGCAGCCGTCGGTGGTCGTCGGTGAATCCTCCCGACTTGGAAATCAACATACCTCGCTCCTCGAAGCGCAGGAAAACAAATTCAATTGAATCTGCACCACCGCCGCACTTGTCTAGTTCTTTTGTTCAAGCCACATCGCAATTTCTGCGGACATAAATGTGCAAGCTGAGGGAGAACGTTCAAGGAGTGATCGCGAGGCAAATAAAACCTGCTTAAGCGGCAATGAGAAACGATTCAATTTTGCTACCAAAGCGAGATATCGCAAATTGGCTGCGGTGATGCTGTTTCCCGAAGGAATGGCCCCGTCGACAGGATCGCTCAGTCGCACGATCAATTGCGGATGGTCGTTGGAGGTGTAAAAAAATCCTCCCGATTTGGCATCGTGAAAGTGCTCGATCTGCGCATCAGTCAATTTGGCCGCCTGATCCAGCCAACGATCGTTTTGAGTCGCTTCGTGCAAGCGAAGTAGGCCGTAAACTAGAAACGCATAGTCGTCCAAGTAGCCATTCAGCTTGGCCTCGTTGGCAGCGTAAGTTCTGAGCAAGCGATCGTCACCTCGTATTAGTTCTTTCAAAATAAACTCGGCGGCACGCTCAGCAGCGGCAATATACTTGGGTTGTTTCAGCAACCGCCCAGTATCGGCCAGACCGGCAATCATCAGTCCATTCCAACTGGTTAGGATTTTGTTGTCGGTGGCTGGCCGCTGACGTCGATTACGAACTTCCAGTAGTTTTTCACGCCCGGCGACGAGCGAGCGATCCAACTCCGAAAACGACTTGCCGTCAACTTCTGCCAATTCTGTCAGCGATTTCGCAGTTTGCGGCGAGTAGAATTTGCCCTCGAAATTGGGTTGGGCTTTCAATCCATAGATGGCTGCCAATTTTTCATAGTCACCGATTTGCTTCGCTGATTCTTCTAAATCGTTTGGGCTCCAAACATAGAACTTACCTTCTTCTCCTTCAGAGTCGGCGTCCAGCGAAGCATAAAAACCGCCGCCGGGTGAGGATAGTTCCTTGATTACGAAATCACAAATTCGGCGAGCGACCGATTGATATTCCTCACGTCCGGTCACCAAGTAAGCGCGCGCATAGATCTGAGCGAGCTGTCCATTGTCATACAACATCTTTTCGAAGTGTGGGATGCGCCAGAATCGATCGGTGCTGTATCGGTGAAATCCGCCGCCGAGATGATCGTGGATTCCGCCGCACAACATCATGTCGAGCGTCTTGACCAACATCGATTGGCTGGCCGACTTCAATTCGGGCGACGTCGATTTGCTTTCGATGCGCTGAAGCAGAAAAAATAAATTCGACGGTTCCGGAAACTTTGGTCGCATCGGTTCTGCCTCGGCGAATCCAAAACCTCCGAACTGGGGATCGAATTGTTCGGCGAGCGATTGGTCAGATTGCAGCGGAATCTGGCCGAGTTCCTTAAGAGCAACTTCTTCGTTAAGCACGAGCGATTGTCCGGCATTGGCGACAATCGAATTGCGAATTTCTTTAGTCACCAACTCGGCTTGATCGATCAGTGGCTGGCGCTGAGTGCGCCATAGGTCATCGGCACGTTTGATAGCCGTCAAGAATCCCGGAGCGTTACCGCGATCTCCATCGCGAGCCGGAAAGTAGGTACCGCCAAATATCGGTTTGGCATCGGGAGTTAGAAATACGGAAAGAGGCCAGCCGCCATGACCGCTGAGCATTTGAACAGCGGTCATGTAAATTTGATCGACATCGGGTCGTTCCTCGCGATCGACTTTGACGCAAATGAAATGTTCGTTCAGAAACTTGGCGATTTCCTGATCGACGAAGGATTCCTTTTCCATCACGTGGCACCAATGGCACGCTGAATACCCGACGGAGAGGAAGATGAGTTTCCCCTGCGCCTTGGCGGCCGCTAGAGCCTCATCGCCCCATGGATACCAATCGACGGGATTGTGGGCGTGTTGTAGCAGATAGGGACTAGATTCCTTTGCCAGACGATTCTTGCGAGGCGATTCCTGGCTGAGGCAGTTTGACGATTCAATTGCAACGAGCGCGCACAAAGCACCAACGATCGTCCAAGAAATCGTACTACGTTCTTGCTGAAATAGTTTTTCAGGCATCTGCCACTCCCAAGTTAGCTTGGTAATCTCAACGTTTGTCTACAAGTGCAGTATTGTACGTTGCGAGAGCCCGCCTCCATAGTTACAAAGTCCCAAATTCAGGCTTGGCCTGGCCATGCAGCGGGCACTGGGCATCGGTCCATGGCAGAGGAATGTGGGCAGAGGAATGCTTGACAACATCATTCCATTGCCGTGATTCCTTTGCCATCGGCAGGCGATCCGCAGGTTTTTGATCAGCATTGGGCATCGGTCCATGGCAGAGGAATGGGGGCAGAGGAATGCTTGATACAATCATTCCATTGCCGTGATTCCTTTGCCGTCCGCAGGCGATCTGCATCGAGTCTTGAGCTCGATCTGCGAGTGGTTAAGGTTGATCCATTGAATCGCCTCAAGGCTCGTGTGAGCCAGCAAGGTTTCCAGGTGATTGTCATAGTGAGCCTGGTTGCTGGTGAGGCACGTCACTGCAAAGGCGAAATTTGGGGCAAGCATTTGCACCCGATGCGAACCGAGCGGGACCCCATCAGCTAATATTTCGACACGTTGCAGGCAATGTGCTTCACCGCCGAGGAAATGCAAGATCGCCTCATTGTAGAGCTGGCAGGAGAGATGCGTGCCCCAATCTTTGATGATGGATCGCAAATGTGCGAGCAAACTCTCACATTGCGGGGTGAGGCTGCGCCAGCCTAAATTGCGCAGGATCGGATGATGGCGTCTGTCCTGCGAAACAGCATTTCGCAGCAATTGGCCGCGCACACGGGTTTCGCCAAAATTGATCAGTTTAGCTCGGCGGATGTCCTGCAGCATTGCATAATTTAGCACTTGAGCCTTATGTTCGTCCAGCAGTGCCGAGACGACCTTTAATTCGTAAAGCACTTGATTCACCACCAGGTCAAGATAGTACTTCTTCTTAAAGCTGTTGTAGGTCACTGTCATCGGGACTTGTGTGTGGACCTCAAAGCCTTCTGCACGCAGTCTGGCGGCCATGTTGTTCTCGTAGACTCGCTCATCAAACAGCCTACCAAATCGATTCTGAGTCGCGTAGGCGCTCCGCATCACCGCCTCGTCAATTAGATCGAATTCTGAGTCGCTGACGTCGGTGAAATCAAAAACCCGATGAATCGGCATGTGAGTAGCAATGGAATGAGGGGAGTGAAAAATAGTTGATTACGCGTCTGACATTCCTGCATGCTTGCCCGTGCTGCGAAGTAAGCTGGTTGGCAAAGGAATGAGGGCAGTGGAATGCTTGCTTCAATCATTCCCTTGCCCTGATTCCTTTGCCAACCGCAATTGCGCTCGCATAGTATAGGTCTGAGGCTTGAGCTGGTAATTTGCGCATCCGCTGCGTAGGATGCCCCAATCGCCGAATTGCCTGTGCTGCGAAGTAAGCTGGTTGGCAAAGGAATGAGGGCAGTGGAATGCTTGCTTCAATCATTCCCTTGCCCTGAT
>SYJV01000269.1 GCA_005798335.1 Planctomycetaceae bacterium | reverse complement strand
GACTCCCGACGGCCAGTGCCACCGCAGACGAAACTGATCCGAACAAGAAACGAGTCGACGAGCAGTCAGATGATGAAGAGCGAGACCCGCGAGACCAATACTCAAATGCTCTCGAAGTCCCTTTCGCGATCCAGCAGATTCAATCCACCGAGATTGCTCCAGAAGACGCAACACATCTCCAGTCCGCGAACCAGTCCACCGATGTCGTCCAGCCACTGACCGATGTGACTCTTTCCGCGCCTGCGGAACAACAAGTCGTCGCGCGTCCAGCCGCCGACGTTACAGCCGAACAAACAACACCCGCAACCGAAGTGCCTCTAAATACTGCCTCCGGCACAGTTGCTCGAACAAGCACTGTATCAGATGAAACTCAGTCCACGGTGGTCGAGAATGAATCGTCAGACGCTGGACCAACCGAGCTAATTTCGGAACTGACGCAATCCGATTCGACCACCGATGCGGCGCCGATCGCGCAAGTTGTGGATATCAATCGCGATCATCAGTCTGATCGACCAGAGTTCGCTGCGACGCCCGTTTCAGCCGATGATCAACAAGCAGCACAACAGGAATCGGCGCTCCCAGTTGAAAAGAAGGCGACCACTGATTCGCAAGATCGACCAATCATTTCCCAAAATTATGAGGAAAAGTCGCCCATCGAATCTAGCACAGATGAGTCCAATCAGCGGGAAAAGTGGTACGAGCATAAGGCGGCAGCAAGTGAGTTCGATCACGATAAATCGCCAAATTCGGGATCGGACCAGCGCGTCTCGCTGGACTTTTCACTTGAGCCCCAATCCAGCGGCGAGTATTCAAGTACCGTCGAGCAAGCGCGAGTCGATCCAGCCGCGGCCATCGTGCCTACAGATTTCACAGTCGCGAATTCCGTTACCCCGACGACAATCGCGATAGCAAGTACCGTGAACAGTGCGCAGTTGCCGTCGCCCGGTGTTGTCTCGAGTGTTTCTTCCGATTCGGCTCGACCAATCGACGCGCGAGTTGGCTCCAGTTCAATCAATTCCTCGGTGCCTGCTGGTCTAAAAGTGTCAACCGATGGTGAAGTGATTCCTGAAGATCCTGCGGCGAAACCTGTAGAACTGACTCAACAAGAACGCATTCGGTTGGTGCAGCGAGTGGCGCGCAGCTTTACTCGACTATGCGCTGACGGGGGCCAAATTAGTTTACGGCTGCACCCACCGGAGCTCGGCGCATTGAGCGTAACTGTGCGCATCGAGGGTCGATCCATGTCCGCTCGCATGGAAACTGAGTCATCTGCGGCGCGCGAAGTGATTCTCGAGAACTTGCCTCAATTGCGTCAACGACTGAGTGAGCAAGGCTTTGAGGTTCAGCAGATTCAGGTCGAACTAGCCAACTCGCAAACAGATGCTTCCTCGGGCGGATTCCAACACTCGCTGGGCCAGCATGCTTCGAACGATCAGCGGTCCTCCAGCAATGCTTATCAAATCGACTATCGGCGCTTGGCAATGCAGGCTAACGGCCTGGCACCGGCTGTCGAATCACACCGACCGCCGACTGTACGTGCAATCTCGCGCACGCTGGATCTTCAAGTTTAGTATTGACGCGTGCGCTGAAGTTCAACTAACAGATCAAGGTCCATAAATATCGCGCCCAAACCAGACAGTGCTTGGGTCGCTGGTACCGACAGTCTCATTCGACGCACAAATTATTGGGAAGTGGAACAATTATGTCAGCCATTCCGGGTGTCAGTTCGAATCCATTGAGCGGACTCAACGGTTCGAGATCGAGTACTGGTACTACAGGTAACGACTTGCGCGAAGTCGATTTGGACGAATTCTTGGGCATGTTGATTACGGAAATGCAGAACCAAGATCCACTCAACCCGATGGATAACTCGCAGTTGTTAACCCAGATCAGCCAGATTCGCCAGATTGGTTCCACGAATCAGCTTACCGACACTCTCACGACACTAGCAATCGGGCAGGAGCTGACGATGGCCAGCAGTCTGATTGGACGCAATGTGAAGGCGCTCGACGATAGTTCCAAGGATATCGAAGGCTCGGTCGATCGAGTATCAGTCAAGACCGATTCGGCGGACCCAAATAATCGGCAAGTGAAAGTGCATATTGGAGGCTCGACCGTCGATATCAAGAATATCCGAGAGATTGTTCCGTCTTCGAGTTAATCTTGGCAATTGGGGTTGAGTGTAATGGGCTTAACATCTTCACTCAGTACTGCTCTTACTGGACTAACCGCCGCCGAAACCCAAATTGATGTGCTCGGCAACAACCTTGCAAACTCGCAAACGGTTGGATTCAAAGCATCAGAAGTTTTGTTTTCTACGCAGTTTCTGCAAACGCTTTCCTTAGGTGCCGCTCCGACATCTGATAATGGTGGCACGAACCCTCGACAAACTGGCTTGGGTGTACAGGTCGCTGCTATCACACCCGACTTCAATCAAGGGACATTGCAGATCAGCACCAATCCCTCGGACCTGGCAATCCAGGGAGATGGGTTCTTCATGGTGCAAGGTGGGTCCGGCGAAAGGCTATATACTCGCAACGGTATATTTAAACTGAACAGCGAAAACGCATTGGTAACAGCTACCGGCGAGCGCTTGTTGGGTTTTGGAGTCGACGAGCGATTTAATATCCAAGCGACCAACCTTCAACCACTCACCATCCCAGTGGGCTCGGAAGCGGTGGCTCAGGCGACAACCGCTGTCACCATGGAAGGTACTCTTACTCCGTCGGGCGATGTCGCAGAATACGCCGAAATAGTTCAAAGCGCAGTTCTAGGAGACGCGGCGGTGCCGTTTCCCGACTCTAGCGTTCTGAGCATTGCCGGTTCATCCAATGCTTCGTCATCTGCGGTTACCGTAGCACATAACCAGGGTGGTGGCGGACACGTTGAAGGAAGTGTCTATCAGTATCGTTTTGCATTCGTGGATGCCTCTGGCAAAGAAAGCGTGCCAAGTTCCGCGTTGCCCGTAACGGTTCCTGCCGGTAATGGACTGCCTGACAACACGATTACGCTTGGAAACCTGCCGACCACAACAGATTACAGCCAACTAGCAATCTACCGTACTGCCCCAGGCGGGAGCACATTTTTTCGACTAGCAACTGTGCCAACCGGTGGTTCGTACGTCGACACAGGCACTGTGCCATTGTCTACGCAGCAATTGGATACCGACACTCTCAACGGTAACTATTCGTATATGTTTACGTATTACCGATCCGGTGAAGCGGAGTCTCGTCCGAGCGAAATATTGGGGCCTCAAAATATTACGAGTGGACGAATTTATTTGAATGGTTTTCCGACACCACCCGTGCCTGGTTCGGGCGATGCGTTTCCAGCTTACGACAGCATTCGAATTTATCGCAACACGGCCAGCGATCAAAATTCGTACTACTTGGTGGATACAGTACTGCCCGGCCAGGACTACACCGACGGCAAAACGGATGCAGAAATCAGCAATCTGTCGACGATTGGCAACCAAGCGCTGAATCTGGACGGTCCCACGATCAACAGCAATACGCTGCTGACGAATGTACGTAAGCGCGACGGCTTTGACTACGAAGAAGTGTTCACCGTTGGCACCTTGCAATTTGATGCTCGCAAGGGAGGCCGTACTCTGGAAGACAAGACTTTTGAAATCACGGCAACTTCTACAGTACAAGACCTGATGGATTTCATGCAATCTGCCATGGGGATTCAGGCTGCCGGAACAGACAGCGTCAATCCGATTCCCTCTTCGCTGAACGGAATTGCTGGCGAGTCTGGAACAGTCAATCCAGGAAGTTACATCAATAACGGACAGATTCGCTTCGTGGCCAACAACGGTGTTGACAACGCAATAAGTATTGACTTGACGAGTTTTGTGCTGACTACTGCAACCGGATCAGTTACCACACCCAATCTCGCATTTGGCAGTCTCCAAGCAGCCACTGGCCAGAGTGCCGTCTCCGATTTCATCGCTTATGATTCCCTGGGCACGCCGGTTAAAGTGCGTGTAACAGCAGTGTTGGAAAGTCGTACCGATGCTGCAACAACGTATCGCTGGTTCGCCGATTCCGGAGACAATCTTCCGCGCGACGGATCTGAAATTGGTGTTGGAACTGGGCTGGTCACCTTCGACGGCACCGGCAATTATGTTTCGGCGACCAACTCGACTGTGGCGATCGATCGATTCGGAATTCCGAGCGAGTCGCCGTTGGAGTTCGCCATCGATTTTTCGTCGGTTTCTGGGCTAGCGACTAGTAAATCGTCATTGGCTGCGTCACGTCAGGATGGCTCACCCCCTGGAACACTTACGAGTTTCGTGATCGGCGAAGACGGAACAGTGCGCGGAGTTTTCAGCAACGGTACATCGCGTGATCTCGGGATAATACGATTGGCTCGCTTTACCAACCCACAGGGTCTGGAACAACGTGGGCAGAATATGTTTGTGCAAGGAATCAATACCGGCCTGCCCATCGAGGGTGGCCCGGGCGAAAACGGTATTGGCAAAGTTGTCGCGGGTGCTCTTGAGCTATCGAATACCGATATCGGTGGCGATTTAGTAACTCTTGTGCTAGCCTCGACCCAGTATCGAAGTAACGCGCGAGTGATCACGGCCACCCAACAACTTTTCGACGAACTGCTGAACATTCGTCGTTAGCGAGAACCCAACGCTCTGGGCAAATAAGAAGTGAACCGATGGCGCAAGCTGCGGGCGTCGAAGGTGTTGCGACGTAATGAATGGAAGACGTTCCAACACCAATCGATCTTGACCATCGAATTGCGATCCCCAACCAACACCTTCGACGCCCGCGGCTAGCGCCATCGGTTCACTTCTTACTAGCCCCCAACGCTCCGAGTAAGTTTCATGGAACTTTGTCGCTTTCGAGCAAATTCTGGCTAATTCGCTACTTCATCGCGGCAATGCGCGTTGTCTGGTTGCCCATCTCGAAGTGAGTCTGTTAAAACAATTCGGCGAAGGAAACTTCGTTGACACATCTAACGACTTGGCTTCAAGATCAACCAGAGGCGAGATTCATGTTATCTAGACTGCACACCCTTGCGGCGTTGGTGTTACTGGCCACCGCAACAATTGTTCAGAATGCAGGTTCACAGACGCGTACAACCTCCTCGTTTTCGGAAAGGTTATCGTCCGTCGCCGACGGTCGTGCCGACGCGACCAGCACGATACAGCAAACTGTCGCTGAAGCTCGCGGAGCAATCCGTCTGCCTCCTGGAAAATACCGACTCACTCAGCCCGTCGAAATTGATTTGACGCGAGTGGGCGTGACCTCGATCGCCGGTGATGGCGTCGCACGCTTAATCATGCAGGGCGCCGGACCGGCCCTCAAGTTTCTTGGCACCCATGGAGGCACCGCCGATCCTAAATCCGTACAAGCTGATGTCTTCGAAAGCCAGCGCATGCCGATGGTCGATGGTATCGAGATTATCGGCGAACATCCACTAGCCGAAGGAATTTATGCAGAAGGTACTCTGCAACTGACTATCTCGCGAGTCAATATCCGCAAGACCCTGCACGGAATTCATTTGGTCAAGCGAAACCGCAACGTGCAAATCTCGGAGTGCCATATTTATGACAACTTTGGAATTGGCATTTTTTTGGACGACGTCAATCTCCATCAAATCAATGTGAACAGTTCGCACATCAGTTACAACCAGGGTGGCGGCGTCGTTTCGCGCAAGGGCCAAGTTCGCAATTTGCAGATTGGTACCTGCGATATCGAAGCCAATCAGAGTCCGACTGGACCCGCCACTGCGAATGTTCTGCTGGATTGCACAGGGGGCTCAATCGCCGAAGTCGCTATTACAGGATGTACGCTGCAACACAGTCCGCATCCCGAGTCGGCGAATATCCGCATGCTTGGTCGCTCCGATGAAAAAACGCGAAATGGGCCGCGCATTATTAACTGGGGGCATGTGACGATAACCGGTAACGTGTTGTCCGACGTGCAGTACAACATCGATCTCGACGGAGCCCGAGGCGTAACCATCGAAGGCAACACCTTTTGGCAAGGCTATAAGCACAATCTGCGACTGGCGAATTGCTCCAACATAGTCATTGGCCCCAATATCATGGACCGCAATCCGCGATATCAGGTCAATGGCGAAGGAGATAACAGCATCCTGATCGAGAATTCGCGCGAGTGTACAGTCAGCGGACTACAACTGAAGGAAGCTAATGGAGCCAGCGCCGCGTTCGAGTTGCGAAATTCTCAGCGCTTGCATGTATCGAGCTGCACGATCCTCGATTCAACGTTGTCCGCTCTGAAGCTGACCGACTGCATCAATTGCCGCATTGCAAATTGCATGATCCTCGGCCAGCAACCCAACCAGAACGCTAAGCCCGCCATCGAGGTGCGTGGCGGCAGCGGCAATCAAATCACTTCTAACATGATCGACGGCGAAGTAGTTTGCGATTCAGCCCATGGGCAAGTCGACGGAAATTCCAAAGTTCCCAAACAGGCATCGGGAAGCTCGATCGACAAGGCTGCATTGCTGGAAAAAGCGACCAGCGTGCTTGCGCAACTCGATGGCACGCTGGCAATTTCTGGATTGAGCCGCCCGGTCCAAGTTCTCCGCGATCGTTGGGGAATTCCTCACATTTATGCAGAAAATCAGCACGATCTGTTCTTTGCACAAGGCGTCGTGGCAGCCCAGGATCGGCTTTACCAAATTGATATGTGGCGTCGATTATCGGTCGGCGAGACGTCCGAGGTACTCGGTCCAGAGTCACTGGTGCGCGACCACTTTGCTAGGCTCACCAAGTATCGAGGCGATATGCAGCGGGAATGGCAGAGCTACTCCTCGGATACCCAGGAAATTGCCGCGGCCTTCACTCGTGGCATCAATGCGTACATCGATCACATCGGAGATCGCCTGCCGATCGAATTTCAAGTTATCGGGTACCAACCTAAGAAATGGCGCCCCGAAGATGTGCTTGGACGGTTATCCGTGCTGGCGGTCTCGCGCAACTTGGATGCAGAGGTAAATCGCGCCGCGCTAGTCGCGGCAGTCGGATTGGACAAAGCTCGATTCATCTTGCCAACCGATCCGCTCGTCAATTATGCACCCGATCCAACTCTTGATTTAGCGGGCATCAATTCCTCAATTTTGCGCGGTTACACAGCAGCCAATTCATCGATTGCCTTTGCGCCAGGCGGCGAAAGCAATAACTGGGCGATCGACGGCACTTTGTCGCGATCGGGCAAACCGATGATGGCCAGCGATCCTCACCGCGCGATCGCATTGCCGTCGCTGCGGTATATCGTCCACTTGAATGCCCCGGGCTGGAACGTAATCGGAGGCGGCGAACCTGGCCTGCCGGGAGTCGCGTTGGGACACAACGAGCGCATTGCTTGGGGATTCACTGTCGTTGGGACCGACCAAGCGGACTTGATCGTCGAACAGCTTAACCCAGCAAATCACTCGCAGTATCGAAAGCAAGACGCTTGGGAAAGTTTGCGTGTCATTCGCGAAACGGTAAATGTCCGCAAACTTGGAAAATTGGAGCCGACTGAGTTAGAACTGAAGTTTACTCATCATGGCCCGGTCATCCATGTGGATCAACAGCACCATCGAGCCTATGTACTGCGCTGGATGGGTGCGGAACCCGGAACGGCCGCTTATCTGGCGTCGCTGGCAATTGATCGCGCACGAAATTGGCACGAATTCTTGGCGGCGACTGCTCGCTGGCATGCGCCATCGGAGAACATCGTTTATGCCGACGTCGATGGAAATATCGGCTGGATCGCAGCGGCGTTAACTCCAGTGCGCGGGAATTGGAATGGTCTGTTGCCAGTCCCTGGCCACGACGATCGGTATAACTGGCGTGGCTTTCTCAACGCAAGCGAATTGCCGCAGATCGCTAACCCTGCGTCCCATTACATTATCACCGCGAATCACAACATATTGCCCAGCGGCTATCAACGTGAAATTGGCTACGAATGGGCGCCTGGTTCTCGGTTTGAACGGCTGAAGGAACTTGTCGAATCCAAAAAGCAGTTCACTTTGGACGATTTCAAGTCCATGCAATATGACACCACATCGATGATCGCTCGAGAACTAATAATCGTATTGCGCGGCGTCCCATTTGCAGATGCTGTTTTGGCCAGACACGCATCTGCGTTGATCGATTGGAACGGTGCCAGCGAAATCGAGTCGTCGCCAGCGGCGCTCTTCGCGCTTTGGTATCAGGAACTTGGCGAAGCGTTTTTTGGAGATCGAGTTCCGAAGGAACTGCTCAGCTTCGTTGCCAACGCGGGAACTCAGCGCATGGTGAACGAACTTAAACAGCCATCGCAGAAGTGGTTTGGTTCCGCACCTGTGGCGCATCGCGACAGCTTGATTATCAGTACCCTACAGAGAGCCGTGATGAAGGCGCAAGAGAAACTCGGAGCAGATTCGACTCGATGGTCGCTCGGACAGTTACGGCGCATGCATTTCAAACATCCACTGACTAAACTCGGTCCGGATTACGCCGCGCTGGATCTCAGTCCATTGCCTTCGGGTTCCAGCGCTCACGCTCCCAATCAAGCCCGATATGATGCCGAGGGAAATCGACTGCACGGAGCAACCTATCGCCATGTGTTTGATTTAGCCGACTGGGATCAAGGACAAGCCACTAGCGCACCGGGCCAATCTGGCCAACCCGGCAGCCCTTACTACGCAAATCTTGTCGAAAGTTGGCACCGCGGCGAGTACATTCCACTAGCGTATTCGAAAGAGAAGGTGGAGTCTGTAACCGCTCATCGATTGACACTGGTTCCCGGAAAATAGACCAAAACATCATTCTCATTCTGGTTGATGACCTCGGATATGGCGATCTGGGCTTATATTCTACCAAACGACTATTCTACCAAACGACCGATTCGAATATGCCAACCTCCCAACTCACCCAGCCGCTCTCGATCAACATGATTCGCCTCAACGAGGAAACAAAATTATGACACGTGTTTGCACCGCCGCATGCTGGATGTTGATCGGTTGCATTTCGACGGCACTGGGACAGACGAATTGGCCTCAGTTTCGAGGGGACGATTCGCGGGGCGTCGCACGCGGCGGCAATCTTCCCGACCATTGGTCGGCGACGGACAACGTGGCCTGGAAAACGGACATTCCGGGGCGCGGCTGGTCGTCGCCGATTGTCTGGGGCGACCGTGTCTTCTTGACGACGGTAATCAACAAGGGCAAGTCCGAAGAACCGAAGAAAGGACTCTATTTCGGCGGCAATCGACCCCAGCCGCCGGATGCCGTGCATCAGTGGAAAGTCCTCTGTCTCGACTTGAGGAATGGCGAAGTGCGTTGGGAGCGGCAGGTCCATGAAGCGAACCCGGAGACTCCGATTCACTTGAAGGGCAGCTATGCTTCAGAGACTCCGGTCACGGACGGTGAGCGAGTGTATTGCTATTTCGGCAACGTCGGCCTCTTCTGCTTTGACCTCAATGGCCAAGAAGTCTGGAAGCACGCCATCAAGCCGCAGGCGACGCGATTTGGTTGGGGGACCGCCGCGTCGCCAGTGCTGCATCGCGACCGGCTCTATCTGGTGAACGACAATGACGAGGACTCCTACCTGCTCGCACTGGATGCCAGGACTGGCAAGCAGGTCTGGCGAACGCAGCGCGACGAGAAGAGCAACTGGGCGACTCCGTTCATTTGGCAAAACGCTCAACGGACCGAGATCGTGACGCCGGGAACTGGCCAGGTTCGGTCATACGATTTGGACGGAAAACTGCTCTGGTCGCTGAAGGGGATGTCGAGCATCACGATCGCGACTCCTTACGAACACGATGGGCTGCTTTATGTGACGTCGGGTTATGTGCGAGATCAGATCAAGCCGATCTATGCG
>SYJV01000268.1 GCA_005798335.1 Planctomycetaceae bacterium | reverse complement strand
TTAAACGCAATACCGTTCAACGAACGTGGGATAAGCTTCCAGCTTGTCAACCTGTAGCGGAGTTTCGCCATTGCTTGCACAAGATATTGACAAGCTGGAAGCTTATCCCACGTTCGTTGAACGGTATTGGGGTTAAACGAGTTTCTGACCACGTCGGGTTAGGGCAGGCGGGATCGGCTGCTTGCTCTGATTGGGTTCTAACGCTAGGATGCCGAACTCGTTTCAGGGAGAATTGCGTTTGTTGCGTGGCGAATTGAAAGATTATCGTGTCTGTTCCTTCTGACTCTGGCCGCAATGCTCGCTTGGGGTTGTGGTTGTTCGGCATCTACCTCCTGTTCTACGGCGGATTTGTAACGATCAGCGCGTTTGCCACCAGTTGGCTGGAATGGACTCCGCTGGCGGGACTGAATCTTGCAGTACTCTATGGCTTGGGATTGATCGTCCTAGCGCTCGTCTTAGCACTAATTTACGGATGGTTGTGTGCTCCCCGCAGTTCTATTGACCGCAATGAACGGCGGGAGGCGGGCAAGTGATTTACGAAACTTCGACTCTTGCGATCAGCGTGTTCGCGATCTTTGTCGGACTGACGCTGGGACTGAGCTTTTATCTCGGGCGGCGCGCGAAATCGTCTGCAGGATACTTCGCAGCTCACGGAGAGATCCCTTGGTTCGTGAACGGGATCGCTTTTGCAGGGGACTATCTTTCCGCAGCCTCGTTTCTCGGCATTTGCGGGATGATCGCCACTTATGGCTACGACGGCTTCCTCTACTCGATTGGATATTTGGCGGGTTGGGTGGTGGCTCTGTTTGTGATTGCCGAGCCGATGAAGCGGTTGGGACGATATACGTTCGCCGATGCGCTGGACGCAAAATTCCGCTCCCCTGGAATAAAACTGGCTGCCGGCATTAGTACATTGGCGGTCAGCCTCTTTTATTTGATTCCACAAATGGTGGGCGCAGGAGTGCTCGTGCAACCACTCTTAAATTTGCCACATTGGGTCGGTGTGCTGTTGGTCGGAGCGACCGTGATCCTGATCGTAGTTACAGCCGGTATGGTTTCCACAACTTGGGTCCAGTTCATAAAAGGAACTCTGCTGGTCGTATTCAGTGGCCTACTGACACTGATGCTGCTCGCACGAGGTTTCGAGGTGCGTAGTGGTGGTGTCGACGGCTATCAATTCGCGAAGATCGATTCGGTCGATTCCAGCGCGCTGGTGCCCGGTGCCAAACTAGAGCCTGGCGGATGGGAAGTGCTTGCTGAAGACAACGGCTGGGAGAACAGCGGATTTGTGCGCGCCAAAGATAGCCAACAACGAGTAAATGTCTTCAGCGTTCATCCGGTTCCAAGCTCGCCAGGACAAGTCGGATTGCGCGAAGCGCAGACGGTTTCGATCGACAAGGAAGGTCGCACACTGGTAAATGGGCAAGTTAAGGGCAAGCGCAAAGGAGATCCTGAGCTGCATCCGGTGGGCTTTCTTAGTAAGCTGCCGGACGATCAACAGCAGACCGGGGCAGTTGGCCCGATCGAGTTCATTCGCGTTTTGCAGCAGAGTGTAGTAATCCTTTGGGGCAACAAACCGATTCCGCACCCGGATGGCACGAAGACGACGGTCTATTTTCAAAAACCGACTTTGGGCAGCCGGGTCCTGCGACCAGGCGAGCATCCGATCTTTGCAGGTATCCGCGGCGGACCGCTTTTTACTCCAGCGTTCAATCCGACGGAATTTGTGAAGCGTATCGATTTTCTGTCGCTGATGCTGGCGCTCTTTTGTGGCACTGCGTCGTTACCGCATATTCTGATTCGGTACTACACCGTGCGCGATGAAGCGGCTGCGCGTAAGAGCACCATCGTCGGCATCGCGAGTATCGGCTTGTTCTATGTTTTGACGCTGTATCTAGGATTGGGTGCGATGACCAGCGGGACGTTGGACGTTACCAATAACAATATGGCCGCGCCCTTGCTGGCCAAGAGTATCAGCCAGTGGCTGTTTGCCATTATTTCGGCGATTGCTTTCACCACGGTGCTGGGAACGGTCAGCGGATTGATCCTGGCCGCCAGTGGCGCGGTAACGCACGACTTGCTGCGCAGTTACTTTCGTTTCGAGCTGACCGAACACCAGCAAGTTCGCATCGCCAAGGTGGCATCCGTGGGTGTAGGTGTGATCGCCATCGTGCTCGGCATTTTGTTCGAAAAACTGAATGTAACGTTTCTCGTGGGCTGGGCATTCAGCGTCGCAGCTAGTGCAAACTTGCCGGCATTGGTAATGTTGTTGTTTTGGAACGGAACGACGCGCCAGGGTGTGATTGCAAGTGTGGTTGTCGGGATGGTCAGTTCGCTGGCGTGGATTCTGCTGTCAGCCGATACTTACCAAAACGTGTATGGATTGGCGGCAACCAGTGCACCGATGCCGTTCAGTCAACCTGGCATTGTCACGATCCCGCTGTCATTCTTTACACTAGTGGTAGTTTCGGTATTGACTGCTCGCTCGCAAATTGATGCACTGGCGTCTTCCAATACAACGGCGTAGTTTCTAGAGAAATAATATGCGTTTGGACGGTCGAACTGCTTTGGTAACGGGCGGGACGCAAGGTGTTGGAGCGGCGATATCCGAAGCGCTGGCACGCTCGGGAGCAGACTTGATATTGCATGGACTGCGCGATGACGACTTGTGCCAGAAAACGGTTGAGCGTTGCCGCAAACACGGAGTTAATGTCGCCACGGTGTTCGTCGATTTAATGCGACCAACGTCAGACGCAGTCGGCGAGTTGTTCTCGTTAGCGCACCGCGCCGCTGAGAGCATTGAGTTATTAGTCAACAACGCCGGCAGTTTTATCGACAAACCGTTTCTCGACATGGATTGGGATACGTACGAACGAACGATGCGGCTGAACGCATCCTCGGGATACTTTTTGACTCAGGCCTTTGCGCGGAGGTGGATCGAGCGTTCAATTCAGGGCCGCGTTCTGTTTACTGGCTCCATCAATGGGCAACTCGCAGAATCGGATCATACGGCTTACGATACCAGCAAAGGCGCCGTATGGATGATGGTGCGCAGTTTGTGTGTTGCCCTGGCACCACACGGCATACGTGTCAATTCCATGGCACCTGGATTGGTCGTAACTCCCCTGACCGCTCCGACTTTGGAGAATGATGCGCAAGCTATGCATTGGATGAAACTACACACGCCCAATGGCCAAGTTCCAACCGCGGATGTTTGTGGCCCAGCCGCTGTGTTCTTACTGTCCGATGAAGCGACGCACATTCACGGCCAAACTCTGCTCGTCGACGGAGGCATGAGCGTCTGGCAGCAGCCTGACCTCCCCGCCATATTCCGCCGGTAGACAGCCGCTTGCACCTCTGGTGAGAATCGATCCTCGCAACTGGTCGTACTCAACAGCGGTTTCGCAATCGTTAGTTTTTGCGATGCGACGTTATCTCGGCCATCAGTTTGAGTACAGCAACTTCTTTGGCCTTGGCTTCGACTTCGACGGTGATGTTCTTTCGACGCCAGCAGCGTGGAAAATCGGTCGAGTTGATGAAGTCGTGATGACGGGAAGGATGCTTGCCGTTCCAACCATCTATGGGACTTGAAATGTGAAAAAGTGGCTCGCGGTTCCAGGATGTGAGCGCTTGCCGTGTTGTCTGCTCGACCGTCAACACATCGGGATTGCAGCGATGATGATGGACGTCGTATACCAGTGGAATGCCAAGTGATTTGCAAAGCGGCAACAAATCGGTTGGTGTGTAGGTTTTGTCGTCGTTTTCGACGGTCAATAAACGTCGAGCTTGCGATGAGAGTCGATCTATGTTGCGAGCAAAATCGCTGAGGGCTTTAGACTTGTCACCGTAGGCTCCTCCGCCATGAATGTTGATGACGTCGGCGCCGATCCACCGAGCGACTTCGGTTTGGTACTCAATCTCCCGCAGTGAACTGGCGACCACGTCTGGGCGCGGCGAGTTGAGGACGACAAACTGATCGGGGTGAAAGCAAGTTCTCAGATTCTGGCTCCTGGCAAATTTGCCACACTCCTTGAATTGTTTGATGATCTTCTTGCAGTCCGGCAAGTCATTGACTTCGTAACCGCACGTCGGATGGGTCTTCAACGGGTGTATTTGGCTGTTCACTCGAAAGCAACCGATACCGTTCTCGGAGCAAAACTGAAGCGCCCAGAAAAGAGATTCCGCGTTGGCCAGGCAGAGTGCACTGAGCTTGGCCAGCGCGTCTGTTCGAGTCAATCGACTTGTTGCCGTTGCTGTCGTGGTGCAGAACTTGATCGGTTCGTCGCGGAATAAGCAACACAATCCAAACCGAATCATTACCGTCCCCAATTCATGACGGTGATCGATAGTTGCAGTACGGTCGCGATCGATACCCAGGCAAAGTAGGGCAACTGTGCAACAGCGACCCACGGAATTCGGGGCCAAATAACGACCATCATCCACACGATCGTTCCCCAAACCACCAGAATATCGACAGATGCCAGCGGTATATTCCGTAAACCAAATTGAATCGGAGTGAAAACCAGATTGGCAATTAAATTGATGCCGAATGGAACCGCAACCCACCAGGGTACTCTACCTCGCAGAGCCTGGACGAACACGACCGCAAAGCTGACAAGGATAATTGGATAGAGGACTTGCCAAATTGCTCCAATAGTCGCAGGAGCTGGTGTCCAAGCAGGTTTACTTAGCGAGTTGTACCAGTCGATCCAAGGCATGTGTGGTCCGTAATCTTCTTTCGTTTAACTTAAAATCCTATCTGAACGTCCAGAATGTCAAATAATACGCCAGTTAGAGCTGCAACATCGCAACCGGTATTGCGACCGCAACAGCCCACTTTAAACGCCACGTTGTGAGATATTGAAGCGTGATCAAAACAGTGATCGTCCCGGCGAATTTGGCGGCAACAAATGCGGCGATTTGCTGAGTATCACTGGTTGGGCCGCCGTCCAACCCCATCAGCCATCGGCCTACTGGATTCTGTTCATAGGTATCCAAGAACTCAACGCATTTCAACGTGAGGTACGTGTCGTAAGACGCCACTGCTCCAATTGCGATCTTGCAAGCCAACACAGTCCAAGCATTTAACAGAACATCTCTCAGCATATTCGTCTGTGGATTGTTCCACGTGGCATTACTATCGCGCAAACAAGTTACGTAGGGTGCAGAACTAACACGTGTCATTCGCCAGTCTCCAATTCCTTTTCGTTGCCTACTGCCGCAAAGCAATTCTCTTTGGCAAACTCTGTACCGTTAGTACCTCGTGTTAAGCCAATCGAACGCACTGGGAGGAATTCAGCCATAAACCGCACGGTAATGCCTGCTTCTCGAAGTCATTGCTTCGGATTGGGTTGCATTGAACTCACCCTAGGATCACCTAGCATGCATAGATATGATGCACAGCTGCACATAAAGTTCGCAATTCACAACTGCAAAGCTAGCGGGACAAACCTCTGCGAAGTTCCACTGAATAAAAAGTTGCGAATTGATCAACGAGGTCTTCCTGGTATGAAAGCGTTTGTTCGTTCCATATAGTCTTGATAATGCGGCAAACGCGCCCGAATGTCGCTTTCGAGTAGCGAAACGCCGGATACTTTTACCAGCAACCACGACATTAGAATTGGACTGGCGATTGTCCACGCAGCGCCGGTGGAACAAGCGATCGCATAAACGCCCCACCAAATACAGAAATCGCCAAAGTAGTTCGGATGACGCGTGTAGCGCCACAACCCACTATCCAGAACCCTTCCCTGGTTGGCTGAGTTAGATTTGAATTTGGTTAACTGCCAATCGCCCACGACCTCGAAGTACAATCCAACGCAATATGCGAGTATTCCCAGCAGATCAAACGCATTCCATTGACTTCCTAGAGTGGTTGATAGAGCGACCTGAATCGGTAAGGATACAAACCAGAGCACAGCTCCTTGCAGCCAGAAAACCGTAAACAAGCTGATCCACCAAAATCTCGCACCTTGGTGAGCCCGCATGTCGGCATAGCGCCGATCTTCGCCATGTCTCAAATTACGGACTAGCAAATGAATCGATAGCCGTAGTCCCCAAATGACGATCAAGACGACGATCAGCCAATCGCGATGACTGATGGTCGCCTGCAACCGCCAAGCCACGATTGTGACAACGATGAATCCTGTTCCCCAGAACGCGTCTGCAATGCTGGCGTCGCGTTTCCACAAGCTGATCAACCATAGCGCGAACGTAGCGACAACTACTACCAACCCGCAAACTAACAAAGTAGCTGGAACGCTCATCTGCGACTGGCCGGTTTATCGAACAGGATTTGTAACAAACCGATGCAACGTTCTTCAAAAGCTGCTTCGCAGTAGCAGAGATAATAGGTCCACAGGCGAATAAACTCTTCGCTATGGCCAAGCCCTCGAACTTCGGCCAGCGACTCAGTGAACGAGCTGCGCCAGCGACGTAGCGTTTCGGCATAGTCCGCAGCATGATCGTCCGCTTGTACAAATCGCAAATCGGTGGCTCTAGCTATCGATGCCAGAATCGCACCGAGGCTCGGCAGGCAACCGCCTGGAAACACGTATCGATTGATAAAGTCGGGAGTTTGCAAGTAACGATCATAGCCGCGTTCGGGCATCACAATCGCCTGCAACATCATCGAACCATGAGGCTTGAGGAGCAAACTACATCGCTGGAAAAATCGATCGAGGAAACGGTAGCCGACGGCCTCAATCATCTCGATGGAAACCAATTTGTCGTACTGCCCCTCCAATTCTCGATAGTCACTTTGCAATAGAGTCACGCGATCAGACAGTCCCGCATTACGAATACGTTCACGGGCTAATTCGTACTGCTTGGGAGAGATAGTAGTCGTCGTGACGCGACAGCCGTAATTGGCTGCGGCATGGATGGCGAATCCACCCCAGCCTCCGCCGATTTCGATCACGTCGTCGCCCTGTTTTATGTTAAGCAGACGACAAACGCGATCGAATTTCTCTACGGATGCTTCATGTAGAGTGGCTGATTTGCTTAGAAAAATACCACTGGAATAGGCCAACGTTTCATCCAACCAAAGCTGATAAAAGTCATTTCCCAAATCGTAGTGGGCGGCAATATTTCGGCGGCTGCCGGATCGTGTATTGGCCCGACGCCAATGAAGCAGTCGATTGATGA
>SYJV01000267.1 GCA_005798335.1 Planctomycetaceae bacterium | reverse complement strand
GCGAGTGAATAACTTACGACGATTACGACAATTCACTCGCTTGCGCTTCGGGCTTGTATTCCGCAAAAATGTGGCGCTGTCCAACTAAGATGATCCCACTGACTATGCGGCTAACTTCAATTTGGAGATTTCGGTCATACCAAGTGCTAGTGACAGAGGTTGAGAATCTGTGGTGACGACTTGGCAGCCCAACCGACGAGTCATGTTGATCACAAGCGGACTGCGCAGGTTTGTAGTCAACGTTTTCCCGGTTTTGCTAACGATTGTCAAAATAAAAACGCGATCCGAATTGTGCAATGTCAGGCAGGCTAGCTGACGGCGATTGACGTTTACCTTGTAATCCGGCAGAAACTTCTTCGGACTGATGATCGGCAGGGCAACTTGCCCCTGCGAGACCGATTGCAACCAAGCGACATCGGGATTGTGCGCGTCCGGCAAGACAATCCAATGCCGACAAGTTTCGAATCCGATTAGACCAAGGGGAAAGAGTATCACGTGCTCTTGGCCAACTTCAATTTGTCCGAAACGAGTCGTATTGACCAGCATGATCGTCCCTCGATCAAAACGTATCCTATGGATCTATCTACACAATCGAGATTATCGGTCCGACGACGTAGGTTTCTGGCAAAAAAATATCAGTTTCGCTCAACGTTTACAAAATTGTTCGAGCTGCTCGATTGCTAGCATTACGTTATTTCAGTTCAAATTTGAACTCGTTCGCGCGGCCATCGACCACTTTGGCGCTCAGGCCTGACGTGTTGCCGTTGGAATACTTGTTGGAGCAAAATCGCCGTGGCTGACGTTATAACTTTTGGGAGCTAGATTTCGATCGACCGACTGGGACTCGGGATCGGAGGGACAGACAAATGTGGATACTTTAGTTAGTTTGCCAGGGCGTGTAGTTCGCGTCATTGGGCATCGCTCCCCACGCATGGTAGTTTCTGCCATTGAAGGCGCCCGGCGAAGAGATCAGGTTATAGAGTGCTCCTTGCTCGACGAAGGGCAGTAGACGTGGTAGTGTCCCGATCAACGGCGAGCTTCAGGTTGTTCGAGCACTGCATGCGTCGAGCCGCTTCGCGAACAGCTTGCACTGCCGGCAGCAGCAATCCCACCAACACACCGATGATTGCGATCACCACCAACAACTCAACTAGAGTAAATCCCATTCGAACTCGAGGAAGATTCATGGTAGACTCCCCACTTGGCCATTGAATTATTACCAATTACACATTGTTCACCGGTATAACTGTTTCTACACCGCTGCAAGAATTATGAAGCGATAATTCGTAATCCTAGGAATTCACGACCATTGCATATTTGTATCTCTTTGCGTAGCAGTTTCAATATCGTCGAGATCGACCACGAACACTTTGGAAACCAAACATGAAACCAGCCAATCTTCTTCCGTTGCTTGTTGAGATTATTGCAACCACCGTCTTGTTCAAAAATAAGCGGCTTCGTACGATGCGGTCCTGTGGCCGGTTTAGGCTCAATACCGTTCAACGAACGTGGGATAAGCTTCCAGCTTGTCAACCTGCAGCGGAGTTTCGCCATTGCTTGCACAAGATATTGACAAGCTGGAAGCTTATCCCACGTTCGTTGAACGGTATTGGGTTTAGGCTAATGCTACTCTGCATAGTGTGTGGAGTGACCAGCGCTTGTACGGCACAGGAGACAACTTTCTCGATGATGGAAAAAGCTGAGAAAGCGTTGGCCGCGAAGGACTTTGCGCAGGCCGCAGAAATCGCCATCAAAGTTGCTGAAGCGAACGCAACCAACCCCCAACTGCAACAAAGACTAGCTGAGATTGTGTTTCTAGCTGGCAAGCCTGCGGAATCCGTGCCGCTGTTCGATCGAGTGGTCAAGCTTTTGCCCGAGACGGCTCCTCAAAATTGGCAGCGGGGAATTGCACTGTGTTGTGTCGGAAACTTCGAGGAAGGAGAACGTCAATTCGCAACACACCATGCCGTAAATCCTGACGACGTTGAGAATTCGGCTTGGCATTTTCTCTGCGTGGCCAAGACTAAAGGACTGGCTGAGGCTCGCAAATCGGTAATTGGCAGTCGCGGCGACAGTCGCGAGCCAATGATGAGTGTACTGAAAATGCTCAAAGGAGAGCTTACGCCGGAGAAAGTAACTGTGGCAGCCGTCGCCAATACAACCGAAGGTGCCAGCCGTCGACAGGCCGAATTCTACGGAAGTTTATATATAGCGCTGTATTTCGATTCAATTGGCGAGACAGAAAAGGCGATTGCAGAATTCAAGCGCTGCGTCGCTTTGGGAGAACAAGGCTATATGGCCGACACTGCCCGAGTCTATTTGGCCAGTCGATTTCCGAAAGGTCGTGCAACCACTACCAACGGAAAATAACGATTTGCCGGGAAAGATTATTGAGCTAGTTCACCTCCGTCAGTGACGCTGTTCGCTCATTTCGTGTGGTAGGGTTACTCAGCTTTTTTGCTGTACCGACCCACGGAGTGTCGCTCTCGGTCCAGGAATTCCGAGAGTTTGCAAGTTTTTCAGTTCAACAGCCCATCACAGCGTTGCAGGCGAATCACGATGAAGACCTTAAACCAACCGCTGCGCACTCCCGAACAATCCAAGTCCGAAGAATTCGAACAAACCAAACGCCGCATTCACTCCAAACTGGTCGACAAACTGGACCTCAGTCGCATTGGAGATATGAAGGGGGATGTGCTACGGCGCGAAATCCGTTTGGTGGTCGAGCACCTGTGCGACGCTGAAAACACGCTGCTCAATCGTGGTGAACGCGATCGATTGATCGAAGAGGTTTTGGATGAAACCTTCGGTTTAGGACCGCTGGAATTCCTGCTGAAAGATTCTTCGATCAGCGATATCTTGATCAATGGTCCCAAGAATATTTACGTCGAACGTCGCGGTCGTCTTGAGAAAACGGAAGTCGAGTTTCGCGACAATACGCACTTGATGCAAATCATCGATCGCATCGTTTCCCGAGTCGGTAGACGCGTCGATGAAACTTGTCCAATGGTCGATGCGCGACTCGAAGATGGTTCGCGCGTCAACGCGATCATTCCACCATTAGCACTCGACGGTGCGGCAGTTTCCATTCGTCGATTCGGTTCCAATCCGCTCAAACTGGAAGACCTGCTGAACTACAAAGCGTTCACGCCCGAGATGGTAATGTTGCTGGAAGGCTGCATCAAAGCCCGCTTGAACATGATTATCTGCGGTGGTACAGGCTCAGGAAAAACGACACTGCTCAATACACTCAGCAGCTTTATTCAAAACGACCAACGTATCGTAACCATCGAAGACGCGGCTGAATTACAGTTGCAACAGGATCACGTCGTCCGCTTGGAAACGCGTCCTGCCAATATCGAAGGCCGCGGCGCGATATCGGCGACCGACTTGGTCAAGAACGCGTTGCGCATGCGTCCGGAACGCATTATCATCGGCGAATGCCGTGGTGGTGAAACGCTGGACATGTTGCAGGCGATGAACACTGGCCACGACGGCTCGCTGACAACCATCCACGCGAATAACCCGCGCGACGGTATGGCGCGATTGGAAACGATGGTGATGATGGCAGGCTACGACTTACCGATCAAAGCCATCCGTCAGCAGATTTCCAGTGCCGTCAACCTGATCGTGCAGGCCAGTCGTCTGCAAGGTGGCCCGCGACGTGTGACGCACATTACGGAAGTCGTTGGCATGGAACAAGAGACCGTGGTCATGCAAGACATCTACCGGTTCGTGCAAGGCGGCATTGATGAGAACAGTCGAGCATTTGGGCATTTCGAGTGCACCGGCGTACGGCCAACTTTCATGCAACGCTTGGAATCCGCCGGAGTAAGATTGCCCGCCAGCGCGTTTCGCCAACGAGTTATCATGCAAGCCTAATCGAACCCGACGGCCAGTGGTCAGTCGGCAAAAGTGAGTTGGAAATATGTTGACAATCATCATCATGATTTCGGTCGGAATCGGCGTGGCGGCTGTGGTTGGCTACGCCGCTTCCATGCTCAATAACTCGGCAGATAGTTCTGCCGAAGATCGGCTGAACGCACTGACCAGCCAGAAGGGTCGGCCCGGCAGCAACAAAGGAGACAAACCGAGCCTGCTGTCGAGCCCGCTGGATGACACCAAGAGCATGGCCGATGAATTGCTGGCCCGCCTCGGTAACGTCAAACACATTATGGAACAGGCGGACGTGCAAATGTCCGGCGCGAAATTTATGACGATTTGCGTCATCGCGGCTGCGGTTGGCGCCGTGATTTGCGTCGTCACGCCTACGCCCAAATTCCTATTGCCCGCGTTTGCGATTTGCACGGGAGTCTTGCCGATTTTCTGGCTGTTCATTCGCCGCAAGAGTCGCCTTAACAAAATCAATCAACAATTGCCCGAAGCACTAGAATTGCTCAGCCGGTCATTGCGATCTGGCCATTCGCTGGCCGCGGGCTTTGGCTTGATTGCCTCCGAAATGCAGGATCCGATTGCGCGCGAGTTCGGTCGAGCGTTCGAAGAACAGAACCTCGGCATTCCGCTGGAGGAAGCGCTGCAAGATATGACGATTCGTGTTCCCAATATGGACATACGTTTTTTCGCCACCGCCGTAGTACTGCAACGAGCGACGGGTGGTGATTTGGCGGAGATCCTCGACAAGATCGGACGGTTAGTTCGAGATCGATTCAAGCTGGCCGGACAAATTCAAGCGCTGACCGGCGAAGGACGTTTGTCTGGCATCGTGCTGTTAGCATTACCGCCAACTTTGTTTGCAGTCATGTTCTACCTCAATCAAGAATACGCAATGGTACTGTTCAAAGATCCAACAGGGCGAAAACTGTTGGCCGGTGCGCTGGTGCTGCAATTGGTCGGCGCTTTAGTTATTCGCAAAATCATTAGCATCAAGGTTTGATTCCCATGCTCCTGGCATTGTCGCTGTCACCTCAATTGCTCATTCCTCTAGCCACTTTCATCGCTATCGGTGCGGTCGCATGGATCGTGCTGGAAATGATGACCGGCGAAAAAGCGCGCGCGGAGCAACGCTTGGACGAAATGCGTGACCCCAAACGCAAGAACGGACGCGCTGACGATCGTGAACAAAAGAAATCCGAGGCCATCTCACGCGTATTGCAAAGAGCTTCCCCGACGTTGGCCAAACCACTTCAAATGAACGCCAGCCAGCTTGGTAAATTGCGCCAAGAGCTGGTCGAAGCTGGCTTTCGTAGCGAGAGTGCTCCGACGACTTACTTGGCGGTCCGCACGTTGTGCGCAGGACTGTTCTTGATCCTCGCGGGCGGTGTGTCACTATTCATGTACGGATTCACATCCGCTGCAGGATTCAGAATCTTTTTTGTGACAGCAGTCGGCTTCTATTTGCCTGTGTTGGTCCTTAAATTCCTAGGCAATCGGCGCAAGCAACAGATATTTCTTGGATTGCCCGATGCACTCGACTTGTTGGTAGTGTGCGTCGAAGCCGGTTTGGGATTGGACCAGGCGATGCGCAAAGTTAGCGACGAAATGAAGAATAGCTACCGCATCATTGCTGACGAATTTGGCCTATGCAATCTGCATCTGCAGATGGGCCGTGCCCGAGGACAAGTGCTGCAAGATCTTGGGGCGCGAACCGGCGTCGATGATTTGCGTGCGCTGGCTTCGATATTGATTCAAGCCGATAAATTTGGTTCGAGTATTGCGAACGCATTGCGCGTGCAAAGCGATTCCATGCGGATTCGCCGCCAGCAGATCGCGGAAGAGAAAGCTGCGAAGACGGCAGTGAAACTGATTTTCCCACTGGTGCTATTCATCTTCCCCGGCATTTTCGTCGTGCTCGTCGGACCTGCCGGTATTCAAATGGCCCGCGATATGTTTCCAATGATGGGCGGCGGGCAATAGCTTGCCATGTTCGGCACTCTCGTTTAACCCGCAGCCGTAGGCGAGGAATACATCGAGTATTTCGCGCCAAGCAAATTACTCGATGTAATCCTCGCCTACGGCTGCGGGTTAAACGAGTTTGCCACGAAACCACTAGCTTAACTGATTTGCGCGGCATGCCAACAACAGCCTTGCACAACCAGGTAGCTAATCGTTTTTCTTCTTCGACTTAGTAGATTTCGAAGGAGAATCAGTGCCTGATTTTGGTGCCTTTGAGTCCGTGTTTTTGGTCGTTCCGCCCGATTCGCTTTTGGCGGAATCGCCGCTGGATGAGCCTTCGGAGCTGGCTGGTTTCTCGGCCGCTTGGGCCTTCTTATATGACTCGCTGCGATAATCCGTTTGGTAAAACCCCGATCCCTTAAACACTACTGCAGAGCCCGTACCTAGTAACCGGCGAAGCTTGTTCTTGCGACACTTGGGGCACTTAGTCAACTTGTCATCGTTGATGCCTTGGTAATGTTCGAATGCGTGTTCACATGCATCGCATACGTAATCATAAGTGGGCATATTGTCGGTCAACTCCGAACTCTCGTGAAGACTGGCTTCGACAGGGAAGTTTCTTGGTAACTTGTTAGCCCATGTTAGGCAGGGCCAGTGCTGACGATGACTTGACTGGGCCGAATTACACGGTCGTGCAATGTGTAACCGATGGCCACTTCCTGAGCAACACTACCTGCGGGAACGGACGGACTGGGCATCTGAGCGATCGCTTCGTGAATATTCGGATCAAACGTCTTGCCAACGGACTCGATCGGCTTGCAAGCGTACCTAGCGAGCACGTCCGTGAATTGGCGAGCGACCAGTTTAACTCCATCCGATAGCACTTGGGCACTACCCGATTCACTCGCAGCCGCGCCGACCGCCCGATTTAAGTTGTCAATCACATCCAACAGATCCCGCACCAACGGGAGATTCGCGTAACGCACTTGTTGTTCCGCGTCACGTTGAAGTCGTTTGCGAGCATTTTCAAGTTCGGCTCGACTCCGTAAGACTTCCTTTTCGGCTTCATCCAAGCGACAACGAAGTTCAGCGGTTGAATCGGATGACTGGCCGCCAAAGTCGTTTGAGTCCGCTGCCGTTTCGTCGGCGATTGCCTCAAGTGCATCAGCGTGCAAATCAGTCTCTAAGGGATCGACGGACGAATTGTCTGCTTCGGTCGATGGATTAGTAGAGTTCATGTTGGTTACTCCTTATTCGTTTTGGGAGAATCGCTCTCCGAATCGCTACGCAAGTTATCCCACATCCGTTCGAGAAAAGATTTTCGATGGGGAGTGACGTGAGTCTGTTCCAGCTCGGCCAGCTCGCGCAGCAATTCCGCTTGGCGACCATTCAGTTTCTTGGGAACTTCAATAAAGGTCTGAACGAGCAAATCACCCCGCAAACCATTGCGCGGATCTGGAACGCCGCGTCCGCGCAGTTTAAAGATCTCGCCGCTTTGCGTCCCAGCGGGAATGTCGAGCGTGTAGCGTCCCTCGAGCGTTGGAATTTCAAGCTTGGAACCGAGCGCAACTTGTGAATAACTCAAAGGCGCCAGAATGATTAGATCGCTACCTTCGCGACGAAAGATCTTATGTGGCCGGACGTGAATGAAGCAATACGCATCGCCCGGCGGACCGCCATCGGGGCTGGCTTGACCTTCGCCGGGCAGCCTTACGCGCATGCCGTCGTCGACGCCGGCAGGGATCGCTACTTCCAGCACAAATTCGCTGGGCAGCATTCCCGATCCATCGCATTTGCGGCATGGCTTAGAGATCGTCCGTCCCGAACCACGACAATGCGGGCACGTAGTTTGAACTCGCAGGATGCCCGTCGATTGAACGACTTGCCCTCGACCGCGGCACTTTTGACAGACTTGCGGCTCTGAACCAGGTTCGGCTCCGTTGCCGTTGCAGGTCCCACATTTTCCGTGCTTGGTCAAGGAAACTTGTTTGCGCGTGCCGCTGGCCGCTTCCTCTAGTTCTAGCGTCACATCGCAGCGAACATCGGCGCCTTTGCGAACACGATTCCGCGAGCGTCCGCCGAAAAAGTCTTCGAAGATTGTACCGCTGAAAGCATCGCCAAAGGCTTCGAATATATCGCTAGCGTCTTGGAAGCCCCCAGCGCGACCGCCATCGACACCCGCATGACCAAACTGGTCGTAGCGCGCACGTTTGGTTTGGTCACTGAGGATCTCGTACGCTTCGGCAGCTTCTTTGAACCTCTCAACGGCATCCTTGTCGTCGCGGTTGCTGTCAGGATGATATTTCATCGCCAGCTTGCGATAAGCCTTGGCAACTTCATCCTGTGTCGCGGAGCGTCCAATGCCTAGGACTTCATAATAATCGCGCTTCGTGGCTGCCATTGCTCCGCACGCATTTCAATTCAATTGTACTTGGCTCGGCAAACTCGCTCCACAGCCGGAGCATACTGTAATTAAAGCTTGGCGATCAAATCAAGGTTCATTAGG